>NZ_JZRD01000003.1:0-47986 GCF_000963995.1 Pantoea sp. SM3
TTTTCAGCGTTTTTCTCCGGCGGGGTGAATTACTTCACTCCCTGCTGAGCCGTCTGCGTTGCCGCTTTGCCGTCTCAGTGGTGGCGCATTATAGGCAGGTTCTGAGGAAGCGCAAGGGCAATTTTCAAGTTTTTATTCGTTCGCTTGAAAATTGCACAAAACCGCCTAAATCAGCCCTTTTTAATGCGTCCAGGCAGCTCTGACAGGCTATTAAGCACCCAATCTGCTGCATTTTCGCCATCAGCGGTAACTGGCTTACCCGTACGCACCAACACTTTAGTGCCCACACCTGCTGCTGCGGCTGCCTGCATATCTTCTATTTTGTCACCGACCATATAAGAAGCAGCCATATCGATATTCAGATGCTTCTGCGCAGAGAGCAGCATACCCGGCTGCGGCTTACGGCAATCACATACCTGGCGATACTCTTCTACTGTTGCATCTGGCAGATGAGGACAGAAATAGATGCCATCAAGATCGACATCACGATCCGCCAGCGACCAATCCATCCATTCGGTGAGCTGCATAAACTGGTCTTCGGTAAACATGCCACGCGCAATACCGGACTGGTTGGTCACCAGTACTAGCGCGAAGCCCATCTTCTTTAGCGCCTGCAACGCTTCAATGGTGCCATCGATGAATTCAAAATTATCGATTTCGTGAACATAACCATGATCGACATTCAGGGTGCCATCACGATCTAGAAAAATAGCGGGGACTTTGTTCGACACGTAGAAACTCCTGCTGCAAATAATGCCGCACAGTATCGCATGATTGCATATATAGAGAGAATGGCAGATTGAATGACTTCGATTGATTTAGCCGTCTGGATGCCTTAACATCCATCCAAATTTCACGCAGCGCGATCGCGTGAAACCCGATACACCACGGACAACGCAACACGATAACTATTAAACTAATGATTAAACTCGAAAACATTACCAAAGTGTTCCAGCAAGGTTCACGCACCATTCAGGCGCTTTCCAACGTCAGCCTGCACGTGCCTGCTGGACAGATTTATGGCGTCATCGGTTCTTCCGGTGCCGGTAAAAGTACGCTGATCCGCTGCGTTAACTTGCTTGAGCGTCCGACATCAGGACGCGTTCTGGTTGATGGTCAGGATATGACTGCTCTCTCCTCCTCAAAACTGACGCTGGCACGCCGCCAGATTGGCATGATTTTCCAGCACTTCAATTTAATGAACTCACGTACCGTCGCCGGTAACGTTGCGCTGCCGCTCGAATTAGGCAACTTATCACGTGAGCAGATCAAAAACCGCGTGACTGAACTGCTGGAGTTAGTTGGGCTGGCAGATAAGCACGACAGCTGGCCTGCGAATCTTTCCGGTGGGCAAAAACAGCGTGTGGCGATTGCGCGTGCGCTGGCCACTAATCCAAAAGTTTTGTTGTGTGATGAAGCCACCAGCGCCCTCGACCCAGCAACCACACGTTCCATCTTAGAATTATTAAAAGACATCAACCGCCGTCTGGGGATCACTATTCTGCTGATCACTCATGAGATGGATGTGGTGAAACGCATCTGCGACCAGGTTGCTGTTATCAGTAATGGCGAACTGATTGAGAAAGACAGCGTCAGTGAAGTGTTCTCACATCCTAAAACGCCACTGGCCCAGCAATTCATTCAATCGACGCTGCATCTGGATATCCCAGACGATTACCAGCAACGTATGACACCGCAAGCCACAGCTGAAAGCGTCCCGCTGTTGCGTCTGGAGTTCACCGGCAAATCAGTAGATGCGCCGCTGCTGTCAGAAGCTGCTCGTCGCTTCAATGTGAATAACAACATCATCAGTGCCCAGATGGATTATGCCGGCGGCGTGAAGTTCGGCATCATGCTGGCCGAGATGGATGGCAGTGAAACAGATACACAGGCAGCGATTGCCTGGCTGAAAGAAAATCATGTGAAAGTAGAGGTACTGGGTTATGTCTGAAGCGATGCTATGGTTACTGACGCGTGGCGTCTGGGAAACGCTGATGATGACCTTCGTCTCTGGTTTCTTTGGTTTTGTACTCGGCCTGCCCGTCGGCGTGCTGCTGTATGTCACTCGCCCAGGGCAAATTCTGGCCAATGGCACACTCTATCGCGTGCTCTCAGCGGTGGTGAATATCTTCCGTTCAATCCCCTTCATTATATTGCTGGTGTGGATGATTCCCTTCACGCGCATGATTGTCGGCACCTCCATTGGTTTGCAGGCCGCTATCGTGCCATTGACAGTGGGTGCCGCTCCCTTTATTGCGCGTATGGTTGAGAATGCGCTGTTAGAGCTGCCAACCGGTTTGATTGAAGCCTCACGCGCGATGGGCGCTACTCCCCTGCAGATCGTACGTAAAGTGCTGCTACCCGAAGCCCTGCCGGGTCTGGTGAATGCCGCTACAATTACTCTGATTACGCTGGTCGGCTACTCCGCCATGGGCGGCGCGGTCGGCGCAGGTGGCTTGGGTCAGATTGGCTATCAGTATGGGTACATTGGCTATAACGCCACTGTGATGAATACCGTGCTGATTTTGCTGGTTGTTCTGGTGTATCTCATTCAATTCTGTGGCGACCGCATTGTCCGTGCTGTGTCACATAAATAAGTAAACAACATCAATAGTCCTCTATTAAGGAAGGGATATGTCTTTCACATTTAAAAAGATTGCCGCTGTGGGTGCTCTGATTGGCGCAATTGCGCTGGCAGGATGCGATCAGAAAGCTAAAGATCCAAACCACATTAAAGTGGGTGTGATTGTCGGTGCTGAGCAGCAGGTTGCTGAAACCGCAGTGAAGGTCGCTAAAGAGAAATACGGTCTGGACGTTGAGCTGGTGACCTTTAACGATTACGTGCTGCCGAACGAAGCATTAAGCAAAGGCGATATCGATGTTAACGCCTTCCAGCATAAGCCTTATCTGGATCAGCAGATCAAAGACCGTGGCTACAAGCTTGTACCAGTGGGTAACACCTTCGTTTATCCGATTGCCGGCTATTCAAAGAAAATCAAATCACTGGATGAACTGCAAAACGGTGCACAGGTTGCGATTCCTAACGATCCAACCAACCTCGGTCGTTCACTGCTGCTGCTGCAGAAAGTTGGCCTGATCAAACTGAAAGATGGCGTGGGCCTGCTGCCAACCTCTCTGGATATCGTTGAGAACCCTAAAAACCTGAAGATTGTTGAGCTGGAAGCACCACAGCTTCCACGTTCACTGGACGATCAGCAGATTGCGCTGGCGGTGATCAACACCACTTACGCCAGCCAGATTGGTCTGACGCCAGCAAAAGATGGCATCTTTGTTGAAGATAAAGATTCTCCTTACGTAAACCTGATCGTCAGCCGTGAAGATAATAAAGATGCGGAAAACGTGAAGAAATTTGTTCAGGCATATCAGTCTGATGAAGTTTCTGAAGCCGCGAACAAAATCTTCAACGGTGGTGCAGTAAAAGGCTGGTAATTTTCGCCTTTGATGCCATCCAGGGCGGCTTCGGCCGCCCTTTCTTTTTGCTGACTTGTTATTTAATCCCGTCCTTGTTTCAATAACGCCACTTTTTACTACTGAGGATGTTGCCATGCGTTTTTTACCGCTCTGCTTGTTAGCATTGATGCTAACCGGGTGTGTCCGTGAATATCACCCAATAAGCAGTGCTCCTGCCCGCCCGCAACAATCATCCAGCCAACCAGAACGTAAGCCAGCTCCACGTCCTGCACCGGTAAAAATTTATACCGATGCCACCGATCTGGTCAGTAATCCGTTCCGCGATCTGGGCGAAGTCTCTGCCGATGATTGCCAAAGCAGCCGCCAGGATTCGCCACCGAATATCAATACCGCACGTAAGCGTCTGCAGATTAAAGCTGCCGGGATGAAAGCGAACGCGATATTGCTGCATAAATGCGAAATCGTCACCAGCACGCCAGGCTGCTATCGCCAGGCCATTTGCCAGGGCTCAGCACTGAAAGTTTCCAATCAATGAGTGATTTTGCCTTTGCGCAAATCGGCGTTATTCGTTCGCCGTGGAAAGAAAAATTTGCCGTACCGCGCCAGCCTGGCTTAGTTCAGGATGGCGGCGGCGAGTTGCATCTCTTGCCGCCTTATAATCAGCCAGAAGCGGTGCGAGGGCTTGAAGCCTTCAGCCATCTTTGGGTGCTGTTTGTTTTCCATCAGACCATGGAAGGCGGTTGGCGCCCAACCGTGCGCCCTCCTCGCTTAGGCGGCAACGCGCGCATGGGGGTTTTCGCCACCCGATCCACCTTTCGCCCTAACCCCATTGGCATGTCGCTGGTCGAGTTGAAAGGCATTCGATGTGATAAGCAGCAGGTGATTTTGCAACTCGGCAGTCTGGATTTAGTCGATGGCACACCGGTAGTCGATATCAAACCGTATCTGCCGTTTGCTGAAGCCCTGCCCGATGCCCGTGCCGGCTTTGCGCAGAGCGCCCCCGATGCCACCATGCCTGTGCGTTTCTCTGCTCTGGCGCAGCACCAAATCCAGCAGCAGAAAAACTATCCCCATCTGGCACGTTTTATCGCTGACGTTTTAGCGCAGGATCCCCGCCCAGCTTACCGTAAAGGTGAAGCGGAAGATCGTGAGTATGCTGCCTGGCTACTCGACTTTAACGTGCGCTGGCGTATCGATGATATCGGCACAGAAGTGATCGCTCTCGATCCACGCTAAAACAAGCTTTTGAGTGAATGATCTCGCTGGTACACTAGCCGCCAGAAAAATTTTTGTCCGTGTCCTTCCGTACAACTGGAATCGTAATCAATGCGTACTACTCAATATCTGCTCTCTACTCTGAAAGAGACGCCATCCGATGCGGAAGTGATCAGCCACCAGCTGATGCTGCGCGCCGGTATGATCCGTAAACTGGCTTCTGGTCTTTATACCTGGCTGCCGACCGGTGTTCGCGTGCTGCGAAAAGTTGAAAACATCGTACGCGAAGAGATGAACAACGCGGGTGCGATTGAGATCTCCATGCCGGTGGTTCAGCCTGCCGATTTATGGGAAGAGAGCGGCCGTTGGGAGCAGTACGGCCCAGAACTGCTGCGCATTAAAGATCGCCACGAGCGTCCGTTCGTGTTGGGGCCAACTCACGAAGAAGTGGTCACCGATTTGATCCGCAACGAGCTGAGCTCGTACAAACAGCTGCCGCTGAATCTGTATCAAATCCAGACCAAATTCCGTGACGAAGTACGTCCTCGTTTTGGTGTGATGCGCTCACGTGAGTTCATCATGAAAGATGCCTACTCCTTCCACATCTCACAGGAATCCTTGCAGGAAACCTATGATGCGATGTATCGCGCTTACAGCCAGAGCTTCAGCCGTATGGGGCTGGATTTCCGTGCGGTGCAAGCGGATACCGGTTCGATTGGCGGCAGCGGCTCTCACGAGTTCCAGGTGCTGGCGCAGAGCGGTGAAGATGATGTGATCTTCTCCAGCGAATCCGATTACGCCGCCAACATCGAAAAAGCGGAAGCCGTGGCGCCAGCGGGTGAACGTCCAGCGGCAACTCAGGCGATGACGCAGTTTGCTACGCCAAACGCGAAAACCATTGCTGAGCTGGTCGAGCAACATCAGATCCCGGTTGAGAAAACCGTGAAGACGCTGATTGTGAAAGGTACTGAAGAGAGCGGCCATGCACTGGTTGCCTTGCTGGTTCGCGGTGATCACGAGCTAAACGAAATTAAAGCCGAGCATCTGGATATCGTTGCCTCTCCACTGGAGATGGGCAGTGAAGAAGCGATTCGTGCAGCCGTTGGCGCAGGCTTTGGTTCAATCGGCCCGGTGGGTTTGAACATGCCAGTGATTGCCGACCGCACCGTGGCAAAGATGAGCGATTTCTCCGCAGGCGCGAACATTGATGGTCAGCACTTCGCCGGTATCAACTGGGTACGCGATTTGCCAGAAGCCCGTGTTGAAGATATCCGTAACGTCGTCGAAGGTGATCCGAGCCCGGATGGCAAAGGCACACTGCAGATCAAACGTGGTATCGAAGTGGGTCACATCTTCCAGCTGGGTACCAAATATTCTGACGCAATGAAAGCTGCCGTTCAGGGTGAAGAGGGTCGTAACCAGATTATGACCATGGGTTGCTACGGCATTGGTATCACCCGTGTTGTCGCCGCGGCCATTGAGCAGAACCATGACGAACGCGGCATCATCTGGCCGGCTGCGCTGGCACCGTTCGAAGTGGCGATTTTGCCAATGAACATGCAGAAATCGTTCCGCGTGAAGGAGCTGGCAGAAGAGCTGTACAGCCAACTCCGTGCCAAAGGCATTGATGTGATTCTGGATGACCGCAAAGAGCGTCCAGGCGTGATGTTCGCTGATATGGAACTGATTGGCGTGCCACACACCATCGTCATCGGTGACCGTAACCTCGATAACGAAGAGATCGAGTACAAGGCACGTTCATCCAGCGAGAAGCAGATGATCAAACAGCACGATATTGTCGAGTTCCTGGCAAAAGCGCTGAACAAGTAATACTGAAACGCCTCCAGCTGGAGGCGTTTTTCATTGCACTTTTCCCCGCATCGCTTTCACATTACTGCGCCGTGATTTCCCCTCCAGCCTCCGCTCTTTAGAGGCACGCGTGGGTCGTGTCGCTCGCCGAGTTTTTTCCACCGTGGTTAACTCACGAATCAGATTGATCAGCCGCTGCAGGGCCGCCTCGCGATTCATTTCCTGGCTGCGATACTCCTGAGATTTGATGATCACCACGCCTTCTGCCGTGATCAAATGGTGGCTCGCAGCCAATAGACGTTCCTTGTAGAACGGTGGCAGCGAAGAGGCATGGATATCAAAACGCAGATGGATAGCGGTGGACGTTTTATTCACATGCTGCCCGCCGGCACCTTGTGCACGAATGGCACTGAGCTCGACCTCGTTGTCTGCAAGTGAGACTGAACGCGACAGCACGATCATCTGTCACCTGCCTTTAAGAACGATGTTGTGTCGCGGAATAACCTGTTCATCAACTTAACCTTTTGTGCGCCGCCTTCCTGCTTAAGGCCAGCGCTGTGTGTCACTTTTACACTTTTCTTTGCACAGATCGCGGCTTCCCCTGGCTGATTTCCATGAAAATCCTGTGATATAGTCGCTTATCAACCAGAGTATTTAAGCTCTGCTGAGGGGGTGTATGTGCAAAAGTATTGTGAGTTAGTTCGCCAGAAGTATGCCGAAATCGGCAGTGGCGACCTGGGGTATGTGCCAGACGCGATAGGTTGCGCGCTAAACGCACTCAACGATATTGCCGCTAATTCTGCGCTAAACTCTTCTGTCAGGGAACAAGCAGCTTATGCTGCTGCTAACTTATTGGTGAGCGACTATGTTGACGAATGAAGCCTACAAACCCATCAACTGCGATGACTACGATAGCCTCGAGCTCGCCTGCACCAAACACTGGACGCTGTCTTTGGAGTTAAAAAACGGCGATCAGCTTAAGGCGAAAGCTGTTGACATGGTCTCACGTAAAAACGTGGAGTACCTGACGGTCGATCTCTCCGGTGAAACCCGCGAACTGCGTCTTGACCATATCGCCAGCTTCAGTCATCCCGAGCTGGGCACCGTCATCGTTAGCGAAGACGAATAACTACCACATCCGGGCGGGAATGCTATCCCGCCCTCCTCGCTTACGGCTTCAGCGAACTGTAATACGCCGATAAATCTTCCATATCCTGATCGCTCAATCCTGCCACAAACGCTTTCATCACTTCGGCCTGACCACCGCTGCGCTCCCCTTTTTTATATGCCTGCAAGGAGTGCAGCAGGTAAGGCGCATGTTGTCCGGCAAGATTGGGATAAAGCGGCACAGCACTTTTTCCTTCCGCACCATGACACGCCAGGCAGGTTGCTGCTTTTTGCGCGCCTGCATTCACATCGCCGTCGGCAAAAGCCGGCAACGCAGCGGTCAGCAGTGCTGCCGCTATCCAATGTTTCATCATTGCTCTCCATCTTATTGTTGTTGTAACCAGATCGCTTGCCAGCCTTGCTCATCACTGGCCGCACCCTCTCGGGTAACAAAAAGTCCCGGTGCGCAGATCAGCGTCTGGTTGTAGTAAATCAAAGGAATACGTTCACGCTGCCAGGGTGGCACACCTAACTCCTGCCACAGTTTTTTTATCTCCCGCCCTCCGGCGCGGCCCAGCAGATGATAATAGCCGCTGGCCTGAAAACGAACGTTGATCGATTCGTCCCCGGTGGGCTGACGCAAGGTGGCGATCGCCGGATTTGCCTGTAATACGCCTAAATTCTCGGGCAGCCGCAGCGCTTGTTCACGATCATGCCAGGTTAGCGAGTGCTGACTCAGCGATGCATGCGCGTTAAGCCAATACAGCCGCTGGCGATAACGGCGGAGTGTAAAGGCAGCAAAACTCAGGCTGGGATTGGCATCTTCACGGCTACACATCACTTCATCGGTGATACGTTTTAAGGCATCACGTGAAGGCATCGCGCCGCCCTGCTGTGCAATCCAGCGACGCAAAAGTGCATGCCGTCGCGCTTCGCTCATCGCCAGCAATGGCGGAAAATGCAGTGCGCCCTGTTCATCAGTGAGCTGGGCCAACTGTTCTGCCAACAGTTCATCCAGCAATTGCTCCTGCTCACCACACAGCGCGGCACTGCGGGCGCTGGCGGCGCTAAAATGTGGCCAGCGCGTCTGCAGCAACGGCAGAATGTCCTGACGAAGAAAATTACGGTCATAGCGGCTGTCGGCGTTACTCTCATCTTCAATCCAGCCTAAGCCGTGTTCCGTCGCATAGGCTTCGAGTTGCTGACGACTGATATCCAGCAACGGACGCAGGTGCGAATGTTTCCCCACCTGACGCTGGATGGGCATCCCCGCCAATCCTGCTGGTCCACTGCCCCTTTTTAACGCCAACAACAGCGTTTCACACTGATCGTCAAGGTGCTGAGCCGTAAGTAAGTGCTCACCGGGTTGCAGCTGATGAAATAACGCCTGGTAGCGTGCTTCCCGGGCCGCCGCCTCAATGCCCCTTACACGACCATCCACCTGAACGCGCAATATTTCGCAGGGAATCTGCCACTGCTGGCAGATATGCAGGCAATGTGACGCCCAGCGCTCCGCATTTGGGCTTAATCCATGATGGACGTGCAACGCGCGCACCTGCAACTCGGGCACCTGGCGTTGCCAGCTCACCAGCTGATGCATCAATACGGTGGAATCCAACCCGCCACTGAACGCCAGCACACAGCGGGCGTCGGGTGTCAGTAACGAAGCAAGATGGGAAAAGGACATAGCGTAATCCGTCAACGCGAACCGCCTGATTGCGGCCCGCAGCGGTGGCTAGTTTACGCTTGATACAGCTCCAGCGGCAAACCGTCTGGATCCGGAAAGAAAGTGCACGCTTTGCCGGTCAGGGCGTCAATGCGGATGGGTTCGCACACCACGCCTTTCGCAGCCAACGCCACAATCGACTGTTCAACATCATCAACACAAAACGCCAGATGACGCAGACCGCAGGCTTCCGGCCCACTGACGCGTGGCGGCGGCGAGGGGAACGAGAACAGTTCGATGGTATAAACCCCGTTTAGTCCCAGATCCCCTTTCCACGAATCACGCTCGGCGCGGTAATACTCACCCAGCAAATCAAAACCTAACACGTCACAGTAAAACGCCTTACTGCGCTGATAATCGGTGGCAATAATGGCAATGTGGTGGATCTGTTTTATCTGCAGCATAGCGGCTCCTAAAGAATCAGCCGCTAAGCCTACGTGCTCGGTAGCGCGCTGAAAAGAGGCAATTGTCCGAAGTTAACGGCTGTTTTCCTCACGTAGTACACGCACCAGATAGCGCCCATCGTCGGTGAGCGTTGCACCATGGATATCGGTTTCAAATCCAGGATAGTGCCGTCCAATAGTGCAGAGCATCAGCAGAAAATCGAGCACTGCACGGCTCTCCTCCGTGATCATCTCGCCTGGCATCACCAACGGCACGCCCGGCGGATAAGGCAGAATCATGTTGGCAGAGACCCGGCCCACTAACTCACGGATATCGACGGTTTCGACTTGCCCCTGCACCTGGCGCTGGAAGGCCTGATGCGGCGTCATTTTTGATTCTGGTAATACGTCGAACGCCTTCAGCATCAGACGTGGCAGATCGTGTTGTCGGATCAGATTATGAATGCCCTGCGCCAACGTCTGAATGCGCATATTGCGATAGAAATCGGGATCTTCGGCATAAAGATCCGGCAGCATATTTTTCACCCGCAGATTAAGATCGTAGGCGCGTTTGAATTCAGTCAGACCACGCAGCACGCTCATGGCTTTGGTTTTATCGATACCGATGCTGAACAGGAACAGCAAATTGTACGGCCCGGTCTTCTCTACCACCACGCCGCGCTGATCGAGGAACTTCGCCACCAGCGCCGCAGGAATGCCTTCATCCGCCATTTTCCCCAATTCACTCATTCCGGGCGTCAGGATGGTGACTTTGATCGGATCGAGGTACATGTGATCACGATCGGCATGGGTGAATCCATGCCAGTCCTCTTCGCCTGGCTGGATCGGCCAGCACTCAGCTTCATCGATCTGCTCAGGCTGCCAGATGTCGAAGAACCAGCCATCGCACTCTTCACGCAGTCGCTGAATCTCACGACGGAAATGCAGAGCGCGCTCAACTGAGCGATTGATCAATCGCTTGCCCGGATTACCGCGCAGCATCGCCGCCGCCGTTTCAATCGATGAGACAATCGCGTAACTCGGCGATGTGGTGGTGTGCATCATGTAGGCTTCATTGAAGGTGTCGTGGTCGTAATCACCTTTGATGTGAATCAGCGAGGCCTGCGAAAACGCCGCCAGCAGTTTGTGCGTCGACTGCGTTTCATAAATCACTTTGCCGGGAATACGCTCCCCGCTCATACCGCTTTTGCCGCTGTAGATCGGGTGGAAGTTAGTGTACGGCACCCAAGCTGAATCGAAATGAATCGACGGCACATCCAGCGTCTCTTTGATGTACTGGGTGTTATATAACAGGCCATCGTAAGTGGAGTTGGTGATGACGGCATGCACCGGCCAACTGGCGCGTGGTGTCTGATTAACTTTCTGCTGAATGCTATCACGCGTGAACTCCCGCTGCGGGATACCGCCCAAAATACCAAGTGCGTTGCGTGTCGGCTTGAGCCAGATCGGGATGATGTCGCTCATCATCAACAGATGGGTGAGTGATTTGTGGCAGTTACGGTCAATCAGCACCGTACTGCCTGCGGGTGCAGCGTACATCCCAACAATTTTGTTCGATGTTGAGGTGCCATTGGTCACCATATAGCTTTGTTCAGCACCAAAAGTACGCGCTACATACTCTTCTGCTTCGAGGTGCGGGCCAGTGTGATCGAGCAGAGACCCCAGTTCGGTGACAGAGATGGAGACATCCGCCTTGAGCGTGTTTGCACCGTAGAAGTCATAGAACAGGCTGCCCACCGGGCTTTTCTGGAAGGCGGTGCCGCCCATGTGGCCCGGCGTACAGAAGGTGTATTTGCCCTCTTTCACATAGGTGAACAGCGCTTTAGTCAGCGGCGGCATGATTTTATCGATGTATTCGTCGGTGTACTGGCGGATGTGCAAGGCGATGTCGTCAGCGGCATTGAGCGCGTACTCAAAGAATTGCAGCGCCATGCGCATTTCGTTAATGCTGACATCCATCTGCGAATGGGTGTTGATAAAGGCATACAGCGGCAGATATTCGTTGAGTTGATTGATGTCACTGCACAGCGCCAGACTGTAATCGTCCCAGTCAAAAACCACGCCGCAGATACGCGGGTTGTGTTCTATCAGTTTCAGCAGGTCACTGGCATTGTTGGGATAGACGGTCTGGAACCCTTGCAGCTTGAGGGCTGCGTCCAGTTCACGAATCGGTTCATCTTTGTAGAACGCGCCGTGCGGTCCCATGATCGCGATAATATTCAATGCTCACCTCCTGTGGTGTTATGGCACTGAATAAGGATAGCGAAAAGTGAGAGGTGAATGTTCTGGAATGCGGTGTTGTTGATAGTAGATGTAAGGCTGGGATGCGAGAGACCGTTGTTTAGGGGGGTGCTGAGAGTTGGGTGCTAAGGCCAGAAAAGGCCAGCCCGATCGCAAAGGAACAACGCATCCATGCAGATCGGCCGGGCCGTCCATGGCCCGGACGCTTTGCTCTTCGGCCTGGCCTTCTCTGTCCGGTTAGACTGTCATTGCTGCCCGACTCATAGCGGTCCGTACGATCGCGCTCAGTCATCAACGGACATAAAAAAAGCGGACCGGAGTCCGCTTTTCTTTATGAGCAAGCAGGCTTACGCGTAGCCGTAGCTCATCAGGCGCTGATAACGACGGTTAAGCAGCTCTTCCGTGCTCAGCACGTCGAGATCCGCCAGATCCGCCAGCAGTTGCTTTTTCAAGCTTGCCGCCATATCCACTGGTTGACGATGCGCGCCACCCAGAGGTTCAGGGATGATCGAGTCGATCAGCTTCAGCTCTTTCAGACGATCGGCGGTGATGCCCATCGCTTCAGCAGCCAAAGGCGCTTTATCAGCGCTTTTCCACAGAATAGAAGCACAGCCTTCCGGTGAAATCACCGAGTAGGTGCTGTACTGCAGCATGTTCACTTTGTCGCCCACGCCAATCGCCAGCGCACCACCGGAACCGCCTTCGCCAATCACAGTACAGATGACCGGAATTTTCAGACCTGACATCTCACGCAGATTGCGTGCGATGGCTTCTGATTGTCCACGCTCTTCGGCGCCCACACCAGGGTATGCACCCGGGGTGTCGATGAAGGTGATCAGTGGCATTTTAAAGCGTTCAGCCATTTCCATCAGTCGCAGCGCTTTACGGTAGCCTTCTGGTGCTGGCATACCGAAGTTACGACGGATTTTCTCTTTGGTTTCACGGCCTTTCTGATGGCCAATGACCATCACCGGACGACCATCAAGACGGGCAATCCCGCCGACAATCGCTTTGTCATCGGCATAAGCGCGGTCGCCAGCCAACTCATCGAAATCATCAAACGCGTTGCGGACATAGTCCAGCGTATAAGGGCGCAGCGGGTGACGCGCGAGCTGCGCAACCTGCCATGCACCTAAATCGGAGAAGATTTTACGGGTCAGCTCAACGCTTTTTTCGCGCAAACGCTGCACTTCTTCATCCAGATTAATATCGTGTTTCTCATCCGAACGGCCAATTGACTTCAGCGAGTCGATTTTCGCTTCCAGTTCTGCGATTGGCTGTTCAAAATCCAGGTAATTAAGACTCATAATGTTCCTGTTTTAGTCAAACTCCAGTTCCACCTGCTCCGATCCTACTAACGACCGCAAATCGTTGAGTAAACGATCGCTGGGCGAAATACGCCACGCTGCACCAAAGCGCAGCTTCGCCCGCGCATCTGCTCTCTGATAATAGAGATGCACCGGAATGGTCCCGGAGCGATGAGGCTCCAGAGACTGGCGGAGACGGTTTAAAAGCTGGTCATCAATTTGCCTGTCCGTCAGCGAGATAGCAAGTCCGCGCGCGTATTTTTCCCGCGCTTCGTCGATGTCCATCACTTCTCGAGCGGTCATTTTAAGGCCACCGCTAAAGTCATCAAAGCTGACCTGTCCACTGACGATCAGGATACGGTCTTTCTCCAGCAACTGCTGGTATTTATCTAACGCATCGGTAAATAACATCACTTCCAGACGACCAGAGCGATCGTCGAGAGTACAAATACCAATTCGGTTGCCGCGTTTCGTGACCATCACGCGGGCGGCAATCACCAGCCCCGCCGCGATGGTTACTTTACCACGATCCGTCGGATGCATGTCCTTCAGGCGCATGCCGCCAACGTAGCGATCAATTTCTTTAAGATACTGATTAATTGGGTGGCCGGTGAGATACAAACCCAGCGTCTCACGCTCACCGTCCAGTTGAATCTGTTCCGGCCATGGCGTGATGTTGGTGTATGACTTCTCCACCTGCTCAGGCTCTTCGGCCAGCACACCAAACATGTCGGCTTGTCCGGTGGCTTCTGCTTTTGCGTGCTGATCCGCAGCTTTTAAAGCATCGCTGAGCGCGCTCATCAAGGCTGCGCGATGCGGACCGAGGCGATCAAATGCGCCGGACATGATCAGCTTTTCCATCACACGGCGGTTGATCTTTTTGGTGTCGGTACGCGCGCAGAGATCGAACAGCTCTTTGAAGTAGCCGCCTTCATTACGCGCTTCAATGATCGCTTCGATCGGCCCTTCACCCACGCCTTTAATGGCGCCAATGCCGTAAACGATTTCGCCTTCATCATTCACATGGAACGGATACAGACCGGAGTTGATATCGGGCGGCAGCACTTTCAAGCCCATGCGCCAGCACTCATCCACCAGGCCAACGACCTTCTCGGTGTTGTCCATATCGGCGGTCATTACCGCGGCCATAAATTCTGCTGGGTAGTGCGCTTTCAGCCACAGCGTCTGGTAAGACACCAAAGCATAGGCTGCCGAGTGCGACTTGTTAAAGCCATAACCGGCAAACTTCTCTACCAGATCGAAGATCTTCATCGAGAGTTCACCGTCCACGCCCATGCTTTCTGCACCGTCCTGGAACACCGAACGTTGCTTAGCCATCTCTTCGGGTTTCTTTTTACCCATTGCACGGCGCAGCATATCCGCACCACCCAGGGTATAACCCGACAGCACCTGAGCGATCTGCATCACCTGTTCCTGATACAGGATGATGCCGTAGGTTGGTTCCAGTACCGGCTTCAGGGTTTCGTGCTGCCACTGAATATCCGGGTACGAAATTTCTTCACGGCCGTGCTTACGGTCAATGAAGTTATCAACCATGCCCGATTGCAGCGGTCCTGGGCGGAACAGTGCCACCAGTGCGATCATATCTTCAAAGCAGTCCGGCTTCAGACGCTTAATCAGATCTTTCATGCCGCGTGATTCAAGCTGGAAAACCGCTGTGGTTTCCGAGCGTTGCAGCATATCGAAGCTTTTCTTGTCATCCAGCGGGATGGCGGCGATATCAATCGGCTCCAACCCTTCTTTGGCGCGGCGCGGGTTAATCATCTTCAGCGCCCAGTCGATGATGGTCAGCGTACGCAAGCCGAGGAAGTCAAACTTCACCAGCCCGGCGTATTCCACATCATTTTTATCAAACTGGGTTACCGGGAATTGGCCATTCTCGTCACAGTAAAGCGGCGCAAAATCAGTGATTTTGGTCGGTGCGATAACCACCCCACCGGCATGTTTACCGGCGTTACGCGTGACACCTTCCAGCTTGCGCGCCATATCGATCAGCGCTTTGACCTCTTCATCTGCCTCGTAGATTTCCGGCAACTGCGGTTCCGCTTCAAAGGCTTTATCCAGCGTCATCCCAGGATCGGGCGGGATCAACTTGGAGATGCGATCGACAAAGCCATACGGATGACCGAGCACGCGCCCTACGTCGCGGATAACCGCTTTCGCCGCCATGGTACCGAAAGTGATGATCTGCGAGACCGCTTCGCGCCCATACATCTCGGCGACATGATCGATCACCTGATCGCGCTTCTCCATGCAGAAATCGACGTCGAAGTCAGGCATTGAGACACGTTCCGGGTTAAGGAAGCGTTCGAACAGCAGGTCAAATTCCAGTGGATCGAGATCGGTGATCTTCAGCGCATACGCCACTAATGAACCCGCACCTGAACCACGGCCGGGCCCAACCGGGATACCGTTATCCTTCGACCACTGGATAAACTCCATCACGATCAGAAAGTAGCCAGGGAAGCCCATCTGGTTGATAACGTTAAGTTCAATCTCAAGACGTTCATCATATTCTGGCCGCTTTTCCGCACGCTGCTTGTCATCCGGAAACAGGAATTCAAGACGCTCTTCCAACCCTTCACGAGATTTCATAACGAGGAAATCTTCGGTCGTCATTTCACCGGTGGGGAACTGCGGCAGGAAGTACTCACCCAGGCGTACCGTGACGTTACAACGCTTAGCAATCTCTACGCTGTTTTCCAGCGCTTCCGGGATGTCCGAGAACAGCTCGCACATCTCCTCTTCGCTGCGCATATATTGCTGAGGACTGTAATGACGTGGGCGTTTTGGATCGTCCAGCGTGAAGCCATCATGAATCGCCACGCGAATTTCATGGGCGTCAAAATCTTCTTCGTTGAGGAAACAGACTTCGTTAGTGGCCACCACCGGCACACCTTCGGCAATCGCTAACTCAACGGCGGCATGCAGATAAGCCTCTTCATCAGCGCGTCCGGTCCGCGTCAGTTCGAGGTAATAACGATTAGGGAAGTGTTCCTGATAGAAACTGAGGCACTGCGATACCAGCGCACTGTTGCCGCGCAGGAGACTGCGGCCAACATCACCCTTGCGTCCACCGGAGAGCAGAATGATGCCTTCACCCAGCTCGACCAGCCAGTCACGGTCAATAATTGGCCCGGCAATACCATACCCACGCTGATACGCTCGCGAAATCAACAACGTCAGGTTCTGATAGCCCGTGTTATTGGCAGCAAGCACAGTGAGTTGTGTCAGCTCATCGCCCATCAATTCGCTGGCGACGTGGAAATCCGCACCAATAATCGGTTTGATGCCTGCATCGTGCGCACTGCCGTAAAAACGCACCAACCCGCAAAGGTTGATGTAATCGGTAATCGCAATCGCCGGCATACCAAGCGCAGCCGCCTTCTTGACCAATGGCTTAGTTTTCGCCAGGCCATCGACCATCGAATAGTCGCTGTGTACGCGCAGATGTATAAAACGAGGTTCAGCCATATCAGTTTCCGATTAAAACAGCGTCAGGCTATTAAAGCGTAGTCGGCTGGCGCGCGGCCAGCACATCAGCATCAATCAGGGCATTACGCACCGGTGCAAAGCTGCGGCGATGATGTGGCGTGGCACCAAACTGGGTCAATTTTTCCATATGCAACGCAGTTGGGTAGCCTTTATGCTGGGCAAATCCATATTCCGGGAACAACAGATCCAGCTCGGCCATTTCACGATCGCGTGTAACTTTGGCAATGATCGAGGCTGCACTGATCTCTTTTACCAGGCTATCGCCCTTCACAACCGCTTGCGATGGCATCGCTAACGCAGGGCAACGGTTGCCATCGATCAACACAAAATCAGGCGTAACAGGCAGACCCGCTACCGCACGCTGCATCGCCAGCATAGTGGCGTGCAGAATGTTGAGCTGGTCGATCTCTTCAGGCTCCGCACGGCCCAGACTCCAGGCCAGCGCTTTCTCTTTGATCTCGTCATACAGCGCCAGCCGACGCTTTTCTGAGAGCTTCTTTGAGTCAGCCAGCCCTATAATCGGATTCGCGGGATCGAGGATGACTGCTGCCGTAACAACGGCACCTACCAGCGGACCTCGTCCCACTTCATCCACGCCAGCAATGCGCTGTGCGTTTGGGTAGATAAAATCAGCCATTGGCAATCTCCAGTACGGCGTCCGCGGCTTGCTCATCAGCATTCCAGCGAATCTGTTGATGCAACTCGTTGAAGGTATTCAGCAGGTCATCGCGCTCTGGTCCGGCATGCAACAGAGGTTCCAGCGCAGCCGCCAGTGCCTCTGGCTGGCACTCTTCCTGCAACAGCTCTTTGACCAACTCCCGACCCGCCAGCAGATTGGGCAATGAAACGTACGGTGTTTTCACCAAACGCTTCGCCAGCCAGAAGGTAAAGGGTTTCATGCGGTAACCGACCACCATCGGACATTTCGCCAGCATGCACTCCAGCGCAGCAGTGCCGGATGCGAGAATCGCCGCATCGCTGGCGATCATCGCCTGACGGCCTTTGCCATCCAGCAAATGCATCGGCAGCTCGGGTGCCACTTCAGCTTTAATCTGTTCAAACTGTTCGCGGCGTTTGGCATTGACCAGCGGCACCACGATTTCCAGTGCGGGATAACGCTGACGCAACAACTGCGCCGCACGCAAGAAATCCGCACTCAGCATTTCCACTTCTGCACCACGGCTACCCGGCAGCAAGCCCAGGCAGATCGCATCCTCCGCGATGCCTAGCTCACGTCGCGCCGCCGATTTATCTGGCTGCAGCGGCATGGCATCCGCCATGGTGTGGCCGATAAAGCGGCAAGGTACGTTGAATCGATCGTAAAACGCTTTTTCAAACGGCAGAAACGCCAATACAAGATTGGTGTTGCGGCCAATTTTGAACACGCGTTTTTGTCGCCACGCCCATACAGAAGGACTGACGTAATGAATGGTGCGAATGCCTGCGCGCTTCAGGCTCCCTTCCAAGGTGATATTGAAATCTGGCGCATCAATACCGACGAAGACATCAGGCTTGAGTTCGGTGAAGCGCTGCGTCAAATCCTTGCGAATTTTCAGCAATCGGCGCAAGCGGCCGAGCACTTCAACAATGCCCATCACCGCCAGCTCTTCCATCTCATACCAGACTTCACAGCCTTCGGCCTGCATCAGCGGACCGGCAACGCCGACAAAGCGAGCATCGGGATGACGCGCTTTGAGCGCACGGATAAGACCAGCACCAAGAATATCGCCGGAGGTTTCTCCGGCGACCAGGGCAATCGTTAAGGGACGCACTGACATGGATTAACGAATCAATCCACGCGTTGAACGAGCAAAGAAGTCATAGAAAGGCTGCACTTCGCTGTGTTGTTTCGCCAGCTCTTCAATCTCTGGTTTCACTTCATCCAGCGTTCTGCCGCTGCGGTACAGTAATTTGTACGCATTACGAATCGCGTGCAGTGCTTCTTTGCTGAAGCCACGGCGCTTAAGACCTTCGATGTTAATGCCGAACGGTGTTGCGTGGTTACCCTGCGCAATCACGTACGGAGGCACATCCTGCGCGACGCCTGAACAACCGCCAACCATCACGTGTGCACCAATGGTGCACCACTGGTGTACCGCCGTCATCCCGCCGATAATCGCGAAATCATCAACAGTCACATGGCCGCCCAGCGTGGCGTTGTTGGCGAAGATGCAACGGTTGCCAATCACGCAGTCATGAGCAATGTGCGCATTGACCATCAGCAGGTTATCGCTGCCAACTTTGGTGACGTTGCCACCCTGCGTGGTGCCACGGTGAATGGTGACGCTCTCACGGATGCGGTTGCGATCGCCGATTTCAACACGGGTCGGCTCACCGGCATATTTCAGGTCCTGGTTCACTTCACCAATCGAAGCAAACTGATAGATCTGATTATCTTTACCGATACGCGTGTGGCCATTCACCACCACGTGCGATTTGAGCACCGTACCTTCACCAATTTCCACGTTAGCGCCGACAAAGCAGAACGGGCCGATGTGAACATTGGCGCCGATGACGGCACCTTCTTCAATGACGGAACTGGGATGAATATTGGCGGTTGAATCAATCACTAATTATGCCTCCCGGCTACGGGCACACATCATGGTCGCTTCACAGACAATCTTGCCGTCTACCGTTGCCACGCCTTTGAAGCGCGTCAGACCACGACGAGTTTTCTCGAAGGTGACTTCCATAATCATCTGATCGCCCGGTACCACTGGACGTTTGAAGCGGGCTTCGTCGATACCGGCGAAGTAATACAGCTCGCCGGGTTCCAGTTTTCCAACGCTTTTGAACGCCAGAATACCGGTTGCCTGCGCCATTGCTTCCAGAATCAGAACGCCTGGGAAAATCGGCTTACCAGGGAAGTGTCCCTGGAAAAACGGTTCATTAACAGAAACGTTCTTCACCGCACGCAGATATTTATGCTCTTCAAATTCCAGCACGCGGTCAACCAGCAAGAACGGATAGCGGTGCGGCAGCAGTTCTAAAATCTCTTCGATTTTCAGAGTATGCGTTTCAGTTGTCAAAATACTCTTCCTGTCCTAAAAAATCTGATGGCAATAATAACACGGCCTGCACAGATCAAAATGATCCTCCGCAGGCCGCAAATCAGTTCGGTGGCGTAACGCTTTCCTGAGAGACCTTCTTACGCTTTCGGGTTAAGCCGAAGTTGTGAAAAGGCACGCTGCTTTATTATGAAAGCGGGTAGCGAGCGATGCGTTTAGTCGTCTTTGCCGACCTTACGTTCGATGGCTTTTAAGCGTTTGCTTATTTCATCGATATTCATCACCAGCGCTGCCGTTTTACGCCAGGTTTTGTTGGGTTGCAGTGGGATACCCGATGAGTATACCCCCGGCTCTGTGATGGGGCGCATTACCATGCCCATGCCCGTTACGGTCACTTTGTCACAGATTTCCATATGGCCGTTAATGACGCTGGCGCCGCCAATCATACAATAACGTCCAATCTTCAGACTACCCGCCATGATCACACCACCCGCAACGGCCGTGTTATCTCCAATCACAACGTTGTGCGCAATCTGACACTGGTTGTCTATGATAACACCATTGCCGATCAGAGTGTTATCCAGTGCACCGCGATCGATAGTGGTACAGGCACCAATTTCTACCCGATCCCCAATCACGACAGTACCCAGCTGAGGGATTTTCACCCAATTGCCACGGTCGTTAGCATACCCGAAACCATCGGCACCGATCACGGTACCCGACTGAATCAGACAATCCTGACCAATCTCGATCTCATGGTAAATCGTAACGTTAGCCCACAAACGTGAGCCGCGACCGATACGCGTCTGCTTACCCACAAAACATCCTGCGCCAATCACAACGTCGTCGCCCAGCTCAACGCCAGACTCGATCACCGCATTCGCGCCCACCGAAACGTTCTTACCCAGCGTCGCTGTCGGATCGATCACCGCACTGGGCGCGATATTCTGCGCGGGCTGCGGCGTTGTGTCCAGCAGTTGTGCCATGCGAGCGTACGTTAGGTAAGGATTTTTCACCACCAGGGCAGCGGTTTTACACCACTCCAGATCCGCTTCCGTCAGCACCACGGCTGAAGCCTGGATATGAGCGAGCTGCTCGCGGTAGCGGCTGTTTGCAAGAAAAGTGATTTGACCAGTGGTGGCGGATTGCATAGAAGCAATGCCGGAGATGGCGATATCGCCATCTCCGTGCAATTCTGCATCCAACTGCTGGGCTAAATCAGCCAGTCGAATTGATGACATCGATTATTTAACCTGTTTTACAACGTCAGCAGTGATGTCTTTAGCATCAGCAGAAGAGTACAGAACGGCCTGAGAATCCAGCACCAGATCGTAACCATCGCTTTTCGCTACAGACTGAACAGCGGTCTGGATTTTAGCCAGCAGCTTGTTACGCTCCTGCATCTGACGAGTCTGGTTGTCTTTGTCGAAAGCCTGCGCTTTCTGTTCAAAAGCAGCACGCTCAGAAGCAATCTGCTTCTCTTTCTTGGTGCGATCGCTGGCCTTCATGGTTGACGCATTGCGCTGCAGATCCTGGATTTCACCCTGGATTTTCTGCTGCTGCGCCTGGAGGTCAGAAGCACGGCTTGAGAACTCGCCCTCAAGCTGTTTAGCAACAGCGGCACGCTGCGGAGACTGCTGGAATACCTGGCTCAGGTTCACGACGGCGATTTTATCGGCCGCCTGGGCACCCGCAGAAGCAGCTAATGCAACACCCAGAGCAGCAGCACAGAACAACTTTTTCACTATAAACTCCTTACCTCAACGTGTGTGTTTGCAGCGTGTCACGCCAGAGCGCGACACGGATGCAAGACGGTATTTTCACTTCCTTGTTCAGAGCCTTACCAGGTTTTACCAATGTTAAACTGGAACTGCTCTGACTTGTCTCCCTCGACTTTCTTCATCGGCTGAGCATATGAGAATACCAGCGGACCTAATGGCGACATCCATTGCAGTGCAACACCGGCAGAGACACGAATGTTATTCGGATCGCTGTAGTCCGGAATGCCCGCCGCACGTGTTTCTGCGGTGTTCTGCCATTTGGTATCCCAGACAGTACCGGCGTCCATGAACACCGATGTACGGACTGAGTTAGCGTATTTCTCGCTCAGGAACGGCGTTGGCGTGATCAGCTCAAGGCTGGCAATTGCCATCGCGTTACCACCCACCGCATCATCTGACTTACAGACGCCATTGGCATCCGTCAGGTTACAGGTGGAGGAGTGATCGTTCAGATACGCCGCTTTCGGACCAATGGTATTGGACTGGAAGCCACGAACCGTACTTGAACCACCGCCGTAGAAGTTCTCATAGAACGGCATCTCTTTTCCACCGAGCCCGTCACCATATCCGACACGGCCACGTCCCAGCACCACCCAGGTGCCATCACGGTTCAGTGGCACGTACTGCTGAGAATCCAACGTCGCTTTGTAGAAGGCGTTATCGGAACCTGGAATGGTCACTTTGCCGTTCAGGTTGGTACGGTTACCCCTGGTCGGGAAGAAACCGCGGTCCAGCGTGTTGTATGTCCAACCGTAGTTGAAGGTGAAGTCATCTGCAGAGAAATCACCTTTATCATTCAACTCCTGATGACGGCCAACCGAGTCAAGATAACGCCACATCGCAATCTGTGGTTGCATGTTGGACAGGTCGTTATGTACGTAACCCAGGCCGACACGCAGCGTGTTGTTCTCGTTTACTGGGAAGCCTAACGTGCCATCAACACCATAACTTCTGTTGGTGTAATCGGACAGGTCAGCATCATTCGCTTTAAAGTCGTTGTAGAACAAACGACCCCCCAGGCTGACACCGTCGACCGTGAAGTACGGATCGGTCAGTGAGAATTCAGCATAGGTCTGATAATCGTTTTTAGTCCCGCTGATGCCAACGGTATTACCGGTACCGAGCCAGTTATCCTGGGTTACACCCACCTGGAAGCTGACGCCACTTTCGGTGCCGTAACCCACACCAAAGTTGAAGGTACCGGTGTTACGCTCTTTCACTTTGTAAACCACATCGACCTGGTCCGGAGAACCTGGCACGCGCTGCGTGTCTACATCAACCGTTTCAAAGTAACCGGTGCGGTTCAGGCGTTCTTTACCCTGATCAACCAGGTCGCTGCCCAACCATGCGCCTTCCATCTGACGCATCTCACGGCGCAGTACGGAATCTTTCGACGTATCGTTACCTTCGAAGCGCACTTTACGCACGTAATAACGGTTACCGGCATCCACATTGATATGCAGTTTAACGGTTTTGTCTGCATCGTTAATTTCCGGCTGTGTCACCACACGCGGATAGGCATAGCCATAACGACCCAGCAGTTTTTTGATGTCGTCTTCCATCTGGGTGACTTTGGTGCCGTTATACAGCTCACCCGATGGAATACGCGTCATCTTTTCGATTTCCGCAGAGTGACCCGCCATGCTGCCGTTCACGATAACGCCGGCAATCTTATACTGATCGCCTTCGTTGATGTTCACGGTGATGTAGATGCCTTTTTTATCTGGCGTCAGGCTCACCTGAGTGGAATCGATGTTGAAGCGCGCATAACCGCGATCCAGATAGAAGCTACGCAGAGTCTCAAGATCCCCGGCCAGCTTTTGTTTCTGGTATTTACGATCGCCTACCACGTTCCACCACGGCACTTCATCACGCAGTGAGAAGCGCGAGATCAATTCGTCAGAGCTAAAGGCTTTGTTACCAACGATGTTGATCTGCTGAATCTGAGCAGACACGCCTTCCTGGAAGACGAATTTCAGATCCACACGGTTACGGGGCAGCGGTGTCGCAATCGCTTTCACGCTGGCGGTGTATTTACCGACGCTGTAGTAGAAGTCTTCCAGGCCCTTCTCAATCGAAGAAAGCGTGGTGCGGTCAAGTGCTTCACCGACGCGCACACCAGAAGCTTCAAGGTTCTGCTTCAGCTGATCTTCTTTCACCGCTTTGTTGCCGGAGAAAGTGATGCTGGCAATGGTCGGACGCTCTTTCACCTGAACAATCAGGGTTGTTCCATCACGCAGAACCTGAACATCTTCAAAGTTGCCGGTGGCGAACAGAGAGCGAATGGTGTTTCTGACGTCATCGTCAGAAATGGTATCACCGACACGTACGGGCATGCTGAGCAGAGCCGCGCCGACGGCGACTCGCTGGAGACCTTCGAAATGAATGTCCTTCACTACGAAATCGTCTGCACCGTAAACGGTGGCGCTGCTAAACAGCAGCGACGCTATGAGCAACTTTTTCATCGCCATCGTTGTTATGCGTTTTCCTAACACATCCCGCGCCTGTCCGCAGTCCAGCTATTACAGACGTGAGAAATCATTGAAAAGTGCAAGCCCCATTAATAACACCAGCAGAATTGAGCCAATGCGATAACTGAAGTCCTGAACTCGCTCGGACACCGGTCCACCTTTGATCTTTTCGATCGCCAGAAAGAGCAGATGTCCACCATCTAATACCGGCAGAGGGAACAGGTTGATGATCCCCAGATTGACGCTGATCAGCGCCAGGAACATCAGATAGTAAATCACCCCGTATTCCGCTGATAACCCTGCACCTTGCGCAATCGAAATTGGCCCGCTCAGATTATTCAGCTTCACATCCCCGGTAATCAACTTGCCCAGCATTGAGACCGTTAACTTCATCAGTTGCCAGGTTTTGACACTGGCTTCACCGATAGCGGCAAAGGGCCCATACTGCCTAACCGTTTTATACTCGTCCGGCAGCGGAATGACGCGCGGAATCACTCCCGCAAAGCCTTCCGCTTCATTGCCCGGTTTCGCTTCTGGCGTTAACGTCAACGCCACGAGTTCGCCGTTACGTTCCACATCCAGCGCCATGTTTTTGCGCGGATTATCGCGTACCTGCGCCGCAAAAGCCTGCCATTGTGTTAACGGCTGACCATCGACTTTAACGATCCTGTCGCCTGCTTGCAAACCGGCAGCGCTGGCCGGCGAATTTGCCTGCACTTCAGCTAAGGTCGTTTCGATTTGTGGCCCACGAGGACGAATCCCTAATGCCACAACCGGGTCCTGTTTATCCGGTTCGAACTGCCATTCGCGCAAATCGACCTGCTTCTGCTGCGTGGCATCTTTACCGAATTGCGAGACGGTAAGCGTGGTACTGCTGTCGCCGATTTTTCCGATCAGCGCCATGCGCACTGCATCCCAATCAGGCGTTTCGATACCATCTACCGCTTTAAGTTCCATGCCGGAGGTAATTTGCGCTTCAGCCGCGATGGAACCGTTCAGAATTTCGCCAACAACCGGACGCACACCGGGTACGCCGTGGATAAAGACGACCCAATAAGCGAAGACGGCAAAGATGAAGTTAGCAATGGGACCGGCCGCAATGATTGAAGCACGCTGCAGCACAGTTTTATTGTTGAAGGCCTGATGGCGGAGTTCAGCGGGAACGCTCTCTACGCGTTCGTCGAGCATTTTGACGTAGCCGCCCAGCGGGATCAGGGCAATGACGTATTCAGTGCCCTGACGGTCGCTACGACGCCACAACGCTTTGCCAAAGCCAATCGAGAAACGTTCGACTTTAACACCGCAGCGGCGGGCGACCCAAAAGTGGCCGAATTCGTGCACGGTGATAAGTACGCCAAGTGCCACGATAAAGGCGACAAAACTCCAGAGTATGCTCAACATTGTCGCTAATCCTCAAAGGGTGCGGAACACCAGCAGCAGCAGGCAGGCAAAAACCGGCACCGCAGCGGTCAGGCTGTCGATACGATCGAGGATACCACCGTGACCCGGAATCAAGTTACCGCTGTCTTTGATGCCCGCTTCACGTTTGAACATGCTCTCGGTCAAATCACCCAGTACCGAAGCCAGCGTAGCAATAACGGCACAGATAATCAGCGTACCCGGCGCCACGGAAAGCGGAGCCAGCAGCGCAAACAGCCAGGCGATAATCGCGGATGACAGCAGGCCGCCAAAGAAGCCTTCCCAGGTTTTACCCGGTGACACTTTTGGCGCCAGCTTATGTTTACCAAACAAACGGCCAAACATGTAAGCGCCAGAATCTGCGCCCCAGACCAGTAGCATCACAAACAGCAGCCACCATGCTCCTGCAAAGTGATCGGTATCGTAATGATACTGGCGCAGCGCCATCATGCCCCAGAAGAAGGGAATCACGGTCAGGATGCCGAATAGCACGCGGAGTGGGCGCGAAGTGCGCCACAACGCCGCAGAGGCAGGATAAAACAGCACGAGAAACAGGGCGACAATCCACCATCCCAGCGCGGCCCAAAGTGAGCCTTCCATCTGGAACTGGTGCAGATTGCGTTGATAGGGTTGCAGAGTGAACAGCATCACTGAGAGCAATAGGCCGCATAGCACGGCGAGCCAGATACGCTGCTGACGTGTCTTCATACCCGCCAGCTGCCCCCATTCCCAGGCGGCAAGCATACAGATGATGATGGTGGTAATCGCAAATCCGGACAGCGGCAACCAAAACAGAGCAGCGATCACCAGCGGAATCAAAATAAGCGCGGTGATCAGACGAGACTTCAGCAAAGGTTACCCCCAGATTGCTCAGGCGCCGCCTGGTGCCGCGCCGCCAAAGCGTCGCTCCCGCGAAGAGAATGCATTCAGTGCACCTTCAAAAACGTGTTCATCAAAATCAGGCCAAAGAACATCGGTAAACCAAAACTCAGCATAGGCGATCTGCCACAGCAGGAAGTTGCTAATCCGATGCTCTCCCCCGGTCCTTATCACTAAATCCACCGGCGCCAGCTCCTGCATACACAGATAGGGAGCCAGACTTTCTTCGGTTATCTGGTCAGGACGTAATAAACCTTCCTGAACCTGTTCAGCCAGTTTTCTGGCACCCTGGATAATATCCCAACGGCCGCCATAGTTGGCAGCAATGTTGAGGGTGAGTCCATTATTTTGCTGAGTCAGTTCCTCGGCGCGACGAATGCGTTCCTGAATACGATTATTGAAACGACTGATATCGCCAATCACGCGCAGACGCACGTTGTGTTTGTGCAGGCTTTTGACTTCGCTGTCGAGCGCCCAGACAAACAATTCCATTAAGGCCGTCACTTCCTGTACCGGTCGGCTCCAGTTTTCACTGCTGAACGCATAGAGCGTGAGCGCTTCCAGTTTATGGCTGACCGCAAAGCTGACGGCCCGGCGTACTGATTTTACCCCGGCTTTGTGGCCTGAAATACGCAGTTTGCCCTGATTTTTTGCCCAGCGACCATTACCATCCATAATGATGGCCACGTGACGTGGCGTGCAGTACGACTCGTCATCGATTGTGTTGTGATTGTTGGACGACATAACGCGTAATAATTCCTTTCATCAGAAATGCTGTGGTTTCTGAATACATTGCGCCTGCGGCAAACCCCGGCATCGCTACCAGATGACATCGAAACAATGTCGGGCCGAAAAACGCGAGCGAGCGACTATACCATTTTCACCCTGAGCGAACAAATAGCGGGAAGTATCAACCTGCTAAACGAAAGCGTGGTAGCAATTCTGTGGCACAGATACGCGCTAACCGATCGATCTCCATCACATCCTCAATGCTGCCCGGTTCCTGGCACATCAAGGACGCCAGCACTTCGCTGTTGATGGCGGCGATGTCGGTAAAGCGAATCTGATGCTGCAGAAATGCCGCGACGGCCACTTCGTTTGCCGCATTCAGCGTGGTGGTGGCGGCCTGCCCTGTTGAGCAAGCATCGATTGCCAACTTCAGGCAGGGATAGCGCTCATAGTCCGGCTCTGCAAACGTCAGTGACTTCATTCGCGTGAAATCGAGTGGCGTTACGCCGGCCGAAATACGTGCTGGCCATGCCATGCTGTGCGCGATGGGGGTTCGCATATCAGGCGATCCCAGCTGCGCCAGCACACTGCCATCGCAGTAACGCACCATGGAGTGAATCACCGACTGCGGATGCAGGATGACTTCCATCTGTGCGTCAGTGGCATTAAATAGCCAGCGGGCTTCAATGTATTCAAGACCTTTATTCATCATGGTGGCCGAATCAACGGAGATTTTACGTCCCATTGACCAGTTCGGATGCGCACACGCTTGATCTGGCGACATAGCGGCCAAATCCGCTAATGGCGTGTCACGAAAAGGGCCACCCGATCCCGTAAGGAGAATAGAATCAATGCCATTCTCTCGCAGATCAGCGTACCCCAACTGATGCTGTATGGAAGCGGGTAAACTCTGAAAAATGGCGTTGTGCTCGCTGTCAACCGGCAACAGCTGCGCCTTGTGATGACGCACGGCCTCCATAAACAGGCGGCCGCACGTGACAAGTGACTCTTTATTCGCGAGTAAAACGGTTTTGCCAGCACGAATCGCGGCAAGCGTGGGTTGCAGCCCGGAGGCGCCAACAATAGCCGCCATCACCTGATCCACTTCATCGAGTGCAGCCAGCTCGCAAGCCGCCTGAACGCCGGAGAGCACTTCGGTAGGAAGATTCAATGCTCTCAGTCGCTCACGCAGCGCTTGTGCGGAGGCTTCATCAGACATCGCCGCATAGCGTGGGGTAAATTGCTGACACTGTTCAGCCATCAGCGCTACGTTTTGACCCGCCACCAGCGCGGTGACCTGGTACAGATCTGGATTGGCTGCGATGACGGCCAGCGTGCTGGTACCAATCGAGCCGGTGGAACCCAGCAGAGTTAATCGCTTCATCATGCTATCCCTGTGACGTCGTGGATCGTGCCTGCAACAGCGCCAGGCACAATGTAAAACGCCGCCAGAGTCGCACAACGTCTCTGAACGGCGTTTTATACCCGTCATACTTCAAGCTGCAGGTGCGTTGGCTACGCTCATTCACCCCAGTCACTTACCTGAGTAAGCTCCTGGGAATTCATTCTCTTGCCGCCTTCCTGCACCCTGAATTATTTTGGGTATAGGTAATCTGATGGAATTAGAAATCCATCAGTTCCTTTTCTTTTTCGGCCAATGCGACATCAACATTTTTGATGTAGCCATCGGTCATTTTCTGGATCTCATCCTGCGAGCGACGTTCGTCGTCTTCGCTGATCTCTTTGTCTTTCAGCAGTGCTTTGATCTTGTCGTTAGCATCACGGCGCACGTTACGAACAGAAACACGCCCCTGCTCCGCTTCACCACGCACGACCTTGATCAGATCTTTACGACGCTCTTCGGTCAGCGCTGGCAGTGGCACACGAATATCGGTACCTGCTGAGCTTGGGTTCAGACCCAGGTCAGATGCCATAATCGCTTTTTCAACGGCCGGGCTCAGTGAGCGGTCAAACACGTTGATTTTCAGCGTACGAGAATCTTCTACCGTGACGCTAGCCAGCTGACGCAATGGCGTAGGTGTACCGTAGTAAGGCACCATAATGCCGTCGAGCAGTGAAGGCGAAGCACGACCGGTGCGCACTTTGCTGATTTGGTTTTTGAATGCGTCCACGCATTTTTCCATGCGCGTGTCGGCATCTTTTTTAATGTCGTTAATCACGTTAAAACCCTTGGATTCGGTTTGACCTGGCCATTTCCGGGCAACCCGGAAGTGGTATCGATAAACATCGATCATCCTGAAAGCTGCGCGATGCCACTGCATCGCGCCAACAGAATATACCTTATTTTATCTTGCGTCGGGTATTAATGCGTAATCAGAGTGCCTTCTTTTTCACCCATCACTACGCGACGCAGTGCGCCAGGCTTGTTCATGTTGAAGACGCGGATCGGCAATTGATGGTCGCGAGCCAATGTAAAGGCCGCCAGATCCATCACTTTCAGCTCTTTATCCAGTACTTCGCCATAGGTCAGCTGCTCATACAGCGTCGCGTCCGGGTTTTTCACCGGATCATCTGAATAAACACCGTCAACTTTGGTGGCTTTCAATACCACATCGGCTTCGATTTCGATGCCACGCAGACAAGCGGCGGAGTCAGTGGTAAAGAACGGGTTGCCAGTACCGGCGGCGAAAATCACCACGCGGTTATTGCGCAGCAGGCTGATTGCTTCTGCCCAGCTGTAGTTATCACACACGCCATTCAGCGGAATCGCGGACATCAGACGCGCGTTAACATACGCACGGTGCAATGCGTCTCGCATTGCCAGACCGTTCATCACGGTTGCCAGCATACCCATATGATCGCCGACCACACGGTTCATGCCTGCCTGTGCCAGGCCAGCGCCACGGAACAGGTTACCGCCACCAATAACCACACCCACCTGGATGCCCAGCTCAACCAGCTCTTTCACCTCTTGCGCCATACGGTCAAGCACGCTCGCGTCAATACCAAAACCTTCGGCACCTTGCAGTGCTTCGCCACTCAGTTTTAGCAGGATACGTTGATATACAGGTTTTGCGTTGGTCGCCATGGTCAATTCTTCCTGGAAGATATGATGAATGAGAAGTTAAATCTGATCGATCATCCGCTTAGCGAGCGAAAAAAGCTATTGGGATGAGACTGAAAAGTGGTCCACGCAAAACGCAGACAAAAAAGAACCGCCTTCCGGCGGTTCTTTCGGAGCATTAAGACTGTTTGGACATTGCAGCAACTTCTGCTGCGAAGTCAGCTTCAACTTTCTCGATGCCTTCGCCCACTTCGAAGCGGATGAAGTTAATCACGTCTGCGCCTTTCTCTTTCAGAGCCTGGCCAACAGTTTTGCTTGGATCGATAACGAAAGCCTGACCGGTCAGAGAAACTTCGCCGGTGAATTTCTTCATGCGGCCTTCAACCATTTTCTCTGCGATTTCTTTAGGCTTGCCAGACTGCATGGCGATGTCCAGCTGAACCTGGTACTCTTTCTCGACCACATCAGCAGACACGTCTTCTGGCTTAACGAATTCTGGCTTGCTTGCCGCAACGTGCATCGCAACTTGCTTGCTCAGCTCTTCATCAGCACCTGTGGTTGAAACCAGAACGCCGATACGTGCGCCGTGCTGGTAGCTGTTCAGCTGTGCACCTTCCAGGATAGCAACACGACGGATGTTGATGTTCTCACCGATTTTAGCAACCAGCGCTACGCGTTCTTCTTCGAACTGCGCTTTCAGAGCTTCAACATCAGTCACTTTACCTGCAGTGGCTGCATCCAGCACTTTGTCAGCGAAAGCCTGGAAACCAGCATCTTTAGCTACGAAGTCGGTCTGGCAGTTAACTTCCAGAATCACTGCGAAACCGTCAGCGATTTTGGTTTTGATCACGCCGTCAGCAGCCACGTTGCCTGCTTTCTTAGCGGCTTTGATCGCACCAGATTTACGCATGTTCTCGATCGCCAGCTCGATGTCGCCGTTCGCTTCGGTCAGCGCTTTTTTGCAATCCATCATGCCTGCGCCAGTACGCTCACGCAGTTCTTTTACCAATGCAGCGGTAATTTCAGCCATTCCAGAATCCTCGATTCGTCTCTGTGTGCGTTAACACTGTCAGAAACTTGTTGCGGAAAATTTACTCTGCCCCGCTTACCCGAAAGAAGCGTGACAAACTTAGATAAATAAAAGGGGCCTGTGCGGCCCCCTTAACAGATAACATCTGATGTCTAAGGGCTCTTAGAAAGAGCGAACCTTATTAAGCTTCAGCAGCTTCTTCAGCCTGCTCAGCCAGATCCTGTGAACGGCCTTCGCGCACGGTAGTCGCAACAGCAGTCAGGTACAGGCTTACAGCACGGATCGCATCGTCGTTACCAGGGATAACGAAATCAACGCCATCTGGATCAGAGTTGGTATCAACGATAGCAAAGACTGGGATACCCAGGTTGTTTGCTTCTTTGATTGCGATGTGTTCGTGGTCAGCGTCAACAACGAACAGTGCATCCGGCAGACCGCCCATATCTTTGATACCGCCCAGGCTGTTTTCCAGCTTGGCCAGCTCACGAGCACGCATCAGTGCTTCTTTTTTGGTCAGTTTGTCGAAAGTACCGTCCTGAGACTGAGTTTCCAGATCTTTCAGACGCTTGATTGACTGGCGAACAGTTTTCCAGTTGGTCAGCATACCACCCAACCAGCGGTGGTTAACGAAGAACTGGTCGCAGCTCAGAGCTGACTCTTTTACAGATTCGGCAGCAGCGCGCTTAGTACCAACGAAAAGGATTTTGCCTTTACGTGAAGAGATCTTCTGCAACTCAGCCAGAGCTTCGTTGAACATTGGTACAGTTTTCTCAAGGTTGATGATGTGAACCTTGTTACGAGCACCGAAGATGAATGGCTTCATTTTCGGGTTCCAGTAACGGGTCTGGTGACCAAAGTGAACACCAGCCTTGAGCATGTCGCGCATTGAAACAGTTGCCATGATTACCTCTAAAGTATGATTGGGGTTGGGCCTCCATGTATCCCATACAACCGACCTCTTTCAAGGCACCCCGGCGTATGTGTCGATACATGTGTGTTTTAGTACACATAATGAGTTTTATGCGTTTCCTGCCAGCCAACGAAACGAAGGTGACAGAGAATCGTCGGCGCGCTTTATACCATAATGCGCAGGAATAAGCCAACAGTTGTTAGCAGCTTGAGCGAGGAGTCATCCCGATTTGGCAGCCTAATGACTGACTGCTAACATGACTGCCACAGAACTCATTATTGTCGAAAATGTCGGCAATTGCGGATTATTTAATGGCCATTTCAATCAAAACCCCTGAAGAAATCGAAAAAATGCGCGTGGCGGGCCGTCTGGCTGCTGAAGTGCTGGAAATGATCGCCCCGCACGTGGTGCCGGGTGTGACCACAGGTGAACTCGACCGTCTCTGCCACGATCACATCACGAATAAGCAGCAGGCTATCTCAGCCTGCCTTGGCTATCACGGCTTCCCGAAATCAGTGTGTATTTCGGTTAACGAAGTGGTGTGCCACGGCATCCCGAGCGATGATCGCGTATTAAAAGATGGCGATGTGGTCAACGTCGACGTCACGGTGATCAAAGACGAGTATCACGGCGATACCTCGAAGATGTTCATCGTCGGCACACCGACTATTCAAGGCGAGCGCTTGTGCCGTGTCACTCAGGAAAGCCTCTACATTGCGCTGCGTCTGGTTAAACCGGGCATCCGCCTGCGTGAGTTGGGCCGTGCGATTCAGCAATATGTTGAAGCACAGGATTTCTCTGTGGTACGTGAATACTGCGGCCACGGCATCGGCAAAGGTTTCCACGAAGAGCCACAGGTGTTGCACTATGATGCCGATGACGGCGGCGTGGTGTTGCAGGCGGGGATGACTTTCACCGTTGAGCCGATGGTCAATGCCGGTGATTATCGTATCCGCACCATGAAGGATGGCTGGACCGTAAAAACCAAAGATCGCAGCTTGTCCGCGCAGTATGAGCATACTATTGTGGTGACAGAAAACGGCTGTGAGATTCTTACGCTGCGTGAAGATGACACCATTACTGCGGTGCTTGAAAACAACGCGTAACGTTCTTCAGGACAGTACCAGGCCGGCATAATGCCGGCCTTTTTTATGGCGCTTACGAGGCATGTCGATGAGTGGTAGCGTGACCGAAGCAGTACACAAAGGCCTGACTGATTCCCCCGCCAGCTGGCCCGATGAAGCCCTGACGCGTGACAAATTAAAACTCTATCTGGAACAATTCCAGCAGCATCTCGGTATGGCCTTTGATGCCGGTACTGACGTTGAATCACTGATTGATGCCCGCACGCTATTTATCGATCGTCTGTTGCGCCGACTGTGGCGCTTCTACGGCTTCGATAAAATGAAAGAGATTGCGTTGGTTGCGGTGGGCGGTTATGGCCGTGGTGAACTGCATCCGCTCTCCGATATCGATGTCTTGATACTCAGCCGCCAGCCACTGGATGACGCGGCCGCGCAACGCACCAGCGAACTCCTGACGCTGATGTGGGATTTAAAACTCGAAGTTGGCCACAGTGTGCGCACGTTGGAAGAGTGCTTGCTGGAGGGCTTGTCCGATCTTACTGTCGCCACCAACCTGATTGAATCCCGCATGCTGACAGGCGATGTCGCCCTGTTCCTTGAGTTGCAGAAGAACATTTTCAGCGATGGCTTCTGGCCGTCCTCTCGCTTTTTTGCGGCAAAGATTGAAGAGCAACAGGAACGTCATCAGCGCTACCACGGCACCAGCTACAATCTCGAACCCGATATCAAAAGCAGTCCCGGCGGCCTGCGCGACATCCACACCTTACAGTGGGTGGCGCGCCGCCACTTCGGTGCCACCACCATGGATGAGATGGTGGGGTTTGGCTTTATCACGGAGGCCGAGCGCAATGAAATTAATGAATGCCAGGAGTTCCTCTGGCGGATTCGCTTTGCGCTGCACTTAACGTTACCACGCTACGACAACCGCTTATTGTTTGATCGCCAGCTCACTGTGGCACAGCGGCTCAACTATCTCGGCGAAGGCAATGAGCCGGTTGAGCGCATGATGAAAGATTTTTACCGGGTGACGCGCCGCATTGGTGAGCTCAATCAAATGCTGCTGCAGCTGTTTGATGAAGCGATCCTCGCACTCTCCACCACCGAGAAACCACGCAGCATTGATGATGATTTCCAGCTGCGCGGCAATTTAATCGATCTGCGTGACCCCACGCTGTTCGAACGTGAACCGCAGGCCATTCTGCGCATGTTCTATGTGATGGTACGTAATGAGAACATCACCGGCATTTACTCCACCACGCTACGTCACTTGCGCCATGCGCGTCGTCATCTGAAGCAGCCGCTGTGCCAGATTGCCGAAGCGCGTGACACCTTTATGGCGATTCTGCGCCATCCGGGCGCGGTAAAGCGAGCGCTGGTGCCGATGCATCGCCACAGTGTCCTTTGGGCGTATACGCCGCTGTGGGGCAATATTGTCGGCCAGATGCAGTTTGACCTGTTCCATGCTTACACGGTGGATGAGCACACCATTCGCGTCCTGCAAAAGCTGGAAAGCTTCGCCAACGAAGCCACGCGTCCGATGCACCCATTGTGTGTAGAACTCTGGCCGCGTTTGCCACAGATCGAACTGCTGCTGATGGCTGCCTTGCTGCACGATATCGCCAAAGGGCGCGGCGGTGACCACTCGATTCTGGGGGCGCAGGACGCGCTTGATTTTGCCGAATTGCATGGGCTCAACTCGCGGGAAACGCAGTTGGTGGCCTGGCTGGTGCGCCACCATCTGTTGATGTCGGTCACCGCCCAGCGTCGCGATATTCAGGACCCAACCGTGATTCAGCAGTTCGCTGAAGTCATGCAGAATGAAAACCGCCTGCGTTATCTGGTGTGTCTCACCGTGGCCGACATCTGCGCCACCAACGAAAGCCTGTGGAACAGCTGGAAGCAGAGCCTGCTGCGTGAACTGTTCTTTGCGACCGAAAAACAGCTGCGTCGTGGCATGGAAAACAGCCCGGACTTGCGCGAACGCGTACGTCATCATCGCTTACAGGCCCTCGCGCTGTTGCGGATGGAAAACCTCAACGAAGAGCGCCTGCACCATATCTGGAGCCGCTGCCGTGCTGACTATTTCCTGCGTCACACGCCGAATCAGCTGGCATGGCACGCGCGTCATCTGATCGACCACGATCTCACTAAACCCCTGGTGCTGGTCAGCCCGCAGGCCACACGCGGTGGGACTGAAATCTTTATCTGGAGCCCGGACCGCCCTCACCTGTTTGCCGCAGTAGCCGGTGAACTGGACCGCCGAAACCTGAGCGTGCACGATGCCCAGATCTTTACCAGCCGCGACGGCATGGCGATGGATACCTTCATTGTGCTGGAGCCAGATGGCAGTCCGCTGGCCGCCGATCGTCATCCGATGATTATGCAGGCACTGGAGCAAGCGATTACCCAAACCGAGTGGGTGCCGCCGCGCACTCGTCGCCAGTCTGCACGGCTTAAGCACTTCAGCGTCGATACCGAAGTGAATTTCCTGCCGACGCACACTGACCGTCGCAGTTATCTGGAATTGGTGGCGCTGGATCAGCCAGGCTTATTGGCGCGTGTAGGGGAAGTGTTTGCCGACCTCGGCGTTTCTCTGCACGGCGCGCGCATCAGTACGATTGGCGAACGAGTTGAGGATCTTTTCATCCTGGCGGACAGCGAACGGCGCGCACTTGATGTAGAAATGCGCAATGTGCTGCAACAACGGTTGACAGAGGCCCTTAATCCAAACGATAAACTGTGACCTGGCTTCCATCCTTAACGCTGCAGGTGCGTTGGCTTTCCCGCAACGTGAATGATGTTTGCCAGGCAATTTTACTATGTACGCTTTTTTGCGTGCATTCCGTTATGACAGAATCAGGAAAAAAATATGCAACAGTTACAGAGCGTTATCGAATCTGCCTTTGAGCGCCGCGCCGATATCACGCCAGCCAGCGTGGACAGCGTGACCCGTGAAGCCATTGAACAGGTTATCGGCCTGCTGGATAGCGGCGAACTGCGCGTGTCTGAAAAGATCAACGGAGAGTGGGTAACGCATCAGTGGCTGAAGAAAGCAGTGCTGCTGTCGTTCCGCATCAATGACAACCAGGTGATGGAAGGCGCTGAAACCCGTTTTTACGACAAAGTCCCAATGAAGTTCGCGAACTGGGATGAAGCACGCTTCAAAAATGCGGGCTTCCGCGTTGTCCCACCTGCTGCCGTGCGTCAGGGCGCGTTCATTGCACGTAACACCGTGCTGATGCCTTCTTACGTCAACATCGGCGCTTACGTTGATGAAGGCACCATGGTTGACACCTGGGCCACCGTAGGTTCTTGTGCGCAGATCGGTAAAAATGTTCACCTGTCTGGCGGCGTCGGCATCGGCGGTGTTCTGGAGCCACTGCAGGCTAACCCAACCATCATCGAAGATAACTGCTTCATCGGCGCACGTTCTGAAATCGTTGAAGGCGTGATCGTTGAAGAAGGTTCAGTGATCTCCATGGGCGTTTACATCGGTCAGAGCACCAAAATCTACGATCGTGAAACTGGTGAAGTGCATTACGGCCGCGTGCCAGCGGGTTCAGTGGTGGTATCGGGCAACTTGCCGTCTAAAGATGGTAGCTACAGCCTGTACTGCGCCGTGATTGTGAAGAAAGTGGACGCTAAAACGCTGGCGAAAACCGGCATCAACGAACTGCTGCGTACCATCGACTAAGTCAGAATTGAGTCAAAACACCCGCCAACGGGCCTGTATTCAGGCCCGTAATTTTTTCTTTACACTCTTGTCTTAACTACCTGCTTCGCGCCGCGAATTATCTGGTGCGTTTATTTTTCAAACAGTTCATAATCCGCGCCAGTTAACTCCGGTCGCGCACTGTTCATCCCGGTTTTTGTGTCTACAGTTGATTAAGTATGCCGTAAGCGTTCCGGTTGCTGCGTATCTGCCGCATCCCGAATGATGATGATAGTCCTGCGCGCTCACCCACTCTTAGATGGAATATAAACGCTATGTACGACAACCTGAAAAGCTTAGGTATCAGCTCTCCTGAAGACATCGACCGTTACAGCCTGCGTCAGGAAGCCAGCAACGACATTCTGAAAATCTATTTCCGCAAAGACAAAGGTGAATTCTTCGCCAAAAGCGTGAAATTCAAATATCCGCGTCAGCGTAAAACCGTTGTGGCCGATCACACCAGCCAGGGCTATAAAGAAGTACAGGAAATCAGCCCGAACCTGCGTTACGTGATCGATGAACTGGACCAGATCTGCCAGCGCGATCAGGTTGAAGTCGATCTGAAGCGCAAAATCCTCGCCGATCTGCGTCATCTGGAAAACGTGGTATCGAATAAGATCGCTGAAATTGAATCCGATCTGGATCAACTGACCCGCAACGGTCGTTAATTTCCCTCCGCGTTCCCAGGGCCAGCTTATGCTGGCCTTTTTTTTGCCTTGTTTCAGTTTTATCTGGGCCTGTTTCACCTATCTGAATTCATAATCCCTGGCTAGTATCGGGTTATGTCTGACTTCAGGTATAACAAAAACTATGCAATTCGCAGCCATCACCTCAGGACAGCGCGGTCTGGATGTTCATATCGCCGGTGACCTTGCGCAAAAAATTCTCTCAGGAACGCTTAAAGCCGGTGATGTTCTGCCCAGTGAAGTGGAACTGTGCAGCCACTTTGGCGTCAGCCGAACGGCCGTGCGTGAGGCGCTCAAGCTGCTCTCTTCGAAGGGATTAATAGAATCGCGCCCCAAACTCGGTACACACGTGCGCGACCGCACATACTGGAATCTGCTTGATGTGCAGCTGCTGGAATGGATGCAGGGCATCGAATCTACAGCAGAAATGTATCAACAGTTTCTGGCCTTCCGTGAGGCTATCGAACCGCAGGCTGCCAGACTGGCTGCGCTACACGCCACGCAGGCACAACGCACCGAACTTTCTCTGTTATTTCGCGAAATGATCGCTGTTTGCGCGGCGAGTAAATTCGATCTTGCTCGCTGGCTGGAGGCAGACAGTGCCTTTCATCGCCTGATCTTTCACTCAACGGACAACTGTTTTTACATCCCGTTCGGTAATTTGCTGGAAACCATCTTTAAATGCTTTTTTACCTGGCCTTCCAGCGCGCAGGATATTTTTTTGGACGAACACCGTAAGATTTAAGAAGCGATCATGATCGGCGATGCCGATGCTGCGCACAGGGCATCGATGAGTCTAATGCTTAACAGCACGCAGCCTCGGATATAACCTTCCCATCACCGATACGTGGGTGGCCGCGATAACAACCACACATCACGCAGCGCTTCTCTTTCCGCACCGCGCGCTGCGGGGCTGCTATTGGCCGTCGATTGCGTTTCGATCGCGCGATGGATCCAACGCTGATAGCGGTCGCTGTTCAGGCTGTTATCGGTAAGCTTGAGAAGCGGAATCAAGCGCAGACTGACACGATCGCGATTTTTCCATGGCCAGGTTTTGCTGTCATCACTGAAAGGCGCCATGTAATCCAGCGCACTCAACAGCGAACCACCCTGCTGATGATAGTGCCAGAGATCGCCGGTTCCGCTTCGCTGTGACAACTGCGCAAGACTCGTCAGTGCCTGCAAATTGAAATAGCTATAATGGAACGAGCGCGTGCGTGCCAATTCCAGTGGCTGCGTTCCGTCCGCACGAATTTGCCCGGCGATTTTATCCTGAGCTAAAACCACCATCTGCTGAATGACCTGAGGTTGATGCAAATACCACGCAATACCCGCCACCTGAGCCGCATACCAGCTGCCATGGTTATTGGGCGCATCACGCTCGCCTTGTGCCAGCTTACTGTGCAATAGCCAGTCGAGATAATCGCTAAACCATGCCTGCAGTGCAGCCTGATCCTGTTGGCGCCAGCCGGGCGAATCCTGCAGTAGCTGCAGTGCATCCACTATGCGCGTGGCAAAGTAACGCCCATCCAGCACACCGGTGTGGCGGCCCTCAGCCTTACCCGGCACGCCCTGAGCATAATTAAGATTGGGATTCATGCGGGTGGCGGGATCGATAAACCAGCTGCGAATCATCGATTGGGCTTTGGCTGCATAACGGGTTTCGCCGGAGAAATACCAGGCAAGCGCCAATGCCTGCACGTCTGCGGTGAAACGAGCCAGACGCACACCATCGCTTTGATCGTTTTTACTCGCCGGATTGACCGCACCATCACGACGTTCCCATGGCAAGCCATTGGGCTTGTCGGGATTCGGCCACCAGTAAGCACTCAGGCTGAGATAATCATGGCGGGAACCGCTGGGAGGTAACATCCCTTTCTGCGTCACGCTGGGATTGGGCTGTTTAAGCGCGCGATCGGCAGCCTGCTTGAGTTGCTGCCACGCCTGCTCAGTTTGTGGCGCAGCCTGATGATTTTGCAGCGCAGTTCGCGTCTGTTGCATCTCTTCGCCAGATAAAAAGGCCAGCGAAACAGCTTTGGCATGACAGGTCGCGGTCACCAGCAAGGCGGCCAACAGCCAGACCAGGCGCACATTCAATCGGGACATCTTCCTCTCCTGGCCATGCTAAGGGTTAGCTCTGTTCATCCAGTTGCAGCGCCACATACAGCAGCAATCGATCGTCAAAATTGCCGAGGTTCAATCCGGTCAGCTCGGAAATGCGGTTCAGGCGATACTCGAGCGTATTACGATGGATAAACAGTGCGCGTGCCGTGGCGCTGGGCTGCACGTTATGACTGAACCACGCCACCAGCGTACGCCGCAATAATCCATTATTATCATTGGCTTTGAGTTTCGCCAACGGACGCGCCAGTTCATTCGCTTGCCAGCCACCGCGCAGGCTATCCAGCAGTACGGGGAGCACCAAATCCTGATAGAAGAAGCTTCGCTGTTCCGGCATGCGCTGTTTACCCACCATCATGGTGGTGCGCGCCGTACGGTAGGAACGCGCAATACTGCCGGGACCGGTAAAGAAATTACCCAGCGCGATGCGCATTCGCACCTGCCCACTCTCTTTCATACGCTGTAATAACTGATCCACGCGACGGCGATGATCGTCTTGATCGTAACGGCCGTGGGCGTTGAGCGCCGGTTTCAACACCACCATTTCAGTGAGTGAGACGATAGCAATCAGGTTGTCACGATCCGGCGTTGTCAGCAGTGTTTGTAACTGCTGCAATTCCGACATCGCACTGTCAACGCCAAGCTGGCCGCTGTCGACTTCCACCACCGCCACCACGCGCGGTTGATTGAGATCGATGCCCAGGCGCTGCGCCCACTCGCTCAACGCCGGTGAAAGCGTATCGCTACGAATCAGGTTCAGCACCAGCTCTTCGCGCAAACGGCTATCCTGCGCCAGCATGTGCAACAGCCGCGCTTGTTCCAGCATCATTTCGGCGGTCATACACACCAGTTCACCGTAGTGACGCAGCGCTGCCGGCTGGCCGGTCAGGCCAATTACACCGACAATCTCACCATCAATACGCAACGGCAGGTTGATGCCAGGACGCACGCCGTGCAGATGTTTCGCCACGGCCTCATCAATGTCCACTACCCTTCCCTGCGATAACACCAGCAGCGCACCTTCGTGCAATTCGCCAATACGCTCACGATCGCCGCTGCCAATAATGCGGCCGCGTGCATCCATCACGTTGACATTACTGTCAATAATTTGCATGGTGCGGGCAACAATATCCTGAGCCAGTCGCGCATCGAGATGATAGGTGGCCATCAATCACTCCAGAGAAAGGGAAGAATTGACAGAATACGCATCCCACGCACGCCTGGCATTGTGCAACTGCACATAGCCGGATAGAGAATACGGGAATTGCGGCAGGCGTCACATTGCGAAACGGACATCTGCACAATTTGGACCACACTAAAATGGTGTTGATGCTAGCCAATGGCGCAGTTCTGCTGACAAAAACAAAAAAGGCGAGCCGAAGCTCGCCTGTACTCAATTATCTAAGACTTACTGCATCAGCAGATAAAGGCTGCTGTCACCACGCTGCACGTTCAGGGCCAGCACAGACGGTTTGGTGTCGAGAATTTTGCGCAGTTCACCAAGGTTGGCAATCGCCTGCTGGTTAACGCCCATAATCACGTCACCTTTCTTCAGACCAATACGCGCTGCAGCACTGCCCGCCTTCACATTATCCACGCGCACGCCTTTCTGGCCGTTGCTGTCGATATTGCTCAGGTCGGCACCTTCAATGCCAGTGTAGATAGTGGCGGACTGCACTTTTTCCTGCGAACTCTGCTGCAGTTCAACCGTGATAGTCACCGGTTTACCGTCACGTAAAAGACCCAGCTGCAGTTTGGTGCCCACTGGCAGTGAGCCCACTTCTGCACGCAGCGCGGCAAAACTGGTCAACGGTTTGCCATTCATCGACACCACGACATCGCCGGCTTTCACACCCGCTTTTGCCGCTGCTGAGTTAGGCAGAACCTGGCTAACAAAGGCACCACGCTGGGCATCGACTTTCATCGCTTTCGCCAGCTCCGAGTTTAACTCGGTACCCATAATGCCCAGCTCGCCACGCTTAACCTGGCCATACTCGATCATCTGCGCCGTCAGGTTTTTCACCATCGCACTTGGGATAGCAAAGCCGATACCGATATTGCCGCCGTCTGGTGCCAGAATCGCGGTGTTAATCCCGATCAGCTCACCGTTCAGGTTCACCAGCGCACCACCAGAGTTACCACGGTTGATGGCGGCATCGGTCTGGATGAAGTTCTCGTAGTTCTCGACGTTGAGGCCGCTACGACCCAGTGCAGAAACAATACCGGAGGTCACCGTTTCACCGAGGCCATACGGGTTACCGATCGCGACCGTGTAATCACCGACGCGTAAGTCATCGGAGTCAGCGATCTTAATCGCCGTCAGGTTCTTCGCGTCCTGCAGTTGAATCAGAGCGATATCAGACTGCGGATCTTTACCAATCACTTTGGCGTCATAGCGACGGCCATCGCTCAGCTGCACCTGAATTTTGGTGGCGTTATCCACCACATGGTTGTTGGTGACGACATAGCCTTTATCGGCATTAATCACGACACCCGAACCGAGCGCACGGAATTTTTGCTGTTGGGTGTTGGCGCCGCCGTTGTCACCGCCCTGGCTACCATCACCGCCACCCTGGCACATTGGCGAGCTTTGGAATGGCGAACCGTCCTGGCAGAATGGCGAGTTATCACCAAAAAATTGCTGGAATTGCTGCGGCATGCGTGGGGTTTTCACCGTGGTGCTGCCTTCAACGCTAATACTCACCACGGAAGGCATCACTTTTTCCAGCATCGGCGCCAGGCTTGGCAACTGTTGGTTCGAGGAGGAAGCACTTTCCGCCGCGAAACTGACAGGGCTCAATGCCATGCCCAGACTAAGCGCCAGCGCACTTAACATTAATGTGCTTTTTTTCATTTGTCTGTGTCTCTCTAAGATTTACGGCCAGACCATTGCTGTGGTCGTGATGGTGAGATTAATTTTTTAGCGCGAAGTTCCTAATGAAGTTTTGGGCAAAGGTAAAAATTTATTCTTCATCTTTACAAAACTCAGCTTATTCCACGGCCATCAAACGACGATACTCATCCCACGCATAATTGTCTGTCATCCCGCTGATATAGTCCTGAATCAACCGCGAACGATAATAACGCTCCCACAACAAGCGTTGATATTTATGCTCGACAATCAGTGCCCGCATCTGCTGCTGATAAGCTTTTCGATGTTTTCCTGAAAGCTTATGAAACAGTCGCGTTTCAATCGGATATTTCGGCAGAAAATCGTCGTTCATCAGCGTAGTAAATTGTTCATAATCCAGCAACATTAATGACTGATAGATTTCCAACAGCCCTTTTATCACCCGATAGCCTTGTAATTCGAGCTGTTCAACTTCTGGATGATTAAATACCTGCTGGCGCGCCACGGTTTTAAATAATTTCAACAGACGGCCTTCATCACCGTCATCTTCCAGCAGCGCATGATTGAAATTCCCTTCAAAAATAGCCGGAAGGTTATCGACAAAACGGCGCACGGCATGGCTAACCAACACATTTTGCACGTTAACTCGTAATGACATGAAAAATTGATCGCTCAGGCTACGGCGTTTTTTCTGGTTGGCTTCCTTCCATGCCTCGCTCACTGTGCGACTGAACGCATCACCACTATTTACCGTCCCCCAGGCTTTAAGCAGAGACTTATACAAGGTCTCAACATCAAAAATGTCTTTTTCGACCGCGTCATCTAAATCGGCAATACAGTATGAGATATCGTCAGCGGCTTCCATAATCCAGGTAAGTGGATAGCGATGATGCTCTTTAATATGGGTGGCTGCGCGTAAGTCAGCCACATATTCACGTTCGGACAAATAAAAACCCGGTTTTTTCATCAGCACGCTAAATTCTGCCGGCTTATCGCCCTGCCACCATGCGGGGGCAGTATATTTTAAAATACAGGCCACCTGCGCATAGCTAAGATTGAGCTGCAGCAGCGTATGCACCAGGCGAATCGCCTGTGCATTGCCTTCGAAGTGGCACAAATCCTGACGAATCATTGCATTTAGCTGGTTAAAATCGGCGCGCTGATGCTCATCTGCCACGCCCGCCACCAGCGGGTCCACGAGTTCAAGAGGCAGATTGTCGTCAAACCAGTCATTGATGGCGGCTTCACCAAAGTGACCAAACGGCGGATTACCCACGTCATGCAGCAGGCAGGCCATCTCAATCAGACTCTCAAACGCGCCTTCAAACTCATCCAGCCCGTAATGTGCCAGTCCGCCGCCCTGCGTTTTCAGGTATTGCAGGATCTCTTTGGTGATATAGCGCCCGGTTTGCTGCACTTCCAGCGAGTGGGTCAAACGCGAACGCACCGCTGCATTACGCTCCAGTGGAAATACCTGAGTCTTTTGTTGCAGACGGCGGATCGCGGCAGAATTGATGATGCGGCCACGGTCACTCTCAAAGTGCCGTGTAATAAAGTATTCGCCCTCAGGATCTTTGCGGCTGGTATAAGGGCGGGTGAAACTGATCTTATTTTTGAAATTGATCGGCGCCATCATTACCCCTTATTTTTTGGTGAATTCATCCTCTGCCAGCCATGGTAGACTATGCCTCACTTTTAAGCTTTACATCCATAACTACAGCGAGATTCTTTATGAAAGCAGGCATTATTGGCGCGATGGAGCAGGAAGTCACCCTGCTGCGTGACAAAATCGAAAACCGTCAGACGCTGACGCTGGCTGGTTGTGAAATTTATACCGGCACGCTGAACGGTGTTGAGGTTGCTCTGCTGAAATCAGGCATCGGTAAAACCGCGGCGGCGCTCGGCACGACCCTGCTGCTGGAGCTGTGCAAACCCGACCTGGTGATCAATACCGGCTCTGCGGGTGGTCTGGCCGCTTCACTGAAAGTGGGCGATATCGTGGTCTCCGATGAAGTGCGTTATCACGATGCCGACGTTACCGCATTTGGTTACGAACCGGGTCAGATGGCCGGTTGCCCGGCAGCCTTTGTGGCGGATGAAAAACTGATCGCCGCTGCAGAGCAGGTGATTAAGCAGCTGGATCTCAACGCGGTGCGCGGTTTAGTGGTCAGCGGTGATGCCTTCATCAACGGTGCTGAGCCACTGGCACGCATTCGCACCACCTTCCCACAGGCGATCGCCGTGGAGATGGAGGCCACCGCCATCGGTCACGTTTGCCACCAGTTCAAGGTGCCGTTTGTAGTGGTGCGTGCAATTTCCGATGTCGCGGACAAAGAATCCCACCTGAGCTTTGATGAGTTCCTGGTTGTTGCCGCTAAGCAATCGTCGCTGATGGTTGAAAACCTGCTGGCACAACTGGCGCGTGGCTAAATATTGGCTACTGGGGCTATTGCTGATCGGCAATATCCTGTTTGCCGCTGCCCCGCGCGTTATCACGCTATCGCCCCATCTCACCGAACTGGCTTTCGCTGCAGGCATTACGCCGGTAGCGGTCAGCGCCTATTCAGATTTTCCGGCGCAGGCCCAACAGCTAGAGCAGGTGGCAAACTGGCAGGGCATCAACGTTGAACGCATCCTGCAGCTGAAACCGGATGTGGTGCTGGCCTGGCGCGGCGGCAATCCGCAGCGGCAGATCGATCAACTGCAACGTCTGGGCATTAAAGTCGAATGGATTGATCCGCAGACCATTGATCAGATGATTGATGCGCTAGCAGCGCTCAAACCGTGGAGTCCACAGCCTCAGCAAGCGGCGGCTGCCGCACAGGCGCTGCGCCAGCAAGAGGATGAGTTGCGTCAACAGTATCAACAACGCACGCCGATCCCCCTGTTTTTGCAGTTTGGTCAACAGCCGCTGTTTACTGCATCGCGTAATACGTTGCAAAACGAAGTGATCACGCTGTGTGGCGGTAAAAATATCTTTGCTGACAGTCGCGTAAGCTGGCCACAGGTGAGCCGTGAGCAAGTGCTGGCGCGTCATCCCCAGGCGATTGTGATTGGCGGTGACCGTGCGCAAGCCGCGAATATTGTGAAATTCTGGCAACCACAACTGGCGGTGCCGGTGATTGCCATTAACGATGACTGGCTGAGCCGACCGGGTCCGCGTATCCTGCTGGCAGCCAAACAGCTGTGTGCAGATTTACATCCGGCGAAAAATAGCACCAAAAAAGATTAAAGATTCGGCAAAAATTGTCGAAAATCAAAATACAAGGCACTGCGGCCACGTATGCTCGGTGCCCTTTTTGCGCAACGCGCAACTTTTGACTTCACCAGGAATTATCAATGACCAGAGCACTGCTCCTGGCCATAGGGCTCGCGATGGCTGCGCCAATTGGCGCGGCGACCTCCACCGGCTCTATTGCCGTCACGCTGACACTCTTTTCCCGCTGCGATATCTCGCGCCAAAGCGAACAAACATTGCCATCGATTGATTGTGGACGTCACTTCAGTGCACAGCCGCGCGTGACCGAAAGCGTGCTTAAACGCGATGCGAAGCGTCGTGAGACGTCACGATTAGTGACTGTTGAGTGGTAAAGTTCTGACCGCCAGAACGGCGGTCAGAAAAGGGATCAGATGCTGAAGGAAGAGCCGCAACCGCAAGTGGTTTTCGCGTTCGGGTTTGTCACGATAAAACGTGAACCCTCAAGACCTTCGGTGTAATCAACCGAACCGCCCACCAGATACTGCAGGCTCATTGGATCAACAACCAGCGCCACGCCCTGTTTTTCAATGGTCATGTCGCCGTCATTCATTTGATCGTCAAACGTAAAACCGTACTGGAATCCACTGCAACCGCCACCGGTGATGTACACGCGCAGTTTCAGCTCTGGATTTTCTTCATCCGCGATCAAATTTTTTACTTTTTTCGCTGCTGCTTCAGTGAATTGCAAAGGCAGCGCTGCTACGTCGTCACTCATGTTTTACTCCGGGTAAACGTCCAGGTCAGAAAACGACCTTAATTCCGCTATTATCTGCCAGCCGCCCAGTGCAATCAAGTACTGCGCTTGACACTGTGTGCCGCCTGCGCTGCGCTAAAGTATAGCTTTAAAAGGCTTTCGCACCCGCTTGCCTTTCTAATCAGGCGACTCTTCCCTTAGAATGGCGCCAGAATTTTTTTCCAGAACAGCAGGAGCCGAGCAATGAGTAAGTCAGAAAACCTGTATGCCGAAGCGCAACGCCTGATCCCTGGCGGTGTGAACTCCCCGGTACGTGCTTTTACCGGTGTGGGCGGCGTGCCGCTGTTCATCGAACGCGCCGACGGCGCTTATCTGTATGACGCCGATGGCAAAGCCTACATCGACTATGTCGGTTCATGGGGCCCAATGGTGCTGGGGCATAACAACGCCAATATCCGCAATGCGGTGATTGAAGCGGCATCTCGTGGTTTAAGTTTCGGTGCCCCAACCGAAATGGAAGTGAAAATGGCCGAGCTGGTGTGTGAGCTGGTGCCAAGTATGGACATGGTGCGTATGGTGAACTCCGGCACCGAAGCCACCATGAGCGCCATCCGTCTGGCCCGTGGCTTCACCCATCGCGATAAAATCATCAAATTTGAAGGCTGCTACCACGGCCACGCAGATTGCCTGCTGGTGAAAGCCGGTTCCGGCGCGTTGACCCTGGGCCAGCCAAATTCTCCGGGTGTTCCCGCTGATTTCGCTAAACACACCCTGACCTGCACCTATAACGATTTGGCGTCCGTGCGCGAAGCCTTCGAGCAGTATCCTGACGATATCGCCTGTATCATCGTTGAGCCGGTTGCCGGCAACATGAACTGCATTCCTCCGCAGCCAGACTTCCTGCCGGGCCTGCGCGCACTCTGTGATGAATTTGGCGCACTGCTAATTATCGATGAAGTGATGACCGGTTTCCGCGTGGCGCTGGGTGGTGCTCAGGCTTATTACGATGTGACGCCGGATCTGACCTGCCTCGGCAAAATCATCGGTGGCGGCATGCCGGTGGGCGCATTTGGTGGTCGTCGTGATGTGATGGCTGCACTGGCGCCAACGGGTCCGGTTTACCAGGCGGGTACGCTTTCCGGTAACCCGATTGCCATGGCGGCCGGTTTTGCTTGTCTGACGCAGATTGCTCAACCAGGCACGCACAGCACCCTGACCGACCTCACCACTCAACTGTCTGAAGGCTTGCTGGCAGCAGCAAAAGCAGAAAACATTCCGCTGGTAATCAACCACGTTGGCGGCATGTTCGGCATTTTCTTCACCGATGCCGAGAGCGTAACCTGCTATGCCGACGTGACAAAATGCGACGTTGAGCGCTTCAAGCGCTTCTTCCACCTGATGCTGGAAGAAGGCGTTTACCTCGCACCTTCTGCTTTTGAAGCAGGCTTTATGTCACTGGCACACAGCCAGGAAGATATTCAGCGCACCATTGATGCGGCACGCCGCAGCTTTGCGAAGCTGTAAGCCATTAGCGGGCGCCATGAATGAAGTGAACCCCGAAAGTTGGAC
>NZ_JZRD01000030.1:0-83981 GCF_000963995.1 Pantoea sp. SM3
CTGATCCTTAACTGATCGGCATTACGCCATCCGGCGGGTTTTTTTCGTCTGCTTCAGTAAAAAGTACAAAAACTTGACCGCCAGGCAGGAATTAACAATTCAAAATGGGTTATAGTTTTTTGAATAAATTATTCTTTCACAGGAGTGCGTGATGCAGATCGACCTCAGCCAGATGATCACCGAAGGCCGTAACCCGGCGAGCCAAAACATTGACGAGCTATCCACCGAAGCGATGCTGCGCGTCATCAATGATGAAGACAAAAAAGTGGCGCTGGCGGTGGAGGCGATTGTGCCGCAGATCGCACAGGTAGTGGATGCGATTACCGCAGCCTTCAGCAAAGGCGGACGCCTCATTTATTGCGGAGCGGGCACGTCGGGCCGTCTCGGTATTCTCGATGCCAGTGAGTGTCCGCCAACTTTCGGCACGCCGCGCTCGCAGGTCGTCGGTTTAATTGCTGGCGGCCACACCGCGATTTTGCAGGCGGTGGAGAACGCGGAAGATAACGTCGAACAGGGCGCACAGGATTTAAAGGACATCAATTTCAACGCTAATGATGTACTGGTGGGGATTGCTGCCAGTGGCCGTACGCCCTATGTATTGGGCGCGTTAGCCTATGCGAAACAGCAGGGTGCTTTCAGCGCGGCATTAACTTGCAATCCCAACAGCCCCATGTCGCAAGCCGCCGATGTGGCGCTCACCCCGGTGGTGGGGCCAGAAGTCGTCACCGGTTCCTCGCGCATGAAAGCGGGTACAGCGCAAAAGCTGGTGCTCAATATGCTGACCACTGGCGCCATGATCCGCAGTGGCAAGGTGTATGGCAACCTGATGGTCGATGTTGAAGCCACTAACCAAAAGCTGGTGCAGCGCCAAATCAATATCGTGAAACAGGCCACTGACTGCGACGAAGCCACCGCGCAGCAGGCGCTGAACGCGTGTCATGGGCACTGCAAAACCGCCATTGTGATGGTGCTGGCAGGATTGGATGCCAACGAAGCCAAAGCGCTGCTGAAGCAAAACAGCGGCTTTATCCGTAACGCATTGCGTGACGCAGGAGCGCAATAATGGCCGCCATCACCGAAGGACTGCTGCGCGATATCCTGCAAGCGGTAGGAGGCGCGCATAACATCGTGCAGTGCGGTAACTGCATGACGCGCCTGCGCCTCACGCTCGCGGATGCCGCTCTGGTGGATCACGCCAGGTTGAAAACGCTGCCCGGCGTATTGGGGGTGATCGACAGCGATGCGCAACTGCAAATCGTTCTTGGTCCCGGCAAAGCGCAAACTGCCGCAGAGAAAATGCAGGGATTACTGAATAACGATGAAGCGGAAAAGCCGCAGGATCTCAGCACCCTTGCCGCCGCTCAAAAGCAGCAGATGAAAGCGAAGCAAACCAGCGCGCTGCACCGTTTTCTTTCCTGTTTTGCCACCATCTTCACCCCCCTGATCCCCGGTTTTATCGGTGTCGGTTTGCTGCTGGGATTTGTCACGCTGATTGAGCAGATTTTCCACCTCAACCAGCCCGGCGAACATGCGCAGTGGCTGCTGGATACCGTGGCCTACATGAAAGTGTTCGGCAAGGGGCTGTTTACCTTCCTCAGTATCCTGATTGGCTATAACGCGCAGAAAGCCTTTGGTGGCACTGGAGTGAACGGTGCCATTATCGCCTCGCTGTTTGTGCTGGGTTATATGCCAAAAGCCACGGTGGGTTATTACAGCGGAATGTCAGATTTCTTTGGCATGGCGATTGACCCGCGCGGTAATATTATCGGCGTATTATTGGCGGCGATATTCGGTGCGTGGATTGAGAAACAACTGCGTAAAATTATCCCCGATAATCTCGACATGATTTTGACATCGTTACTCACGTTATTAATTACCGGTGCCATTACCTTTATGGTGATTATGCCGATTGGCGGTGAGTTATTTAAAGGCATGTCGTGGTTGTTTATTCATCTCAATAACAATCCCTTTGGCTGCGCTATTTTGGCCGGTCTGTTTTTGATTGCGGTGATGTTCGGGATTCATCAGGGCTTTATCCCGGTCTATTTCGCGTTGATGGAAACTCAGGGATTCAACTCGCTATTCCCGATTCTGGCGATGGCGGGCGCAGGCCAGGTGGGCGCGTCATTGGCGCTGTGGTGCAAGGCCGATAAGCATTCTCTGCTGCGTACGCAAATCAAAGGCGCAATCGTGCCGGGCCTGTTGGGCGTGGGCGAACCTCTGATTTATGGCGTTACGCTGCCGCGCCTGAAGCCATTTATTACTGCCTGTTGTGGCGGTGCGTTGGGTGGATTCTTCATTGGCTTGGTGGCCTGGCTCGGTCTGCCGGTGGGGATGAATACGGTGTTTGGGCCTTCCGGATTGGTTACGTTGCCGCTGATGACCTCTTCACAGGGGATCTTTGCCGGTATGGCAGTCTACCTCGCGGGGTTAATTGTCGCGTGGGTCGGCGGATTTGCCTTCACCTGGTGGGGCGGGACCAAAGGCGTCGATTTGAGCTGACACCGTCGCTGTTCACCGTAGTGGCGCAACGTATTGTGTCGCTGCGGTGGACCGGAAAGTGAGTCTGATATCGCCCGCACAGTGGGGAAAAGCCGCTGTCCCCCTCGATATCGCGCGCTCGAAAATGTGATTTTTGTCACATTTTTGCATTTCACCGTATCGCTTAGCCTGGTGCTAATGTCGCCAATAATGCCGTGCCATTTGTAAGTAAACTGCTAAGGAAAAATAAAGAAATTATTAATAAGATAGCAGGCTAATGATTGTAAACTTCTGGACTCAATTATCGCCCAAAGTATTTCCCGTCTCACAAATATTTCGCCATGATGACAACGGGTTATCCCGAATTACCTTTTGCGTCCGATGGCAGAAAAGTCTATACCTAAAGCCAATTAATCTATAAAAACAGAATTAACTCTTTATTCGCTGCACCAGACTTTCTTCACACAGTGGTTCTCTGAAATGAATTGCACATCGGGGTTGGTGTTATTCCTGCCGCTTTATCCCCTCGCGATGAATTTAACGCTGTTGCAATAACAGCGTCGACGCTGCACGCCCACTGGAGGAAGTATGAAGTTCACATTAAATCCGATTGCGTTCGGAATATTAGCCGCGCAAGCGCTGTTTTATCCGGCAATAAGCGCGCAAGCCATTACGTTGGGAAGCTATTCACCGCAGGTGAATGACAACCTTTTTGGCGAGCAGAATATTAACGTCAACGGCAGCAATGAAACGCTGACCGGCAATCCAGATTTTGCCCCGGGAAAGGATGGTTCCGTGAGTTCGAGCCTGGGGCAGGTGAATATTACATCGGGTGCGCAGTTTCTGAATCAGACGCGTCTTGATCCCGGTCCGCAGAACTTCGCCATCACCGTACCCGATCCGACCACGGGCGGTAACACCACCTTCCAGGTCTACAACTCCGCCAGCCTGGTGGCACAAACGCCAGTGACTTCCGATACCGCCGTGCCGGACGTGGTCAACGTTAACGGCGATCAATACATCAACACGCGCATCGCGGATGTTTCCAACGGTGGTCTGCTTGATGTGAATATTGGGCAAGCGAATGCCGCCAGCAGCGCCAGCACCAACAGCTGGAGCATGGCAGCGAAGCAAACCACGCTGTTTCAGGTAGGCAGCAACAGCACGCTGAACTGGAATTCCAACAATCGCATCAGCTTCTTCGGCACTGCCGCGACACCGGATGGTGCAGGCGCCACGCAATCCTTTCAGGTGCAGAACCTTGCGACCTACAACGGCAGCGTGAATGTGCAAACGCTGGATGGCGTCACACACACCTTCACCGTCACCAGCGCCAGCGAATTGCAGACTTACAATAACTGGCTGATTGGTCAGTTGCAGATGGGCAATCTGGATAAAGCCAACTACCTGACCGAGTTCAACAAAGCGGTTACCGTCACCAATGGCAATATTGTGTACGACGTCAGCGCCACGCCGCCGGATGAAGTCACGCAGCCGATTGGCAACCGCATCGTGGTCAATGCCGATGGTCCAGACGCCCGCGTCAATCTCGCGGCGGGCAACACACTGGAAGTCGTGGGTTCGACAGGCGGGGCGATTAAAGCCTCCAACGGCGCGCAGGCGGTGATTGATGGCAAGCTCGCCAGCCGCGGCACCCTCGCCAATAACGGCACGGCACTGGTGCTCTCTGACCAGAGCAGTGGCAGCACCAGCACCACTGGCGTCATTAATGGCGGATTCCTCAATCGTCAGGATGGCACCGGCATCGGCTCCACCGGTTATGGTGCCAACGGTGTGCTGGTGCAGAGCGGCAGTGCGTTTAACAACAACGGCATCGTGAATCTCGCGACCATCGGCAGTAACTCGCAATATGGCGTGGCGGGGATTCGGCTGGAAGATGAGGCGACATCCAGCAACAGCGGCAATATCAACGTTGGCGTAAATGGTTCCAGCGCACGCGGCACCGCCTCTGGTGTGCTGCTGACAGCACCGACCTCCCTCTTCACCAACAATGCCGATGGGCAAATTTATATTGGCCGTGGCCCGCAAAATAGTCTGACCGACAGCGTAGCGGATACCGCGATGAATCAAAGTGGACTCACCAGCGGGATTGCGCTGGTGGCCAACGGCAGAGCGATCAACAACGGCAATATCGTGATTGGCTCAAAGGTGCAGAACGCGGCAGGCATGTCTGCAACGGGAGCCAGCGGCGTCACCATGGTCAATAACGGCACTATTGATGTGAATGGCGCTGCCGCGAGCGTGCCGCGTGAGAACGTGGGGATGTTGGTGACCAACAGCAGCGGCACCATCGATAACAGTGGCACCATCAACCTTAACGGCGTCAACGGTACGGGTGTGAAGGTGGTTGCCACCAATGGCAATACCGCGTCTGCCAGCTCAACGGGGAGCATCAACGTGGCCGGGGGGGCCGATCCGGCCAGCGGCACGCGTAACTTTGGGGTGTGGGTGGAAGGTCAGGGCTCCGGGCAGGCGAGCGCGGACGTCAACGGCCCGGTGAATCTAAGCGGCACGGGCGCGATTGGCGTGCACGCGCGCGGCAATGCCACAGTGGAAGTTGATGCCAACGCGATACCGACGTTCAGCAACGGCAGCAATCAAATCGCTTTCTTTGCCTATGGCCCCAATGCGCGCATCAACGTGGCGGGCAATAATCCCTTCAATGTCACGACGTCCAATTCGACACTGTTCCGCGTTGAGCAGGGCGCAGATTTTGATGGCACCGATCTGTCGCTCACGGCATCAGGTGCAGGTTCTGTGGCGGTAAACGGCAGCGGCACCGGCGGTACCGAAGTAAACACCCGCAATGCCACGCTGAACGTCAGTGGTGCGGGGGCGACCGGCGTCAACATCGAAGGCGGCGCAACAGGCACCATCGACAATGACACCACTATCAACCTCACCGGCAATAACGCCATTGGCGCAATCGTTGATGGGCAGAAACATACGCTGGCGGGCAGCAACAGCGGGGCGCCGGTGGCCAGCACCACGTTGAGTTCTGCAGCGGCACTCAATTCGTCGCAAAGCGGGTTGATCGGCTATCTGGCACGCAATCGGGCCCAGCTCACTAACACCGGCGACATTGCTTTCAGCGGCGCGAATGCCACCGGCATACGCGTGGAGAGCGGTGCGACTGGCACCAACAGCGGTAATATCAATATTAATGACGGCGGAACCGGCATTGCGCTCAACAGCAGCGGCAGCACGGCCAATACCACGGCTAACAACAGCGGCAATATCAATGTCAACGGCGGCAGTGCCACCAACCGCAGCAGGGGCGTAAGCGCCAGCGGTAGCCGGGCGATTGCTAACCTCAACAGTGGCAGCTTGAATCTTAACGGTACTGGTGCGATAGGCGCGGAAGCGCTCAACGGCGCATTGGTGAATATCGCGACTGGCTCGGCGCCTGACTTCAACAGCAGCGATCAGATTGCTTATCACGCGGCGGGCAATGGTTCACGTATCAACTCTGCCGCCAACGCGCTGGACGTGAATACGCTGAATTCCACCGGATACCGCATTGATGATGGCGCTGGGCTGAGCTTCAGCAACCCAGCGACGCTCACCGCCAGCGCGGCCAACAGCACCGGCGTGATCGTCTCTGGCCGTGGCAGCACGCTGAACACGGCGAATGTCAATCTTACCGCCAGCGGCCAGGGCAGCACCGCGATCCGTACCGAGGGCGGCGGCGCGACCACACTCGATAGCGGCAGCAGCATTAACCTGAGCGGCAATCGTGCCGTCGGTGTGCTGGTCAATAATCTGCGCACCGATCTGAGCAACGCGCTGGATGGCACGTCAGCAGCCACTATCGTTACCAGCAATGCCAATCTCAGTGGCGCAGGCAGTAATGCCATCGGCTTTGATGTCACCAACGGTGCCACGGTGGTCAACAACGGGACGGTAGACCTCACCGGCAGCAACAATATCGGTATCCGCTCGCGCGCGGGCAGCACACTGACCAATAACGGGTCGGTCAATGTGGCGAACGGCACCGGGTTGGATGTGTCTGGCAGCGGCAGCACGCTGGCCAAAGGCGGCGTGATCAATGTCGATAACGGTGTGGCAGGCGTGCGCATCAGTGACGGCGCACAGCTGGCATTAACCGGCAGCGATACCGTGATCACCACGCGTGGCAGTGCGCACGGCATCCTGGTCGATAACGGTGCCAGCGCGCTCAGCGCCAGCGATGCCACAGTGAATGTTTTGGGGAGCGGCAACGGCATCGAAAACCGCGCCGAACTCAGCAATGTTAGCTTGAGCAACCTCACGCTTAATGTGGCGAATGGCAACGGTATCCGCACCGCAGTGCCGTTTGATCCTGACTCAACGGTGACCACCAATGTGTCAGGCAGCGGCACCGGCTTGAACATCGCCAATGCGGATGGATCGACTACCCGTGGCGATTTAACGCTGGGCTCGGGCTATCAATTTAATGTCACCGGCGCGGGTGGCACCGGTATTCGCGCCAACACCACCGGCAATGTCACCACCGCCGCAGATGTCACGATCGATAATCCGGCGGGCGGATCGGCACTGATCTCCAGCACGGCGGGCACTATCGTCAACACCGGGACGTTCACCTCCAACAGTCTGACTGCGCCGGTAGTGGATTTGCGCGGCGGTAAAACCCTCTTCGAAAACTTCGGCAACATCATCACCGTCAATCCACAAACCGTGGCGGTGGCAGGCAGCAATGCCAATGATGAAATCCTGCTGACCGAAGGGGAGGTGCGTGGCGATATCAACCCCGGCGGCGGGTCCGATGTGTTCCGCTGGACGGGCGGATCGCTTAACGGCAGCCTGACCATGGGCAATGACAATAACAATAACGCGGAGGTCAGTAAGGTGGATCTCGGCACCACCTATCACCTCACCAGCGGCAGCGGAACCGGAAATACGCTGACGTTTAATCAGATCGATTCTCGTGGCGGCAGCCTGGGCGCTGACGATCTCAATAAAGGGGTAAACCTGGGCAGCGGTTGGAGCACCATTAACTTTGCCGATACCCAATGGACGCTCACTGACAACCTCAAACTGGCGCACAGCACCATTAATATCGATGAAAATTCAACGCTGTATGCGGGCAACAATGTGCATCCGACGTTAGCGGGCGGCACGGCGGATTCACTTACTGTGAACAACGCCGGTATTCTCGACCTGACTAACGGCGCGGGATCGCCGGGCAACACCTTGAATATCAATGGTTCGCTGGCTTCCAGCGGCGGTCAGCTTAATCTGATCACTGACCTTAACGCAGGCGGCGCGCTGAGCAACCAGTTCACCGACCATCTCAATGTCACGGGTAATGCCACCGGCACCACGCTGATCAACGTCAAACTGACCAACAGCAGCACTGGCGGATTAACGGACTTGAATCGCAATGGCGGCATTGAGGGTAACGAGGGGATTTCACTGGCACAGGTCGTGGGTAACGCTGGCCCTGATAGCTTTGCCCTGAAAGACGGCTATCTCGCTGCGGGGCCGTGGCAATATCGTCTCTACACTTTTGCACCGGGCAGTACCGATCCCAGCCAGCGTTTGGTTAGCGGCAGTGGCAACAATTACTGGGATTACCGGCTGGCAAATTATTACGTGTGTGAAGATGGCGCCAGTTGCCCATCGACCTTTATCACCGATGCATTTGGTTCTGAGCACTCCTACAATACGCGTCCCGCAGTGGTGCCGCAGGTACCCTCCTACATCTCCGCACCGGTTGGGCTGGCGTATTACACCTCCGCGATTATCGACGATTTGCATAAGCGTCTCGGCGAATTGCGTCATGAGCAGACACGGCCGGAAGGTGAGGGCGGCGAGATGTTCCTGCGCTACATCGGCTCCAACCTGAAGTACAAAAGTGACCAGAGCTTCCGTGATTACGGTTACGACTTCGATCTGGATTACAGCGCGGTGCAGGTGGGTGGCAACGTTCTGCGCCTCGACGGTGACAAAGACAGCCTGCGCGGTGGCTTAGCCTACACGCGCGGTAATACGCGGATTCGACCGGATGCCACCGACGGCTACAGCAGCACCACCTTCGACAGCGACAGCCTGGCCTTTTACGGCACCTGGCAGCGTCAAAACGGGTTCTATCTGGATGGCGTGCTGTCGTTCGACTGGCATCGTGGTGAAACCGATATCGCACGGCAAAAACAAGAGGCGAAGCTAAAAGGTCATGGCTGGACGGCCTCACTGGAGAGCGGTTATCCATTTGATCTTGGCGATGGCTACAAACTGGAGCCGCAGGCGCAGTTGATGTACATGAAGCTGAACATGAACGACTTTACTGATGAAGACGGTAACAAGGTGCGCTACGGCGACTACAACCAGACCATCGGACGTTTAGGCGCAAGGCTTGATCGCACCTGGACGGATGACAGCAACCGCCAGTACACCCCTTACCTGCGCGCCAATTATTACAAAGGTTGGGGCGGCACGGCGGACACCAACATCTCTTCGGTGGAGAACCCTGCATTGAGCGCCACTTTCACCAGCGGCCACTTTGGTCAGATGTGGGAAGTGGGCGCAGGCGGGACCGCCACGTTGCAGAAAGATGTTTCACTGTATGCGGAGGCGGATTATCGCAAAGAGATCAGCGGCAACGGTGCCAAAGGTTGGCGCTATAACGTGGGCGTAAGGTGGCAGTTTTAAGTGAGGACATTGCAAGAGTCGCCTTAAATATCGTCGTCAATGGACTGCGGTATGTGGACAAGTCGCGATAAATAGCGTCAATAAGCGGATGCGGTGTTCGGCCTTGTCGCCATCAATTGTGGGATGGGCTTAGGTACACATTGATGTGCACCTTGCTCATCTTGCGCCCCGGCAAAACCTTGATTTCATATACTCTAAATAAAATTTTATCGATCGATTTCTGCCATAAAAAACAGGGATATTATTCACTGCGGCTTTAATTCAGGATAAAAATTAATTCTCATCGCTAAAGACCGCTCCCTGCGCTGCCGAAAAGGTAAAAAAGTGTAATTGATTTTTTCCTTTAGCCTGCATCTTGCAAGGACAACACACATGCGGAACAACCAGCCCATCACACAGCGTGAGTTCATTTTTGATGATAACGCTACGCTGATGTCGACCACCGACCTCAACAGCTATATCACCTATGCCAACGACGCCTTTATTGAGGTCAGCGGTTTCGAGCCGGAGGAGGTCAATGGGCAACCGCATAACATGGTGCGTCACCCGGATATGCCGCCGGAAGCGTTTGCCGACATGTGGGCCACCCTGAAACAGGGCGAACCCTGGACCGCGCTGGTGAAAAATCGTCGTAAGAACGGTGATCACTATTGGGTGCGAGCCAATGCGATTCCGGTGGTGCGCGAAGGAAAGGTGCAGGGCTTCATGTCGGTGCGCACCAAACCTTCCGCCGAAGAGATCCGTCAGACCGAAGCGCTGTACCGTGATTTCCGTGAAGGGCGTGCTAAAGGCCGTCGTTTCCATAAAGGGCTGCTGGTCGGCACCGGCTGGCGTCGTCTCGGCTCACTGCTGAAAACCCTGCCGCTGCGCTGGCGGATTCGATCCACCTTGATCGCCGTGCTGCCGTTGTCCGTGATCGGCGTCTGGCTGCTGGGAGTCGCACCGATGGCGCTGGGCGGTTTTGCCGCTGGCATGGCCGGTTTGTTGCTGTTGGCGAGTCTGTGGCTGGAGCAGCAGATTTCCCGTCCAATGGAACGTATTTGCCGCCAGGCATTGAGCGTCGCCACTGGCGCCAGTCATAAGGTGGATCAGTTAGATCGTGTGGATGAAATCGGGATCACGCTGCGTGCGATCGGACAGCTCGGCCTGATGTTCCGCTGGCTGGTGGATGATGTCAGCGGCCAGGCGATCAATGTACTCAGTGCCAGCGGTGCGATAGCGCGCAGCAACGACGAATTGAGCCGTCGCACTGAGCAGGCAGCGGCCAACGTGCAGCAGACCGCCGCCACCATGAATGAAATGACCGCCACGGTGAAAAGCAACACCGATACGGCTAATGAAGTGAATAAGCTGTCAGAAAATACCAGCCACGCCGCGCTGAAAGGCGGTGATGTGATGCAGGAAATGGTGGGGATGATGGCGGAGATCGCCGACAGCTCGAAACGCATCGCCAATATTACCAGCGTGATTGACGGTATCGCTTTTCAGACCAACATTCTGGCGTTAAACGCCGCGGTGGAAGCGGCGCGTGCCGGTGAGCAGGGCAAAGGGTTTGCAGTGGTCGCGGGTGAGGTGCGCAGCCTGGCGCAGCGTAGCGCCAAAGCCGCCAGTGAAATCAAAACGCTGGTGGAAACCAGCGCGGGTCGCGTGCAGTCGGGTAGTCATCACGCTGATGCGGCCGGGCGCACCATGCAGGATATTGTCGACCAGGTGCAAAACGTCACGGCATTGATTGCCCAGATCAGTTCTGCCACGGCGGAACAGTCCATCGCGTTAAGTGAAGTGAGTACTGCAGTGGAAGATCTCGACGATATCACGCACCAGAATGCCGCTCGCGTGGCGGAAAGCGCCGAAGCGTCCGGGCGCATGACGCGTCAGGCGAATCGCCTGGTGGAAGCGATCAGCGTATTCCGTTAAAGGAACTCGCACGCTGCGCGAAACGCGCCAAAGCGTCAGCCGAATCGCGTGCTGGAAGCGATCGGCGTGTTTCGTTAAAAGGTTTCGCTCGCTGCGAGGAATACGCCGAAGCGTCAGGCTAATCGCCTGGTGGAAGCGATCAGCGTGTTTCGTTAAAAGGTCTCGCACGCTGCGCTAAATACGCCGAAGCGCGTGCTGCAAGCGATCGGCGTGTTTCGCTAAAGTGTCTCGCGCGCTGCACGTAATGCGCCGGGTGGTGAGCCGACAATGCGTTTAAACGCCCGGCTAAACGCCGCCAGCGAGCCATAACCGAGGTGGAAGGCGACGCTTTCCACCGCTTCGCCCTCATTGACGATCCGCTCTACCGCCAGCCGCATGCGCAGTTCAGTGAGATAGCGCAGCGGCGTCATGCCAGTGGCCGTTTGAAAGCGGGCAGCAAACACCGAGCGTGAACTGCCCGATTCTTTCGCCAGACGTTCCACCGTCCAGTTTTCGCCCGGCGCACGATGCATGGCCGCCATCGCCTGGCTCAGACGCGGGTCGCGCAGCGCCTGCACTAATCCGCTGCCCTTACCGCAGCCGTTCTCAACCCAGCCGCGCACAATCTGCGCTGCCACCACATCTGCCAGACGGGAAAGAATGCCAGCGAAACCGGCTTTGCGGTCGCGGGTTTCGCGCTCCATCGCATCAAGAATCGGCTGGATTTCAGGGTACTGCGCCAGCAAGGTACTCACCAGCATGACATCCGGCATGGTGTGTACCAGCGGCTGCATACCGCCGAGTTCAAACGCCATGCAGGCGCTAAACAGAATCACATCGCTGTCGTCCGGGCAGCCTTCGCTGCTGTCACCAATGTCACAGACGCTGTCACAGATCGGTTTGCTGTTGAAGGTGTCGATCGGTTCACAGATGGCATCCTCGCTGGAGATCAGCGCGTGCGCTTTGCCATGCGGGATCAGCAGCGCATCACCCGCCTGCAACGGATAGATCACGCCAGACGCTGAGCGGATCATTAACGATCCACGGCCAACAAAGTGCAGCTGTGCCTTGCCCGGCGCGTCATCGTATTGCAAACCAAAAGGGGTATGTAAGGCGATACGCTGATATTTCACGCCATTCAGGCGCATGCCCATCAGCAGTTCACTGGTCAGATCTTCATAGCGGCTCATACGAATCCAGACGAATTATCAAAAAACAAAGTTTTTGTATCATAGATCGTCTTGCGTCGTCTCACTATGCTTACAACCTGAATTTTTGTGATGGGGATCGCAGATGAGTCTGGATACTGAAGTAGTCGAAACAAGTATAGCGGTGGATAAACCTGCATGGGGCGCGGTGTTTGCCATGGCTTTTGGCGTGTTCGGTCTGATATCTGCCGAATTTCTGCCGGTGAGCTTGCTGACACCGATTGCCGACTCGCTGCAAGTGAGCGAAGGGCAAGCGGGACAAACGGTGACCGTGACCGCGCTGGTGGCGCTGCTCACCAGCCTGGTGATCGGTAACATTACGCGCCGTCTTGACCGTCGCCTCGTGATGCTGGCCTTCACGCTGCTGCTGATTGCCTCGGCGCTGCTGGTGGCATTTGCAGAGAACCTGCCGATGATTCTGCTGGCGCGCGTGCTGCTCGGCATGGCGATTGGTGGCTTCTGGACGCTCTCGACCGCGATTACCATGCGGCTGGTACCGAGCGATCAGGTGCCGAAGGCGCTCTCGATAGTGTTCAGCGGTATTTCACTGGCGACCATTATTGCCGCCCCGTTGGGAAGCTATCTCGGGGGCCTGATTGGCTGGCGTAACATTTTCCTGCTGACTGGTGTATTGGGTGTGCTGGCGCTGTTCTGGCAGTTCTTCACGCTGCCTGCGATGCCGCCAGAGAATAAAGCGCGCAGCGGCGGCGTGCTGGATCTGCTGCGCAACAGCCTGATGCGCTGGGGCATGCTGGCGGTGATCATGATGTTCACCGGACACTTTGCCTTCTTTACCTATCTGCGTCCGTTCCTGGAAAGTAGCGCACAGCTCAACATCAATCAGCTGTCGCTGGTGCTGCTGGCGTTTGGTGTGGCGAATTTCTTCGGTACTTCGCTGGCGGGCTTCCTGGTGACGCGTAGCGTCTCTCTGACGCTGACCGGCATGGCGCTGGTGATGAGCGTGACGGCGGTGGTGCTGGTGAGTTTTGGCAATCTGCCGTGGCTGGTCGGTGCGGGCGTCGCCATGTGGGGCCTGGCGTTTGGTTCGATGCCAACGGGCTGGTCAACCTGGATCTCCCGTGCGGTGCCGGATGATGCCGAATCCGGCGGTGGTTTGCTGGTGGCAACCATTCAGCTGGCCATCACTGCGGGTGCTGCGGCAGGTGGCTGGATGTTTGATCTTAACGGTGCGGGCGGTGTGTTCCTCGCCAGTGGCGTGCTGATGCTGCTGGCGGCGATCACTATTTTCACGCGCGTTCGTCATCACGGTTAATTACCTGTGGCACCGGTGTGAAGTAACGCGTGATCACGCAGGCTGGGGCCGCTTTGGGACTGGCGTCCTCGCGCCGCTCCGCGGTGCCCTCACGTCATTCGTCGGCCTGACGGAACGGCGGGGGATGGCACATCCATGTGCCGCCCCGCCTTTCGTCCGCGTCCTATCCTGGCAGACTCATGCTGTTCGGCGCTGCGGATTGCCCGTCCTAAAGCGGCCCCAGCCTGCTCCTAAACACTTGTGCGTATTGTTATCAATCTCCTGGAAATGCCTGCATCAAGCCATGAACGGCGACAGATTGGAAAGCAGATGTTCCAGACATAAATCCTGTACCACTATAAGAATCCAGTTTTTTAACCCTTTGCACACAGGTTAATCCAAATGTGCTTTTTTTGTTCAAATTAATCGAATAAAAACGGCAAATCTCTCCGCTTTTTTGTGATCGGTTTCACACCTATTATTATCTCAACAAGGCGATGCTGCCTTATCCGATAAAAAAACATTGAGGAATTGACCATGAAATCTATCAAAACTTTTGTTGCTGTTATCGCTCTCTCTGCTCTGCCATTTGCTAGCTTCGCGCAAAGCGTCACCGCATGTGCTTCAACGCTGGATGGTGCCGAAGCGCAAATCGCTGCTCAGGCGCATAAAGCTGGTGCTTCCTATAAAGTGACTGAAGCCAACTTCAATAACGGCGTGCACATGACTGCCGAACTGACCAAATAAGTCTGCGTTAACGTTCTGTGCTGACAGGGTGCCTTAGGGCGCCCTGGCGGCGTTGGTAACCTGATAAAAACCTGTCGCTTTCCTCTCTAAATGATTACTATTCTCAAAAAAAATCATCCTTCGTCAGCTCGCCTCGGGCTGTCTTTTTGAAATTGGTTGCACTGTCGAGCTTTCACTTCACTGCCATGAGGCGGTGGATTTGCTATGGAGAAGTTATGAAAGCGATTAAAACAACATGGGCGCTGCGTCCATTGCTGCTGGCAACGGCGCTGTTATCTTCCTCTGCGGTGCTGGCTGCGGAGTCTCAGCCGCTGAACCAGGTGATTTCCAAAGGGGCCTACGAACTGGCGTTCAGCAACAGCGATAACGCGCTGTTCCTCGCCACGGCGCAAAACGCCAGCGGCAAAGGTGGCACCGTCTATCGTCTCGATCCGCAGGATCTGTCGGTGAAGCAGACCATCAGCACCGATCTGCCCACCTTTGGCGCTGCCATCAATCAGAAAACCAACACGCTGTTCTTTGGTAACACGCGTGACGCGGCGCTGACCTCGGTGGATGCCAGCAGCGGTAAAGTGCTGAACTCGCTGGTGCTGGATGCGCGTCAACGCAGCGAAACTGTCCGTCCACTACAGCCGCGTGAAGTGGTCGCCGATACGGCAACTGACCGCGTGTATGTCACTGGTCTCGGTGAGCAGAGCGTGGTGTGGGTGGTGGATGGCAAAACCCTGAAGCTGGTCAGCACCGTACCGAACACCGGTAAGATGGGCACCGGTTTAGCTATCGATTCTGCGGCGCAGAAATTGTATGTGACCAACGCCGATGGCGAACTGGTGACCATCAACACGCGCCTCAACGCGATTGAAAAACGCCAGAAAATTGATGGTGATAAAGATCACTTCTTCCTGAATATCGCGCTGGATACCCAGGGCCATCGCATCTTCCTGAGCGACTCTAAACAGCCTCAGGTGCTGGTGCTGGATTCCCGCACTCAGCAGGTGATTCACAAGATTGATGTGCCAGAATCTCTGGCGGTACTGTTCAATGCCGATCGCAACGAACTGTACGTCACGCATCGCAAAGCGGGTGAGATCAGTATCATCGACGCGAGCAGCTATAAAGTGAAACGCACGGTGAAAGCACCTGGCCTGCCGAACAGCCTGGCGCTGTCAGCAGACGGTAAAGCGCTGTTTGTCAGCATCAAGCAGCCGGGCACGCGTAAAGAGCCACCAAAAAATCCGGATAGCGTTTTGAAAATCCATCTCTGATCGTAGTTTTCCGAATTAAAGGGCGGCGCGTGCCGCCCTTTGCATTTCCGCACTTTCCTTTCCCGATCCCCCCGCGATATACGCTACCTTTACCTCGACAACACCAATGGAGAGGAAGCAATGAGCCAGTTTTTTATGCATGAGAAAAACGATCTGGTGAACGAAGCCATCGAAGGGGTTTTGCTGAGCACGCCATGGCATAACCTGAGCCGTCTCGATCTCGGTGATGAGATCCGCGTGGTGGTGCGTACGGATTGGGATAAGAGCAAAGTGGCGCTGATCTCCGGCGGCGGATCGGGGCATGAACCGGCTCATGCCGGTTTTGTCGGTAAAGGCATGCTCACGGCGGCGGTGTGCGGAGACATTTTTGCCTCACCGAGCGTCGATGCGGTGCTCAATGCCATCATCAATGTCACTGGCGATGCCGGTTGCCTGTTGATTGTGAAGAATTACACCGGCGATCGCCTGAACTTCGGGCTGGCGGCGGAGAAAGCGAAAAACCTCGGCTACAACGTCGAGTTGGTAATGGTGCAGGACGATATTGCGCTGCCGGAAAATCCACAGCCACGCGGCATTGCCGGGACGGTGCTGGTGCATAAGATCGCCGGTTTTGCCGCCGAGCAGGGGCAATCACTGGATGAGGTCAAAGCGCTGGCACAACGCGCGATTGATGCCACCTCATCGATTGGTCTGGCGTTCGCGACCTGCCATATTCCTGGCGAAAAGCGTGATGAACGCGTGGAAGCAGGCCATAGCGAACTGGGCATGGGCATCCACGGTGAGCCGGGCGTGGTGACGCTGGATACTCAAAACAGCCGAAAAATCAGCAGCATTATGACCGATAAACTGGCGCAGTCCTTGCCAGACGGCAAACAGGCGCTGCTGTTGATTAATAACCTGGGTGGCTTCTCCCAACTGGAGCTGGCGGTGTTGACGCGTGAAGTGTTGCAGTCGCCACTGGCGGCGCGGGTCACCCATCTGATCGGCCCGGCAACCCTGGTCAGCGCGTTGGATATGAAAGGGTTCTCACTGTCATTGCTGGCGCTGGAGGAACCGTTTCTGGAGGCACTGAATGCGCCAGTGCAAGTGCTGGGTTGGGTGCCGGTCTATGACTTCGCCCCGATCAGTTTGCAGAGTGCTGAAAAGGTTGGCAGCGTGCTGGATTTCGATCCGTCCGAGAATGCTCAGGTGGCTGAGTTGGTGGATCGCGTGACGCAGACGTTGATCGATCTGGAAAGCGAACTCAACGCGCTGGATGCCAAAGTCGGCGACGGTGATACCGGCTCAACCTTTGCGGCAGGTGCGAAGAAGATTCAGCGCGGTCTGCGTGACAAGCAGCTGCCGCTGGATGAGCTGCCAACCCTGATGGCGTTGATCGGTGAACAACTGGCCACGGTGATGGGCGGCTCAAGTGGTGTGCTGATGTCGATTCTGTTCACCAGCGCCGGTCAACAGCTTGAAGAGGGCAGCGCTTTGCCGCAGGCGTTGATGCACGGTCTGGAACGTATGAAGCATTACGGTGGCGCGCAGCCGGGACATCGTACGTTAGTGGATGCGCTGCAACCGGCGCTGGAGGCGTTAGTGGCGGGTGAGTCACTGGCCGCTGCGGCGAAAGCCGCTCAGCAAGGCGCGGATGCCACAGCAAAAATGCAGAGTGCCAAAGCGGGACGTTCGGCTTATCTGAACCAACAGAGTCTGGATGGGGTGAAAGATCCGGGTGCTTACGCCGTTGAGAAGGTGTTTGCGGTGCTGGCTGGTTGATTGTTGCTGTTCTAATAGCATGCAACTTTATGGATTTTAGGGGGGAGCCTAAAGGCTCCCCTACGCATAATGGTAGCGGCGCGATGTATCGCGCGCACATGAAGCGATGTTACTGCTTACGACTGTTCATTGTCGTTCCCCTACTCGTTGGAGTAGTGCCCAACTTTCGGGGTTCACTTCATCAATTACGCCGCTAAAACGCAACCTTACTCAGCCGACTCCCGCATCATCTCTTGATGCGGGATATCCGCCAGAATTTGCTCGAAGCTGCGCAGACGTTTGTAGATCGACATCAGTTCTACCAGCGTTGACCACGACGAGATCAGATACTGGAACGACGATCGTACCTGATCAAACACATTGGTTATCTGGTTGAGCAAACCGAGCGTAATGGTCCCGGCCACAATCGACGGGAACAGCAGGAACAGCCCGAACACGTTATCGACCTGTAGATAGAGAATGCGGGTGATGTTGAAATAGAGATAGTGGAAATAGAGACGGAAATAGTTAAAGCGCACGCGGCTAAACAGCTCATTCACCGTCGGCGGTGACGCGCGATCGGCGTTGTCTTCGCCATACACCAACTCTTTACGATAGGCAGCTTCAACTCGCTGATTGCGGAACTCCAGCCCCGGTAATTTAATCCCGACGATCGCCAGCAGTCCGGTACCAAACACCGACCACAGCACCGCCGCAATCACCAGCGCATACGGAATGTTGCCTAGCAGCGGGATATCTTTGACGTGGTGTGACAGGGTGATCAGCACCGGCAGGAACGCCACCAGCGTCATAATCGCCTGAATAAAGCTCACGCCCCAATCTTCCAGCGTGCTGGCAAAGCGCATGGTGTCTTCCTGAACACGCTGTGCGGCACCTTCAACATGGCGCAGGCGCTGCCAGTTATGCATGTAATAGTTGTTCATCGCGGTGCGCCAGCGGAACACCCAGTGGCTGATAAAGAATGAGTTCATCACGCCAATTACTACCGCAATCAATGCGATACCTAAAAAGGCGAGAACCTGCTGGTAAAATTCAGCAATCTGCACCGATCCAGCTTTGGTTAAGGCCTTTTGAATCAAATCATAGAATGGACCATACCAGGCATTGACCGCTACGCCGACCTGCACACCAAACCAGGTGACAAAGATGATTAAGGCTGCGCCCCACACTGACCAGCGCTGCCACGGATGGTTATCAATCACCTTCCAGGCAAGGGCGAAAATCGCTGCAACAATCCAGTAATAGGCATAGAACCATAACTGGCTGGCGTGAATAAAACGGCTGGCATTGGTGGGCAGCGGCTGTTGCATTGCCGCATGCAGCGAAGGCCACAGGGCAGGCAAATCATTGGCAAAGCCGAACCAGGCGAAAATCGCAATCAAACTCCAAATCGCGGCTGAGCTGAAAAACAGCGCTGGCCGCGGAAAATAGGACTTAAACATAGGCACTCCGCTGTTGTGTGTACTCTTTTATACCGCGTCAGACAGTGTTTTGTCTGTTGTGGGTTGTATCTGACGATGACAGCATCGGCGCAGTTATGTAAAGCAGTGCTGCGAGTTGTTAAGTAATTTGTGCGCATTTGTTTCTAGAAACTAAATTAATACTGTTAGTAGTGTTACACTATGCGCACTGTTACCGGTAACAGTGACGCTGTATCCCTTAAGCCACAACTAAAAAAACAATACAACGCAACGAGTTAACTTTCATACCGCATTCATGTGGTAATGAGGCAATGTCATGTCAGAACAAAAAAATGGTCACAGTCGCAGGGATTTTCTGCTGAGAACCATCACCCTGGCGCCAGCCATGGCCGTTGGCGGTTCGGCGATGGGCGCGTTGGTGGTACCAATGGCCGCAGGAGCAGCAGAGCAACCCGTCGCACCTCAACAAGCACGCGCTTATCAGCCCACCTGGTTTACGGCGGAAGAGTTCGCCTTTATCACTGCGGCAGTGGCGCGCCTGATCCCCAATGACGAACGCGGCCCTGGCGCACTGGAAGCTGGCGTGCCGGAGTTTATCGATCGTCAAATGAACACGCCTTACGCCACCGGCAGCAACTGGTACATGCAGGGGCCGTTCAATCCCGATTTGCCCAAAGAGCTGGGCTATCAGTCTCCGCTGGTGCCGCAGCAAATTTATCGCCTCGGCCTCGCTGATGCGGATGGCTGGAGCAAAAAACAGCATGGCAAAGTGTTTGCCGAGTTAACCGGTGAACAGCAAGACGCACTGCTCACTGCGTTTGAAAGCGGCCAGGCGGAATTTCCGCAGCTGGCAGCTAAGACCTTCTTCTCCTTCCTGCTGCAGAACACCCGCGAGGGTTACTTCAGCGATCCAATCCATGGTGGAAACCAGGGCATGGTGGGCTGGAAGCTGATTGGCTTCCCGGGCGCACGCGCCGACTTTATGGATTGGGTAGAGCGCGGTGAACGTTATCCGTTCCCGTCAGTGGATATTCGCGGGGAGAGGGCGTAACCGTGGCAAATGAATTGAAAAAAGTAGATGCAGTGGTCGTGGGTTTCGGCTGGGCTGGCGCGATCATGGCGAAAGAACTCACCGAGGCCGGTCTGACGGTGGTCGCACTGGAGCGCGGTCCGCATCGTGATACCTATCCTGATGGTTCTTACCCGCAGTCGATTGATGAACTGACGTATAACATCCGCAAAAAGCTGTTCCAGGATCTGTCAAAAAGCACCGTCACTATCCGTCACGATGCTTCGCAAACGGCGGTGCCTTATCGCCAGCTGGCAGCATTTTTGCCGGGCACCGGTACCGGCGGTGCGGGTCTGCACTGGTCCGGCGTACATTTCCGTGTCGATCCGGTGGAGCTGAACCTGCGTAGCCACTACGAGCAACGCTACGGTAAAAACTTCATCCCGGAAGGCATGACGATTCAGGACTTTGGCGTCAGCTATGATGAGCTGGAGCCGTTCTTTGATCAGGCTGAAAAAGTATTTGGGACGTCCGGCAGCGCCTGGTCGATCAAAGGCCAGCTGCAGGGCAAAGAGAAAGGCGGTAACCCTTACGCGCCGGATCGTTCTAGTGCTTTCCCACTGCCTGCACAGAAACGCACTTATTCTGCACAGCTGTTTGCACAGGCCGCTGAATCAGTGGGTTATCACCCTTACGATATGCCGTCGGCAAACACCTCAGGCCCGTACACCAACACCTATGGCGCACAGATGGGGCCGTGTAACTTCTGCGGTTACTGCAGCGGTTATGCCTGCTACATGTACTCCAAAGCGTCGCCGAACGTAAATATCCTGCCTGCACTGCGTCAGGAGCCGAAGTTCGAACTGCGTAACAACTCCTACGTGCTGCGTGTGAATCTGACGGATGACAAGAAGCGTGCCACTGGCGTGACCTATCTGGATGGCCAGGGCCGTGAAGTGGTGCAGCCAGCGGATCTGGTGATTCTATCCGCATTCCAGTTCCACAACGTGCATCTGATGTTGCTGTCAGGCATCGGCAAACCGTATAACCCGATCAGCAACGAAGGTGTGGTAGGCCGTAACTTTGCCTATCAGAACATCTCGACCCTGAAAGCGCTGTTTGACAAGAACACCACCACTAACCCGTTTATCGGGGCTGGCGGTGCGGGCGTGGCGGTGGATGACTTCAACGCGGATAACTTCGACCACGGTCCACACGGTTTTGTCGGCGGCTCACCGTTCTGGGTGAATCAGGCGGGTACCAAGCCGATCTCCGGTCTGCCAACGCCAAAAGGCACGCCAAACTGGGGCAGCCAGTGGAAAGCTGCTGTCGCCGATACTTACAACCATCACATTTCGATGGATGCGCACGGTGCGCACCAGTCGTATCGCGCTAACTATCTCGATCTCGATCCGAACTACAAAGATGTCTATGGCCAGCCGCTGCTACGCATGACGTTCGACTGGCAGGATAACGACATCAAGATGGCGCAGTTTATGGTCGGCAAGATGCGCAAAATCACCGAAGCGATGAACCCAAAAATGATCATCGGCGGCGCCAAAGGACCCGGCACGCACTTCGATACTACCGTGTACCAGACCACGCACATGAGCGGCGGTGCGATCATGGGTGAAGATCCGAAAACCAGTGCGGTAAACCGCTATCTGCAGAGCTGGGATGTGCCGAACGTGTTTGTCCCTGGTGCGTCTGCGTTCCCGCAGGGCCTCGGCTACAACCCAACAGGCATGGTGGCGGCGCTGAGCTATTGGTCAGCCAAAGCTATCCGCGAGCAGTATCTGAAAAACCCCGGCCCACTGGTTCAGGCATAAGGAACACGGCGATGATCAAAAGCATTTTGGCCCTGTTTCTGGGCACGATGACGTTCGCCGCGATGGCGGACGAAGCAGGTTCGGACGCACTGGTAAAGCGCGGTGAGTATCTGGCGCGCGCGGGTGACTGCGTGGCCTGTCACAGCACTGCAGGCGGCAAGCCGTTTGCCGGTGGCTTACCGATGGCGACGCCCATTGGCACCATTTACTCCACTAACATCACCCCGGACAAAACCACCGGTATTGGTGACTACAGCTACGACGATTTCCAGAAAGCGGTGCGTCACGGCGTGGCGAAAAATGGCGATACGCTCTATCCAGCGATGCCTTATCCGTCTTACGCGGTGGTCAGCGATGACGACATGCAGGCGTTGTATGCCTACTTTATGCATGGCGTACAGCCGGTGTCGCAGGCTAACAAAGACAGCGACATTCCCTGGCCGCTGTCGATGCGCTGGCCGCTCTCCATCTGGCGCGGCATGTTTGCACCAGACGTGAAAGCGTTCCAGCCAGCCGCGCAGGAAGATCCGGCGCTGGCGCGTGGTCGTTATCTGGTGGAAGGATTGGGTCACTGCGGTGCCTGCCATACGCCACGCAGCATCACCATGCAGGAAAAAGCGCTGACCAATGGTGAAGGCAATGATTACCTGTCAGGCAGCAGCGCACCGATTGACGGCTGGACCGCCAGCAATCTGCGCGGTGACAACCGTGATGGTTTAGGCCGCTGGAGCGAAGATGACCTGAAACAGTTCCTGCGCTATGGCCGCAACGATCACACCGCTGTGTTTGGTGGCATGACCGACGTGGTACAGCACAGCCTGCAGTATTTGAACGACGAAGATATCGGCGCCATTGCTAAGTATCTGAAATCGCTGGGTGCGAAGGATGCCAGCCAGACAGTGTTTACGCAGGACGATGCCGTTGCCAAAGCATTGTGGAAGGGCGATGACAGCCAGCCAGGCGCATCAGTGTATGTCGATAGCTGTGCGGCCTGTCATAAAACCGACGGCAGCGGCTATCAGCGCTTCTACCCGGCGCTGCGTGGCAATCCGGTGGTGATGGCCGAGGACCCAACTTCACTGATCCATATCGTGTTGGTGGGCGGCACCTTGCCTGGCGTGCAGGGTGCACCGTCAGCCATCACCATGCCGGCGTTCGGCTGGCGTCTGAACGACAACCAGGTCGCTGATGTGGTGAACTTCATCCGCGGCAGCTGGGGTAATGGCGCGAAGTCGACGGTAACGGCGAAGGATGTGGCGAAACTGCGCAAGGATGAAGCGGTAGAGTCGAAGCAAGGCAGCGCGGATATTAAGGTGCTGGAAGGGCAGTAAAGTAACACTGTGTTTTAAAGCACGATAAATCGCGCCGCTACAGACTGCACTGATAGCGGCGCAATTTATGAAGTGAACCCTTAACCTGGACAGTTAAAACATCGCGTGTTCATGCTGTGTTCGGTATTGTACCGGACTCAGTCCACCTAACCCCGTATTGATCCGTTCGTGGTTGTAATAGTGTATCCAGCTTCCTGTCGCTTTCTTTAACTCACCGACCTCACTGACTAAATGAAGCATTCATACCTACCGTTGCAATAATTGTGTTCTTCACCCCCCTCAAAAATTACATCCCTACAAGCCTTGTCTCATTTTTCATCCCTCTCATTGCAAGGCCATCGTTAAGCGCACATAATTCCGGTTTATAAAATTGTAAAAGTTACTTTTTTTATAAACCAACGGAGGTCAGTGTGTTTGGAGAACGTTTATTGCGCGCGCGCTCCGCTGCGGGCTTATCCATGAAGCAGCTGGCTGAAAAGGCCGGCGTCAGCGCCAATATGATCAAGAAATACGAGCATAACGAAAGCATGCCGGGGTCTGCGGTGCTGGTGAAAATGTCGCGCGCGTTAGGCGTGCGTAACGAATATTTCTTCCGCCCGACGACGGTGGCACTGAAAAATATCGAGTACCGCAAACGCCAGACGCTATCGGCCAAAATGTTGGCGCAGATCCATGCTGATGTGATTGATCAGGCTGAACGGTGGCTTGAACTTGCCAATCTGTGGCCTAACTTCCCTGTGCCTATATTTGCTCAACCTCAGCTGCCTGCTGGGCAAGTTGAGAACTATGAGCAGATTGAAACGATTACCGATCACGTTCGGCTGCAGTGGGGACTGGGTCAACAGCCCATTACCCACTTGATTGATGTGCTGGAAAGCCATGGGATTCTGGTTATCGTCACGGATATCGATCACTCTGACAAGTTTGATGGCTGCCAGGCGATGATTGATGCCATACCTGTCATCGTTATTTCTGCTAAATGGCCCGGTGATCGCCAGCGGTTTACCCTGGCGCATGAACTGGGGCATTTGATTTTACAGGGTCGCCTTGCATCTCATCTTGATGAGGAGAAAGCCTGTCATCGCTTTGCGGGGGCTTTGCTTTTCCCTGCGAGTGCCGTGTTTCAGCACTTTGGTCACCGGCGTGCTCGTCTTGAGGTGAAAGAACTTTACCTGCAAAAAATGGATTATGGTCTGAGCATGTTGGCCTGCGTTTACCGCGCTGCCGATCTGAACGTGATAACAGAGGGCAAACGTAAAGATCTGATCATGATGTTCTCTGCGCGAAAATGGCGTAAACAGGAGCCTGGTGATCAGGTTGCGCGTGAGAGCACTATGCTTTTTCCCCAGTTAATTTATCGCGCGTTAGGCGAAGGGATTATCAGTGAAGGTAAAGCGGCTGAGCTAATGGGCATCTCGTTAGTCACCTTCCTCCGCGAGCGACAGATGGGGTGGTCTGATGATCATTCTCATCAGTGATGCCAACATATTAATTGATATGGAAGAGGGCGATTTATTAGATGCGCTCTTCGAATTGCCCTACCAGTTTACCGTGCCAGATTTACTCTATTTTGATGAGCTTGAAACCCACCATGCCGATTTGCTTGATAAAGGATTGGTCATTGGAGAATTAAGCTCAACCACTATGACTTACGCCATAAAACTCATTGGGCGTGTGCGTGCGCCCAGCCGAAATGATTGTTTTGCGCTAGCCCTGGCTAAACAGGAAATCTGCCCGCTATTAACCGGTGACAGAGCGCTTAATCGAGTTGCCAAGAAGAGGGTATAGAGGTTCGTGGAACGCTTTGGGTTGTGGAAGAAATGATTGAGCATCAGATTATTACAGTGGATGGCGCACGCCGGGCTTATTGTCAGATGCGAGACAGTGGCAGGCGTTTGCCATGGGATCTCGCCTTCGCGCAGTTAGACAAACTTGCGAAATAGTGGGCGGCATATTCCCGCCCACGGCCGATTGATTACTCAAATATTCTCCAAATCCAGCCCGCGCGTCTTCGGACCGTAAATCCCCACTGACAGCATGACCATCAGCATGCTCAGCACGATAAAGGCGATCACGCCCTGACTCCCGGCGTACTGCAAAATAAGGCCAATCAAAATACTGCTGAACACCGTCGACAGGCGGCTGAACGAGTAGCAGAAACCCACCGCGCGAGCGCGAATATGCGTAGGGAAAATCTCGGTCTGATAGGCGTGGTAGCTAAAGGTCAGCCACGCGTTGCTGTAGGTGATCAGGAAGCCACAGATGATCATCAGCACCGGATTGGTTGCCAGCGCAAACAGCGTACCGAACACCACCGTCATCAGGGAGGAGAAAACGATTTGCCATTTATTCTCGAGTTTATCGGCGTAGCGGCTGCAAATCAGTGAGCCCAGCGGATAGGCGAGAGTAATGAAAAAGGCATAAAGCAAGCTGTGCGTCACGGTCGCACCTTTACCGGACAGCAACGCAGGCAGCCAGTTACCGAAGCCGAAGAAGCCAATCGCCTGGAAAAAGTTCATCACCACCAGCATCAGCGTACGCTTGCGGTAAGCCGGTGACCAAATCTCGCTGAAGCGACCTTTTTTCGGCAACGCTGCGGAGGCATCGCTGTCAGAGAAATCTTCGCCCGGCGCAATACCGCAGCGTTTCTCCATCTCACTCAGCACCCTGTGCGCTTCCTGATGACGGCCCTGCTGTGCCAGCCAGCGTGCCGATTCCGGCAGGTTTTTACGAATCAGCCAGATTACCAGTGAACAGACAGCGCCAGCGATCACCACCCAGCGCCAGCCTTCAAGGCTCAGGATAGTTTGTGGCACCAGCCACCATGACATCAGCGCCACCGCGGGTACGGACAGGAACTGGATAAAGAAAGAGTAGGCAAAAGCGCGGCTGCGGAGATGAGCAGGCACCCATTCAGACAGATAGGTATCGATGGTCACCAGCTCAACGCCGAGGCCGATACCGACCAGGAAGCGGAACAGGATGATCATTTCAGCGCTCTGCTGGAACGCCATCAACAGCGAGAACACGCCGTACCATGCCAGTGCGCACATAAAGGTCAGACGACGACCAAAGCGGTCGGCATAGGGTGCTAACAGGCTGGCACCGACGAACAGGCCGAGGAAAGTGGCAGAAGCAAAGGCAGCCTGGTCAGCAATGCCGAAGACCCCTTCCGAGCCGGTATGAAACACGCCAGCAGCCAGTAGACCAGAGCTGATATAGCCGGTTTCAAACAGGTCGTAGAGCTCAAAAAAACCGCCCAGTGCCAGCATCGTAATAAAACGCCATAAGCCTGCGGATGAGGGCAGCGCATCGATGCGCCCGGCTAAGGTGCGGCGATCCGCTGCGATGTGATCGTTCGCCATCCCTGTCGAAGTGAATGTTGTCATTATTGGATAAACCTCGGTGTTTGCAGAACTCGCCCGGTTTTATGGGTTTTAAAAATAATTAACCGTTAGCAAGCGAAGGAATAGCAGGATAATCAATTCATCGCGGGTTGCCGAGAGGGGCAACGGTGACATTTTCGCAATCTACGTTGCAGTTCACAGAAGTGTGATCGCCGTCCATGGCGATGCATTTAGTGCAGGCTCGGGTAGACGCCTGGACCAATCGGTAAACCTAGTGCGTACCATGCCAGCAGCAGCACGATCCAGCTGATAAAGAACACCACAGGATACGGGAAGATCAGCACATAATAGGTACCAAGTTGCGCATCTTTTTGGTATCGCTGCAGGAATCCAAGGAACAGTGGCAGGAACGGCGACATTGGCGCCAGTGGCAATACGGCAGAATCCGCGATGCGGAAAATCATCTGGGCAAATGCCGGATGGAAGCCGAGCAGCATAAACATCGGCACGAATACCGGCGCCAGAATCGACCAGATGGCCGAGCCGCTGGCGATAAACATGCACAGAAATGCCGACAGGAACATCAAACCGAGGAACGCGGGCGCGCCACTGATGCCGGCACTTTCCAGCATATCGGTCAGACCGATCGCCATGAATTTGCCCATGTTGCTCCAGTTAAAGAAGGCGACAAACTGTGACAGCGGGAACACCATCACAATAAAGCCTGCCATGCTCTTCATCGGATCCACCAGCAGCTGTGGGATGTCATCAGCCCGACGAATCTGCTTTGTCACCGCGCCGTAAGCAATCGCCACCACAAAGAAGAACAGGATGATGATCGGCACAATGCCCTGAATAAACGGCGAAGGGATGATACCGCCAGTTTTTGGGTTACGCAGCGGGGCATGTTCCGGCACCACCAGCAGAGCCATCAGCGCGATAAATACCAGTGCGGCAATCCCTGCGGCTTTCAGGCCACGGTTCTCCAGTGCGGTCAGCGGCGGCAGGCGATCGTTGTTGACGCCATTCCATACAGGCAGGCGTGGCTCGACGAATTTATCAGTAAGGATGGCACCGGCAATCGTCAGCACAATCACCGAGCTGGCCATAAAGAACCAGTTATCGATCACACTCACGTGCACGGTATCGCTCACCGCTTTCGCCGCTTCGGTACTGATGCCGGAGAGCAGCACGTCGGTGGTAACGATCAGCAGGTTGGCGGTAAAGCCGGAAGCCACACCCGCGATAGCCGCCAGTAAACCCGCCACCGGATGACGACCCACGGCGAGGAAGATCAGCGCGCCCAGCGGTGGCATCACCACCAGCGCGGCATCGGATGAGATATGGCTGAAGAAGGCGATAAACAGCACCATATAGCTGGCGTAGCGGCGGCTCACGCGTGAGGCCATCTTCACCATCAGCGATTGCAGCAGGCCGACTTTCTCCGCCAGGCCCGCACCAATCACCAGCGCCAGAATCGAGCCCAGTGGGGTAAAGCCGCTGAAGTTTTTGATGATGTTCGGCAGAATCCATTGAATCCCTGCCACGCTCAGCAGATTGTTGACCCGCACCAATTCGCCATTGGTGGGATTTTTCACTGCCAGATCGAAATAGCTGATAATCGCGGTGGCGACCATCAATACCACGATCAAATAGACAAACAGTAAGAACGGGTTGGGCACTTTATTGCCGACCCGCTCAATCCAGCTAAACAGCTTCCCTGGGCTGCGGTTCTCCGTGGTCACTTCCATCGGTATTTCCTCGTCATGTCTGTTGTATTTGCATGCCCGCGTTGGGGCTGTCATTTTTATAGTGTTTTGGCTATTTCTGGGCGCATAAATGCGCCCACTACAACTGCGGTAAACCTCCAATTGCGGCATGCCCCATAACTGCAGCAAACCTACAATTGCGGTACAACCCATCACTGCGCCCAAGCCCCGCAGTGTGCGCATTTCTGCGCACTGAATCTGAGCACCGCGTTTATTTCAGGATGACAACTTCGATGGCGTCACATCCGCCGGAATTGGGCAGTTATAAGGCTGTTCGCTGCGTACGCGACGGAACTCTTCTGTGCAGCGTGCCAGTGCTTCTTCATCCTGTAACAAGGTCAGCGCGGTGGCGGCCATGACTTTGGCAGCCAGGCACATGCCTTTGTGGCCTAGCGAGGTGCGACCCTGCGCCACCAGTTGCCAGGTGTGCAGCGGCGTACCAAAGGCGAAGCAGGGCGCAAAGCACTGCGCGGTTGGCGTCACCCAACTCACATCGCCGACATCGGTTGAGCCATACAGCAACTCACGCGTCACGGCGTAGGGTGCCACTTCGTCCATCAAAATTTTGTCGCCCAGCGCCTCGGTCCAGGCGATACCGGCTTCACCGCCAGTGCGCGCTGCGTTCAAACGCGCATTGCGCAGATCGTCCTTTGTTAGCGTGGCACGAATCTCGGCGGCGAACTGCTGCTCCTCCGCGCTGTACTCGGGCAAGCCAAACTGATGCAAGTTGCGCTCCATTACCGCTTCCAGCGCGCGATTGGGAACGTAATTAGAGCAGGCTTTGTCGAAGCGTACCGTCATGGTGGTGTCGGTCATCAGGGCCGCGCCTTTGGCGATGTTGATTACCCGCTGATAGATATCCTGTGCCTGATCGAGTTCTGGCGCGCGAATCAGATACAGCACTTCAGCATCGGCTTGCACTACATTGGGGGAGACGCCGCCGGTATTGGTCACGGCGTAGTGTACGCGCGCTTCCTGCACAATGTGCTCGCGCAGGAAGTTGGCACCGGTGTTCATCAGCGTCACGGCATCCAGCGCACTGCGTCCCAGATGCGGTGAGTTAGCCGCGTGTGCAGCTACGCCTTTGAAGTGAAAAGCGGCCTGGATATTAGCGAGCGTGCTGAGATTGAACATGCCGCTGAAACCTTCGGGATGCCAGGTCACTGCCGCGTCGACATCATCAAACAGGCCTTCGCGCACCATGAAGGTTTTGCCGGAACCGCCTTCCTCGCCCGGACAGCCGTAAAAGCGCAGTGTGCCGCGTTGGCCGTTTTCGGCCCACCATGCCTTGATGGCAAAGGCAGCGGCCAGTCCGGCGGTGCCCAGCAGATTATGGCCGCAGCCGTGCCCATTGCCGTTTTCCACCAGCGGTTGTGGTGTGGCACAGCCTGATTGCTGGCTCAAACCGGCCAACGCATCAAACTCACCAAGGATGGCAATCACCGGCTTACCGCTGCCGATGCTGGCGATAAAGGCGGTGTCGATGTTGCCCACACCACGTTCAACGGTAAAGCCTTCCTGCTCCAGCGCATCGGCCAGAATCGCCGCGGATTGCGTCTCTTCAAAGCGCGTTTCGGGTACATCCCAGATCGCATCGCTGAGGGCAGTAAAGCGCGGCTGGTTTTCGTTGATGTAATGATCGATAAAGTCGTGATGGCTCATCGCTGGCCTCCAAACTGCGCCTGATTCAGCGCTAAGGTGGCGAGCGTTTGCACTGCGGTGGCCATGATCGCTTCGTCAAAATCGAACTTCGCGTTGTGGTGGCCTGCCGCCAGGTCGCAGCCGAAGATCACATACGATGACTGGCCGCCGCGCTGCTGCACGCGCTCCAGCATGTAAGTGGCATCTTCTGAACCGGCGGCCTGCTTTTTGGTGTCAATCACCGAGCTGAAAATCCCCATGGCATCGGCCTGCTGATGAATAAAGTCGACCCACGGCTGACTAGGGGTGCAGCTGCGCGCGCCGCCCATCAGTTTGATGTCGTACTCAACGCCATACATCGCTGCCGCGCCGGAAATCACGCGCAGGGCCTGCTGATAGATGTCGTCATTGACCTGATTGCTGACGCCACGGGTCTCCACTTTCATCAGGGCATAATCGGGTACCACGTTGCGTCCGGATCCCGCCTGCAACACACCCACGTTGACGCGAGCTACACCGCCGCTGTGTTGTGGCAGGTTGTGTAACGCCAGTGTGGCTTGCGCGGCGGCCAGCAAGGCGTTACGACCCTCTTCTGGTTTACCGCCCGCATGGGCACCTACGCCGGTGAAATTGACATCCAGTTTGGTGGTGGCCAGGAAGCTATCGCTGCCGCAAACGATTTCGCCTGCGGGCACGCCTGTGCCGAGATGGATAGCGGTAAACAGATCCACATCATCCACCACGCCCGCAGCGACCATGGCTTTTGCACCGCGCACACCTTCTTCCGCTGGCTGAAAGATAATTTTAATCGTGCCGCTGAGCTGATCTTTCATCTCCATCAACACGCCCGCCAGCGCCAGGCCGATAGTGGTATGGCCGTCGTGGCCGCAGGCGTGCATCATGCCGGAATTGCAGGAGGCAAAACCTTCGCGAGTGGGGATGTGGTCAGCATCGCGGCTTTCGTTCTGGTCCAGCGCATCCATATCGACACGAAAACCCATCACCGGGCCGGGACGGCCGGTCTCCAGCGTGGCGACCACGCCGCAGAAACCACCCGAGAAGTGTGAAATCCACTGTGGCAGGGCGCCTTGCTCCAGTGCACGAGCTTCCTGCTGCGCCAGCACTTCATCAGAAGGCAGTCCCATGCGCGCATCGGCATCGATCACTTCACGGCCCAGCTTAAGCTGATAACCAAGACGATGCAGCTCTTCTGCCACTATCGTTGCGGTACGGAACTCCAGCCAGCCCGATTCGGCAAAATGGTGCAGATCGCGACGCCAGCTTTGCATCTGTGGAATCCGCGCGTTGACGAGGTCGGAGAGGGTTTTCATAGGCATATCCTTTGTGTTGGTTTTTTATGCATTATCCCGAATCTACACAATGGTATTGGTGCGCATAAGATGCGAATATCTTGTCACTGATAAACAACGGTTATCACAAAAATTATGCCTGCCAACCTTAAACTTCATCAGCTGCGCGCCTTTGTCGATGTGGCCCGCCAGGGCAGTATTCGCGCTGCCAGCCGCTTATCGGGACTTTCACAGCCTGCGCTGACCAAAGCGATTCAGGAACTGGAATTGGCACTCGGTGCGCGCTTGTTCGAACGTCGTCAGCAGGGCGTCACGCTGACGGATATCGGTGATAACTTTTTCCGCCACGCCAGTCTGGTGCTGGAAGAGCTACGTGTGGCGCAGGAAGATATTCAGCAGCGATTGGGATTGGCGGGTGGAAGAGTGAATATCGGCGTGGGCGGCAGCATTGCGCGTACCATCATGCCGCAGGTGATCACTCAGTTTCATCGTGAATATCCGCTGGTGAAGGTGCGCATTGTTGAGGGGCAACTGGTGTCGATGGTGCATGAATTGCGGCAGGGCGCGCTGGATTTCACCATTAATACCTACGATCAGCATCACCTGGATCAGGAGCTGATCTTTGAAAGACTGATGCAGCGCGACTATCAGGTGGTGATGCGCAAAGGGCACCCGATGGCGCATGCCCGCTCGTTAGCGGAATTGCAGCACTGCGACTGGACCATGCCAACGCCGCAGGGCAGCTATTACCGCTTGCTGCACGATCTGTTTGGCGAACGCGGTATGGCACCAAAGATCGTAGTGACCTGCGAAACCTTTATGGCCTGCACCAGCCTGGTCGCGAAAAGTGACTTTGTCAGCATTATCTCGCGTGATGTCATCGAAGATCCGACGCACGGTGGCCAGCTCATTGCCCTCGATCTTGACGATCCGCTGCCGAAAGCGACTTTCTATTTGATCCAGCGAAAAGACACCGCGCTGACGCCCATGAGTGCTTACATGGCTCAGCTGTTCCGGCGCTATTGTCAACAAAGGTAAGAGTGCGGCCTGGCTCGCAGCGAATGAAAATGATTGTGTGAAACCTCATAAAACCACAAAGTAACTGTGTGTTATTGGTTGCTTTTGCTTTATATTAATGAATCTATTGATATTAACAATAAATTTTCATCCTGGATTTTTCAAATTATATAATGGTGAGAATTTCATGAGGTGACCCGCTTGGTAAAATATGAGTGTTCAATGGACTTTCACTCGGTCATAAACACAAGGAGCGACAAATGCAGTACAGGACTGAAGTTATTTCTTATTTACAATCCAACAAAATCTTATCGTTGAAGCTAGATCATGCAGTTTCTGAAGTAAGCGAGCAAGTGGTTAAACAGATTAAAACTTTAGGTGCAGGTTCTCAACGTATATTGTTTTATGCGTCTTGCTTTACTGAAGAATACCTGGATGTATGTCAGCAACAGAAATCTGAGGACATCAGGTTTTTATTGGGTATAACTAAATTAATCGAAAATAATAATATTATCTTTGATATGCTTAAACTCTATTTCGATGAAGTTTTCAGATTCAAAAATTATGAGCAATTAGAAAATATTAATAAATATCTGATGGCGTTAAACGTACGCATTTCCGTCAGCACTTTAACAGGTGCTGGCTTGGCGCTATCCGTAGCAACCGTGGTAGCGCTGAGTATAAATATGAGGCTTGAAATGAGCGCGCTGGCTGGGCGAAGAGTGGGCGCGATAGCTGGACTGGTCAGCATATATGGCATAGTTCAGAAAGCAGCAGATTGTGCCCATTATCTGCAACTCAGGTTTCCTAACTACTACGCTGCACTTTATACCAGAGAACTCGAAATGATGTACTTCCTGATTGAGCCTATATTTGTGCGTTCAGGAGCATACAGAGGAGAAAATGTTTCCGAATATGAGTTGGCTAGAATTATCAACCGGATGATCAATAATCATGATTAACTATTTAAAGAGGTTTATAAAATGGCAGTTTAAATTTTTATTTTCATATTATGGACCTGCGTTGCTAACCATCATCTTTGGCGTTGTTTTTGTGCATTACTTTCCTCAGGGGCCTATTTGGCCAGTGGGGGCTTTTGCCCTTCTCATGGTTATCCTCGTTTTTCGTTATTTGAAATAAAAAATTGGCTTATCGCATATCTTTAAGAGTGAAAGTGATTTTTCCACGATTTAATTAAAGATCCCACGCACGGTGGCCAGCTCATTGCCCTCGATCTTGACGACCCGCTGCCGAAAGCCACCTTCTATATGATCCAGCGAAAAGACACCGCGCTGACGCCAATGAGTGCATACATGGCTCAGCTGTTCCGCCGCTATTGTCAACAAAGGTAAGAGTGCGGCCTGGCTCGCAGCTGATTACTTATTGCCCACTACACTTGCACTGGACGTTCCAATTGTGGAGAACTGACCATGCAAATTACACCTTATGTGTTTTACAACGGCCGCTGTGAAGAGGCGATCGCCTTCTATCTCGCGGCCACTGACGGCGAATTGCTGTTCAAAATGACTTTCGGTGATATGCCGGATGAAACCCCTGTTGAGGATGAAGGCTGCCCCTCTGGCGCCACCTTCTCGCCAGAACAAATCATGCATGCCCATTTACGTATCGGACAGGGTGAATTGATGATGAGTGATGGTGCACAACAAACAGACTACGCCGGATTTTCCGTGAGTCTATCCACGCCAGATGAAGCGCAGGGAAAACGCTGGTTTGATGCGTTGTCAGCGGGTGGGGAAGTGACGAAAAAGTGGGAACCGACGTTTTGGGCGCACGGTTTTGGCATGTTTACCGATAAATTCGGGGTGCCCTGGATGGTGAATGCTTATAAACCGCAAATTTGACGGCCCGGTTTTTTACAGCCCGTCAGCAACGTTGCGGCGCAATTTAATGCACTTCTGAAGCGATATTAAGGCTTAAGAAACACGCGAAAATTGCGCCGCTATAGCATCAGCGTATTAGAAGTTGTAACCCACGACCAGGTAGTAACCCCAGCCCGTCGATTTCACTTCAAACGGACCGTTGCCGAAGTTCAGCTCCTGACCATCCGCCCACTGGCCGCCATTGTGGAAATAACGTGCCACGGTAGAAACGTGCCAGTGATCGTAGTTCAGCGAAAGAATATGGCTGGATGCGATCGAGTTGCTGGTACGGCCAGAAGCATCACCCAGATCGGAACCCCAGTCGAAGTTGGTGAAGCCGATGTAGCTCAGCTTGCCGCCCCACAGATCGGTAATCGGCACAAAGTATTTCACTTTGAAGCGATATCCATCCCAGCTATTTTCGTTCGCTGCACCGTAGTTCTGCCACTGGTATTTTGCATAAACGTTCAGAGACAGGCCGATATCGCTATGGGTATCGATGTCGGTACCCAGACCCATGTACCAGGTATTCTGACGCTGTGAAGCGTTGCGACCCATGTCATAGATATAGTTATTCGCGAAGTACCACTCTTTAAACGGACCAAATGCCAGGCTGGTGCCGGTCAGTTTATCAATTGAGAAACGTGGCTCAATTTCCATGAACAGCGGCGAACCGTGGTCGAAAATGCCGTTAGCGTTGCTGTTACCCACGCCAAAGAAGTTGGTCAAATCCGCATAGCCGTAGAAATCGAACCAGTCTTTTTTAGCAAAGGCTTCGTATTCGAGATACACGTCATTGTTGAACTGCGGTCCGAAGCGGGTGTGGGTGCTACCCACCACGTTAACGCTCTGGTGCCACCAGTCTGAAAGATACTGCGGATCGCTGTCTGCCGCTTGTGCCGCGCCGGTCCAGCTGCTGGCCAGTAAGGCCCCTGCTATCAATGCTTTAAATTTCATTATTTTATTAACCACATGCTAGTGATTGCTGCGGTTACGCCGCAATCGAGTGAAATCGATCCCAGGGGATGGGCCGTGTGTTGTTTTTATCCGGTCTGAATCGCCGAATTTTCAAATGTGCGTAATGTGCCTGTAACAGAGCGATAGGAAATAGATTTTGATCACGTTTGTCAAAATTTGTTGCATTTTGATTCACTGAATATGTGACTATGATCACATAAATGCTGTGTAACGAACGGAACCCCGCAACCGTTTACGTTGTCGCGTACGGTGGCAAAGAGGTCAGATGTGGATAAAGGATAGGGCGGCACGATTCATCGTGCGTCTTTGGAATTTAATAGCGGAAAAATGTGTGATTCATCGCGTGCCGAGGGAGTTTAATGATGTGGAAAATGACCCAAAGCCCAAAGCCCAAAGCCCAAAGCCCAAAGCCCAAAGCCCCAGGCCAAAGCTCAAGGCCAAAGCTCAAAGCCCAATAGCCGATACCCCCGCCGCTACCACGCTTGATATTCAAGGCGGTAGCGACACGCTGGTCATGGCAAGGTAACGCGTACCTGCAGGCCGGAAATCTGCCCCTGGGCGTTATGGCAGTTAGACAGCGCGACCTGCATCTGATGCTTCTGCGCCACGCTGCGCACAATCGACAGACCTAAACCGCTGCCTTGCGCCTGCACATCTGGCGAACGGGTGAAGCGATCAAAAGCGCGTTCGATAAAGGATTCCGGCATGCCTGGCCCGTTATCAACGATATCCACCACCGTGTGGTTACCAACACGATGCAGCAGCACATCCACCAGGCTGCCTTCCGGGGTGTGCAACATCGCGTTGCCGATCAGGTTATCAAACAGGCTACGCAAATCGGAACGGCTGGCGTGCAGGCGATAGTGCGTGGTGCCATTAAATCCGATATCAATACCGCGTTTATCGGCGACGACCATCAACTGCTCAATGCTCTCTTTCAGCAGATCATCGAGCTGTATGGTTTCCACCGTGGCCACCACCGACTGATCTTCCTGGCGCGAGATATTCAGCAACTGCGTCACCAGATGGCGCGTCCGCGTGACGCCCGCTTCCAGCTGATCAAACTGACGGCTGGCTTCACCCGGCTGAATGTGCTGGCGCAGATTTTCCAGCTGTAAGGTGACCGCGGTGACCGGTGTGCGCAGTTCATGGGCGGCATCTTCAAGGAACTGGCGCTGTGATGACCATGCCGCACGCAGTTTATCCAGCAATGAGTTGTAGGCCGCCACCAGCGGCAGCACTTCATCCGGTAAGCCATCCGGTGACACCGAGTGCGGATGCATCGTCTCCTGAGCCGCAATCTGGCGCGAGGCAACGCGTAAATCCCGCGTGATGGCGCGCACCACCAGCCAGATCACCAACAGTGACAGCGGCATCATCAGTATCAATGGAATGATGGCGGACAACACGCGTTTCACCATCAGACTTTTCATGTAACCGATGTTGTGCAGTACCTGAATATTCCCGATTTCACTGCCCAGTTCGCCGGGGCGGGTATACACGCGCCAGTCACAGTCATCGCCACAGTCGCCAACTTTTAAGTCGGACCAGCCTTTTTTCGCCTGCAGCGGCGCCTGTAAGGCAGGCCATGAGCTGGCACGCAGATGATTGTTGGTGTCCCATAACTGAACGATATAAGTGCTTTTCAGCTTCTCTTGCTGCATCACCATGGGCATTAACGCGGGCATGCGCTGACTGGAAGACCAGGCATCGGCGATCTTGGCGAGCTGATCGTCCTTCATGGTACCCATCATGTCGCCATAACAGTGGTAGAAATACCAGGTGACGCCGCCGATCATCGCCAGATGCAGCAGCACCAGCGTGGCGAGCAGTTTGTTACGCAGGGATCGCATAAAGGTGAAAGGTTTCATATTGCCGGTACCCGCCAGCCTAAACCGCGCACGTTGCGAATCACTTCGTTATCGAGCTTGCGGCGCATACCGTGGATCAGCACATCAACAGCGTTACTGGTGACTTCTTCACCCCAGCCATAAATGCGGTTCTCTAATTGTTCGCGTGACAGAATCGCGCCCGGTCGCTCCAGCAGGGCGTAAAGCAGGGCATATTCGCGGGCAGTTAACTGTTCGCGTTGGCCTTTGTACAGCACTTCGCGCGTCATCATATCCAGCTGCACATCGCCACTGCCTAACAGGGAATCCGCCGCTCCGTGACGACGTCGGGTGATTGCACGCATGCGCGCCAGTACCTCTTGCAGATCAAAGGGTTTAAGCAAATAGTCATCGGCGCCACTGTCGAGACCCTGAATACGTTGTTGCACCGTGTCACGCGCAGTCAGCACCAGCACGGGCGTCATGTCGCCTCGCGTGCGTGCGCGCTTCAGCACGTGAATACCGTCTTCACGCGGTAAGCCGAGATCGAGCAGCACACAGGTGTAGCCGCCGTCGGCCCAGGCATTGGAGGCATAGACGCCATCACGCACCCAGTCCACTGACCAACCTGCCGCTTCTAACGCCTGCTGCAAGTTGGCGCCAATCATTTCATCATCTTCTACCAGCAGCACACGCATAGTGTTCTCCCAAACTGATGGACGCAGTGTAACGCCAGATAATTAGGCCAGAATTACCCTCAGTCATCCTTCCCGCTACAGATGTGTGAGCAGTGAGCGCTTATCCCGAGACTGACTTAGGCAAGCTCCCGAGGATTCCTACTTTTACTGCCTTTCTGCCGCTGGAATGATTTAGACGGAGTACGCGTTTTCCCCCCTTGCTAATTCTGCGCTAATTTTCTGCTAATTAAGGGATAAATTTAACGCGCTACAGTGACTGCACTGGACATTTTGTCGAAGCAGGAGGTTCCCATGAATCAGCGCGAATTTATCCGTAGTTTGCTGGACTGGATTGAAGACAACTTAGGTCACGATTTGCATCTGGATGAAGTAGCACGCCGCTCGGGATACTCCCGCTGGCATCTGCAGCGTCTATTCCGTCAGCACACCGGTTTTTCTCTGGCAGAGTACATCCGTCAGCGTCGGTTAACTGAGTCAGCGCTCACGCTGATCAACAGCGACGAAGCGATTTTGCAGGTGGCGATGAGCTACGGCTTTGATACGCAGCAGGCGTATACCCGCACCTTTAAGAACTATTTCAGCGTCACGCCGGGCCAATTGCGTCGTCAGCGCCGCGTTGAACAGGAACGTCTGTTGTTCCCGCTGGCGGTGGCCAGTTGATCGATGACGCTGAGATTGATCTGCACAGAAGACGTAGCGGCGCAATTTATTGCGCAGTAAATCGCGTAGGGATTGCGCGATAAATTACGCCGCTCCACCACGTTCGCTGATTAAATTCGGTGCTTATTGCGGCTTTTACTTTTAAGCTGCTGTTCTCCGTTTGTTACCCACCAGAGAACATGGACAACAGCGATAATCTCACCGCCATGATGCTGTTTGCGCGCGTCGTTGAGCGGCAAAGCTTTAGCGAAGCCGCGCGCACCTTAGGCGTCTCTAAATCGCATGTCAGTCGCGAAATCGCGCGGCTGGAAGTGCGGCTCGGCATCAAACTGTTGCAGCGCACCACGCGGAAAGTCGCATTGACCGAGTTGGGTCAGGCTTACTATCCGTTTTGTACTCGCATGCTGGAGGAGATGCACCGCGCCGATGCGTTTGTGCAGCAGGTTCATCAACTGCCCGCGGGTAATGTGCGCTTGCAGGCACCGATTACCTTTGGCTGTCAGTGCGTCGTTCCCACTCTGAATGACTTTATCCGCCGCCACATTCATATCAACGTCGATCTCGAATTGACCACCAGCGACGACCCGCAGCCCAGCGCAGATGTGGCGATAGTGATTCGTGCGCGTGCGCCGGAAGTGGCCAATTATCGCGAGCTGAGCACCATCGAGTGGGGACTCTATGCCACACCGGAGTATCTGGCGGCGCATCCTGCTATCGACCATCCTGAACGCCTGACGCGGCATGATTTGTTGCTGTTTCACGGCCCCGCGCACACGGCCGCACTGCCGTTTCGTCGTGAAAAACAGCGGCTGGCGCTGGATGTGCACAGCCGTTTTCGTGCCAACAACAGTATGGCGCTGCTAAATGCGGCTCTGGCGGGCACCGGCATTGCTTATCTGCCTGCGTATATGACGCAGGACGCCCTGCGGCGGGATGAAATCCAACAGGTACTGCCCGAATGGCAAATGGACCGCTTACACAGTTATTTGTTGCTTAAAGAGCAGCCGCAACCCTCATCACCCGTGACGCTACTGTGTGATGCATTGATCACGGCACTCAGCGGCAACTGATTGTTGTTTGCTGGCAACAATACTGCGCTGGTTGGCAAATATCCCTCCCTCCCTGTTTTAAGTCGTGCTCCCCTGTTAGCCTGCTAAAAAAAGCAATAACAGGGAATCACTATGTCGCAATCATCAACCGTGTTAGCGCCTGAGCAGCAACACTGGAAGCGTAATTTGTTTGTCTGCGTGCTGGGTTCGTTCAGCACCATTGTGGCGATGACGTTGCTGCTGCCATTTCTGCCACTTTATGTGCAGCAACTTGGCGTGCAGGAACCTGCCGCGATTGCGCGCTGGTCGGGTGCTGCGTATGGTGCCACTTTCCTCAGCGCCGCGTTAACCGCGCCGTTGTGGGGCAAACTGGCGGATCGCTATGGCCGAAAACTGATGTTGATCCGTGCCAGCCTCGGGATGGCGATTGCCATGTCGCTGATTGGTATGGCGACGGCGCCGTGGCAACTGGTTGCTTTGCGTTTGCTGGCGGGATTGTTGGGGGGCTACGCATCGGGTTCAACCATCATGGTCGCGGCGCAAACGCCAAAAGAGCAGACGGGTTGGGCGCTTGGCGTGTTGTCCTCCGGCATTATGGCAGGCAACGTGGTGGGGCCACTGCTGGGAGGGGTATTGCCACCGCTGATAGGGATTCGCCACACTTTCTGGCTGACTGGGGCCGTGATTTTCCTCGCCTTCCTTGCTACGACTTTTTTATTAAAAGAAGCACCGCGTCAGCCGGGTAAAAAAGTGGCGCAAACCCACAATGAGAGCGAAACACCGGTCAATCTGCCGCTGGTACGACTGATGTGGCTGTCCGGTATGTTGCTTATTTTCGCCAATATGTCGATTGAACCGATCATCACGCTGTATATCGGTCAATTCGTGCAGGGCGATCATGCGATCACGGTGACGGCGGGCGTGGTGATGGCGGCGGCTGCGCTGGGCAGTATTCTCTCGGCTCCGCGTTTAGGACGCCTGGCGGATCGGGTAGGTCATGGGCGTGTGCTGGTTTACGGCCTGGTTGTTTGTGCCCTGTTGTTGATACCACAGGCATTTATCACCCAAGCCTGGCAACTGGTGCTGCTGCGTTTTCTGATGGGCATGGCGCTGGGCGGTTTGATGCCGTGCGTGACGGCGCTGATTCGCCACAATGTGCCGCAGGGGCAGGTGGGGAAAATGCTGGGTTATTCGACCTCGGCACAATACGTCGGCCAGGTCTCAGGTCCCTTATTTGGCGGGTTTGTCGGCGGTGCTTTCGGTATGCGCCCGGTATTTCTGGCGACCTGTGTGATCATGGCGCTGTGCGCGCTGTTAAATGCGCGAGTGTTAAAAAAGCGGTAGCGGCGCAAGGCACTGCGTTTTGAACAGCTTATAAAACGTCTTTCTGGACACGCCTTAGGCTGGGTTGCGGCTGGAGATGCAGGCCGTAAGACAATAAAAAGGCGGGCTTTGCAGCCCGCCTTTATCACATCAAACCAGAAACTTATTTAGCATCTGGCAGTGCGTAGGCAATGACGTAGTCGCCCAGCTTGGTGCCAAACGAACCGTGACCACCCGCAGCAATGACAACGTACTGCTTGCCATCCACTTCATAGGTCATCGGTGTTGCCTGGCCACCGGCTGGCAGACGTGCCTGCCACAGCATTTCCCCGGTGTTGGTGTCGAATGCGCGCAGGTAGTTATCCGCCGTCGCACCAATGAAGAACACGTTACCAGCAGTGGTAATTGGGCCGCCCAGCATTGGCATACCCATTTTGAACGGTACCGGAACCGGCGCGCTGTCGCGAACGGTACCGATACGTTTTTTCCACACGGTTTCGTTGGTTTTCAGGTCAACCGCTGAGACATAGCCCCATGCCGGTTGTTTACATGGCAGACCCAACGGAGACAGGAACGGATTCAGTTCCACGCCGTACGGAACACCGTACTGCGGCTGGATACCGGTTTCAGTACCTGAACCGCCTTTGTCATCGGCTGGTGGCTCGATCGGGTTACCCGGACCGCGTGGCACCAGTTTAGAGACAAACGGCAGCGCCATTGGGTTCGCAATCGCGATCTGACGATGTGGATCTACCGCGATACCGCCCCACTCGAACATACCGAGGTTACCAGGGAACACCAGCGTACCTTGCTCAGACGGCGGGGTGAACGGACCTTCGTAGCGCAGACGCTTGAAGATCACGCGGCACACCAGCTGGTCGAACATGGTCGCGCCCCACATGTCCTTGTCCGTCAGGTTGTTCTTCGGACGGAAGGTCAGTTCGGAGTACGGCTGAGTTGGGGATACGTGATCACCTTTCGCAGCGCCCTGTGGCACAGGGGTTTCCGGTGCGGGGACAACTGGCTTACCAGTACGGCGATCCAGTACAAAGATGTTACCGGTTTTGGCCGGGGCATAAATCACCGGAACGGTGTTGCCATCTTTATCAGTGATATCGGCCAGCGTCGGTTGTGACGGCAGGTCCATATCCCACAGATCGTGATGCACGGTCTGATACGACCACACCAGCTTACCGGTGGTGGCGTTCAGGGCCAGTACGCTGCTTGCGAAACGTTCCTGGTCAGGCGTGCGGTTACCGCCCCAGATGTCTGGTGTGGTCACGCCCATTGGCAGGAATACGGTATCCAGTTTTGGATCGTAGACCGCCGGTGCCCAGGAGTTCGGCGAGTTCATGGTGAAGGTGTGTTCATCATCTGGAATCGCGTTAGGATCTTTCGCGCCCGGATCGAACACCCACAGCAGTTTACCGGTGTTGACGTCAAAGCCACGAATGGCGCCAGACGGTTCACGGGTTGAGTAGTTATCGGTGACGGCACCCGCGATCACGATAGTGGTATCCGTGATGATCGGTGGTGAAGTCGGCTCATACTGGCCTGGGGTCAGTACGGGCTGTTTGTGCTGCAGATCCAGCTCACCGTTGTTACCAAACGCAGCACAACGTTCACCCGTTTCCGCATCCAGCGCGAACAGGCGACCATCGTTTACCGGCAGGTAAATACGGCGCGAGCACAGCGCAGGTTGGGTATTAGATGCATCGGCAGCAGCAGGCATTTCATGATACGAAACACCACGGCAGGTCACGTGCTGGAAGGTTGGATTCGGTTTGAGGCCCGGATCAAATTTCCACTTCTGCTTACCGGTTTTCGCATCCAGCGCAAACAGAATCTGGTGCGGCGAGCAGAGATACAAGGTGTCGCGGATTTTAATCGGCGTCACTTCGTCGGTGATTTCACCTGGGTCGTTCGGGGTTTTCAGATCGCCCGTCTGGAACTGCCAGGCAACCTGCAACTCTTTCACATTACCGGTGTTGATTTGCTTCAGTGGAGAGAAGCGCGTGCCTTGCTGATCGCGGGCATAAGCAGGCCAGTCAGCATCCTTGATGTTGCTTAGCGGCTGCGCTTGCGGGGCATTATCTGCCGCAGCAGGAATTTCACCGTTCAGCTCTTGTGGATCGTGGAACACTGCCCACGCCAGCACCAGCACGCTGGCAATCAGCGCAACGGCCATCAGACCCAGCGCGCCTTTACCTGCGTGATTCAGACCGCGATATACAAACGGCAGAATCAACCAGATGCCGAAGATCACCAGCACATCGGTACGTGGTGCCAGCGCCCAGAAGTCGAAACCAACTTCCCAAACACCCCACACCAGCGTTGCCAACAGCAACAGTGCATACAGCATGATCGCTGCGCCGCTACGACGCCACAGCAGGATAGCGGTGATCAACATAATCACACCGCCAATAACGTAGTACCAGGAACCACCAATTGCGGCTAGCCATACACCGCCTACCAGCATAAATGCGCCCGTGAGCAGTGCGAACAGCACCGTCAAAAAGCGAATCACGCCAAAAGATGAGGAAGCTTTCCCCATAATATTAACCTCTTTCTTTGCCATAAACTTAAAAGGAAACAACGCATTAGGATGTTTCCCGACATAGAGTACGAAGTGACTTAACATGTTCGATCGCAGCGCTTCCGTTACGCCAGATGATCCCTTTGCGTTAAATTTTATCTTAAAAACGTTAACGGGTTTGATTTTTTTAGTGCTTTGCGCTTGTGGAATGGTAGTAGTGCGACATTTTATGAGGAGATTCTAAAGTTATGCCCGAAGAGATCGGGACATAACGGCAAGAGTCGGAATTTCGTGTAAGCGTTTACACTTCAAACAGGGTGCTGCTGGTGCGTTGTTCCTGCCAACCTGAAAGTTGCAGGTCTTCATAGACAGACAACGGCAGAGCTAATTGCGGAGTACGTAATATCACCTCTGCTTCTCTTTCGCGGCAGGAGCTGAGCAAAAAGGGAAAGCTGAACTTGAGATAATTATCATTGAAGAAATCATCGTTCAGAACAATTCCCCTAAAGGGAAAAGAGGCAATATTCTTCCAGCACGTTCCTGGCGGAGCCAAATCATAAAGCCAGAATGCGTAATGCTGAGCGGCCTCTCGCAATGCCGCTTCATCCTTAACTAAACTGGCATAATTGATGGCAAGGGACACATTTTCCAATTGCAGGCTGGGATAATTTTCCGGCGCCTGTAAAAAGCGCGCAAGACTATTTCCCACTAAAGGGATAATTATTCGCTCGGGCGTATCGGGCAACTGATTGTGCAGTGAAATTATGTTGCTTCCGTTAAGTAATGCTGTGCTTTCCTGTTCACAATGCATAAAGGGGGCTGAATAACACACGCCCATCAGTGCGCCGTCGAGGCGACGGATACGCTCAGTAACATAAGGATTGTATGAACTGTTTTCCATTTATCTCTATGAATAAATTAATTAACTGGAACGTCTTAATTATTATAAGGACGGCAAGGTTGCTGTGATCTTTACGCTTCCAATATAGATCGAATTGTTTGTTAAGGTCACCTTTTTTAGCTGTCTCTGATAGAGAGATATGGCGGTTAAAAGATGTATTTAATATTGAATTATTGGAATTTCTGGAATGATTCGGATATTTTCAGATGAAAACAATCAGCCTGCTAATATTCAGAACTCTATGCTTAGTTGAATTTTAGATAAGCAACTGTTTTTAAAGCGCACGGCTAGCCATTGCTTGCCAGCGTCAGATGTCGCACTCTGTGGCCGCAAAATGATAATGAGAGTCGGTAAACGGCTTTTCACCAGGCTGGTGCAATGATGCTGGCCGGATGATGATTTAGGATGGGATAAAATATGGCTTCACCGTTATCCGCAGCAGAAGACTCTCTGTTGCGGCACAGGTCGTTTGTCGCCTTCTGGTTGGCACGCACCTGTTCATCGTTTGGTTTCCAGATGTTCTCCGTGGCGGTGAGCTGGCAAATCTACGCCCTTACCCACAGCGCGATGGCGTTAGGGATGATTGGCCTGATGCAGTTCCTGCCTTCGGTGTTACTGGCTCTGCCGGCCGGCCATCTCGCCGACCAGTTTGATCGCCGCCGCATTGTGCTGGTCGGGCAATTGATTGAATGGCTAGTCCTGCTTGGCCTGGTGGCACTGACGCTGATGCACTGGGCGGATAAAATTGAAATTTGGGGACTGGTGTTTCTGATCTCGGTTGCTAAAGCGCTGGAGTGGCCGTCGATCACCTCTATGCTCCCTGCGCTGGTTCCTCCACCGATTCTCGCGCGTGCCATGGCGGCGAGTTCAGTGGGCGGTCAGGCTGCGGTGATTGTCGGCCCAACCTTAGGGGGTCTGCTGTATGTGGCTGGCCCCGAGGTGGTTTACGGCGTTTCAGCCCTGTTTTATCTCTTCTCGCTGGTGTTGATCAGCCGCCTCCGCTATGAACGTCCACCTCAAACGCGTATGCCGATGAATCTCACGACCATGTTTGCGGGAGTGCGTTTTATTCGTGAGCGCAAAGATGTGCTGGGTGTGATCTCTCTCGATCTGTTCGCCGTGCTACTGGGGGGCGCCACCGCGCTGTTGCCGATCTTCGCGCAGGATATTCTGCATACCGGCCCCTGGGGATTAGGCATGCTGCGTGGAGCGCCTTCTGTGGGGGCGCTCATTGTTGGCGTGTGGCTGAGTCGCCACAAGCTGGAAAAGCACGTCGGCATGATTATGTTTGGTTCTGTCGCGGGCTTTGGTGTGGTTACGCTGGTGTTCGCGCTCTCCACGCAATTATGGCTGTCTCTGCTGGCGCTGGCCGCGCTGGGCGGGTTCGATATGGTGAGCATGGTGATTCGCGGCGCGCTGGTGCAGCTGGATACGCCGGATGACATGCGCGGTCGCGTGAATGCGGTCAACGCCATCTTTATTAATACCTCAAATCAGCTTGGTGAGTTTGAATCAGGCATGCTGGCAGCGTGGATGGGGGCGGTGCCTGCCGCAGCGCTTGGCGGTATCGGCACGCTGGTGGTGGTGGTGGTCTGGATGACGATTTTCCCGCATCTGCGCAAACGGCAGAAGCTGGAGAACGAAAACGCAGGATAAGCGCCAACAAAAACCGGCTCGCGAGCCGGTTAATGATGTCACCACTCTGCACTGCCATGAAAAGCCCCGCGCAAAGGGGGACCTGCGCGGGGAGGTTGACCTTAAACGGTCGCGGTTTTCCCCAGGCTGGCGTCAAATTGTTTCCAGCTGTCTGTCATATCCACCACGGTTTTCGATTTTCGTGCTTCATCGATTTTAATCGCGGTCAGGCCCGCTTCCAGTGCATCCACCACAGAGACTTTCAGTGGCGTTCCCTGTTTAATGTGTTTGACGATCTCTTCAGCCATCAACGCATCGGCACCGTAGTGACCGTCATAGGCATTGCCGCTGTAAGTGGTATCGACTTCGCGCTCGCCGGTGCGGGCGTTGTGCACGCGGAAGTAGTTACGCACAAAGTCACCCTCAGCCATGCCATCGGTGCCCATCACGCAGAAACGCCGAAACTCATCCGGCACGTTAAGGTTGGCGTGGAAGGCGAGCGTTGCGCCATTGGCGTATTCGATCAGCGCTGTCTGGTAGTCGACGATGTCGGCATCGCCATCAAACACCGCATCCGTGCTTGACCAGCCGCTGGGTTTAACGTGATACACCTCAGATTGCGGTGTGACAGCCCCGGTGGGTGCATGTTGCGGCGTGAAGTTTTTACGCCCACCAAAGCTGGCGACGCGCACCGGACGTTCACCGACTAATCCTTGATAGAGATCGATATCGTGGCAGCATTTTTCCAGAATGTAAGGACCGGCGTATTTTTCCAGACGTCGCCAGTCGCGCTGGAAGAAGGCCCCATGGTAAGGCTTGATGTGTTCCGTGGCTTCGATTGAGGTGATCTCGCCCAGGCGATGTTCGTCACGCGCGTTTAAGAGATCGTGGTACAGCGGTGAGTAGCGTAAAACTAAGCCGACCAGAATTCGTTCATGCCCATATTGCTGCACCAGCTGTGCCATCGCCATCGTCTGTTCTTCATTGATCACCACCGGTTTCTCGGTGAACACGGTGTAACCGGCGGCCAGCCCCTGGCGAATATGCTCAAGGTGCATAAAGTTGGGTGACCCTACCAGCAGCAGATCGAACCCACCGTGCTGGAGTAGCGCATCCACGTTGTCGAACGCCTTCCCGGCATCAATGCCGAAGGTGTGGAGATTCGGCAAGCCAGCGGGAGCCGGATCGACGTAACCCACCACGGAGAACTCTGCGTCAGCTTTGTTGAACTCTTTCACGACATGAGAAAGACGAAAGCCCAGACCAATAATGCCCACTTTCATGTTGTACCCCTGAAGCCCGTTGCTTGTTAGCTGCCCGACCCATCAGGCTGCTGATAATCTGACCGTTAACTTATTACGGCAGAAAAACTAATGTCAATCCGTAACGCCGATCCAAAATTGGAATTTTTTGTTATCTTTATGTTTTAAATGGATATTAATTAACTATACGGAATGCGTATTTATTTGTGATTGCGATTTAAGTTTTTTTCCCCTATCTTTCGCACATCTATAAGCATCATGCCGTTGGTGGCAGGCAGGAGGAAGCGCGTGCAATCACTTTTGCTGGGTATTGATGGCGGTGGTACGCACTGTCGCGGTCGCCTGACGGATCACGCTGGCCACGTGCTGGCGGAAGCGACGGGCGGCCCCGCCAATGTCTGGTCGCAGTATGATGCCGCCATCAACGCCATTGAATCGGTCATCGACACGCTATTTCAACAAGCGGGGCTTGCTGCTGATGCGCGTGACCGCACCCTGCTGGTGGCGGGTTTAGCGGGTGCCAATGTGGCATCGGTGCATTCCCGGCTGCAAAGCTGGCAGCCTCGTTGTCAGGCGCGTTATCTGTTTACCGATGTCGAAATCGCCTGTGCGGGTGCGCACGATGGTGCACCCGGCGCGGTGTTGATTGTCGGGACGGGCAGTCAGGGCGCAGCCTGGGACGGCACGCAGTTTACCCTGCTGGGCGGCTGGGGTTTTGCCCTGTCAGATGCCGGTTCAGGCGCCATTCTTGGGCGCCGGGCACGCCGCTTAGCGCTGCTGGCGCACGAAGCTATCGTGCCTGCTTCGGCGTTGACTGAACGCATCATGGCGCTGCATCAACACAGTCCGGAACAGATGCTACTCTGGTCACAGCAGGCAACACCCGCCGAATGGGGCAATGTGGTGCCTGAGGTCTTTACCGCCGCGCAGCAGGGCGATCCTCATGGTATTGCGCTGGTGCAGCAGGCCGCTGCCGATATCGTGCAGATGGTGCAGCCCTTGCTGGCGCGCAGTCACGGCAAATTGGCCCTGATGGGGGGACTCGCGGTGCCGATTCAGCCCTGGTTACCCGCTGACATTGCCGCGCAGCTTGTCCCGCCGCAGGGTGATGCCTTAAGCGGTGCATTGCGCCTTGCCAGCCAGTTCAGCCAGCAACCGGCTTAGCCTCTTCCAACTTAAAAAAGAGATCCATGAGCGCTCCCAACGTAACTGCACGCATTTTGCGCCTGATTGTCGAAAATGCGCCAATCAGCCAGTCTGATCTTAAAGTTCGTAGCGGCCTGAGCATGTCTACGGTATCGCAGGCCACTAATCGTTTGCTGTCCGGCGGTATTGTGCAGGAGCTGGGGCTGCGTCGCGTCTCAATGGGACGACCGAAAACACTGCTCGGCCTCAATCCGGATCACGCCAGCGTGGTCGGCATTCAACTTAATGCCGAACGCAACCTGATTGTCTTAACCGACCTGAGCGGCAACATCATCGGCGAGCAGCAGATCCCGTCCGGCGCGATGACTCCTAAACAACTGGGTGACGCGCTGGCGAAGTTTTTGCGTGGCGTGGAAGGAAAGAAAGTCGGTGCCATTGGGCTGGCGCTTTCAGGTCTGGTGGATGCCAGCAACGGCGTTTGCGTGTTGTCACGCGCGCTGGGCTGGAACAACGTGCCGATTGCGCGCCTGCTGGAAGAGCGTTTTTCGCTGCCGGTCTTTATCGAAAATGATGCCAATGCGTTAGCCATGGCCGCACTGGTGTTTGGTCAGCTGGGCCATGCACAATCCGCGGTGATTGCCACTTTTGGCAAAGGTATTGGGGCGGGAATTTTGCTGGACCGCCAGCTCTATCGTGGCCGTCATGGTAAAGCTGGAGAGATTGGCGTGTCATTGCTCGGTGATGGTTCTGAGCGATTGCTGGAAGATGTGGCCTCATCACAAGCGATTTTGCAGCGCGTGGCGGTTTCCCTGAAAGAGGCGCTGCCGCAGACATTACGCGATCTGGATAGCCAGCCCACGCCTGAAGTGCTCAGTGCACTGGCGGAAGCCGGACAGCACCTGGGCATGTCGCTGGCGAATCTGTCGGTGGCTTATGATCCTGACGTAGTGTATCTGGCGATGGAGCCGCAGATGGCATCGCGCATACTGCTCGACCATATCACGCAGAGTTTCCAGACCTACCGGCTGAAGATCACGCCGCAGATGACGCCGCTGCAGTTCCTCACCGAGTCGAATCGTATGTGGGCACAAGGGGCGGCAGGCTTTGCGGTGAATAAGCTGTTAGATTTGCTGGCGGCGCAGGCCGATGAAGAGACGGTGCCTTAAAACGGCAATCTGAGTCTTGGCGCGCCCGGAATCGAAACTTACCGTCTGTTCAGAGAGGGCGCCGTAGCAAAACCACGGCGCTTGCTTCGATGAGGCGCTTAACGCAGGCGCAATCCCTGCTCATCAAACAACATCCCGCGTTCAGCATTGATCTGATAACTGACGCGGTCGCCAATCTCATGCTCTGCCGCGTTGCGTTCCTCAATCACCAATAACTTCTCCTCACCGATATCCAGATAAAGATAGTTGGTGTGCCCCAGCATCTCACTGAATGACAAATCGGCGCTGAAGCTCAGCGTATCGGTTTCCTGCTGCGCCGGAGAGAAATGCTCGGGTCGAATCCCCAGCGTGACTTTTTGTCCTTCATGGCAGGCTGCATCTATCTTCATGGTCAGCGTGTGAATGCCCAAGGCAGGCACGCGCAGTTGCACGGCACCTGGCGCGACTGTGGCAATTTCCGCCTGCAGGAAGTTCATCTTCGGTGAACCGATAAACCCAGCGACAAACAGATTGTCGGGATCGTGATACAGCGCCATCGGTGCACCCACCTGCTCAATTTTGCCCTGACGAAGTACCACGATGCGGTCGGCCAGCGTCATCGCTTCCAGCTGGTCGTGCGTGACATAAATCATGGTGTTGCCCAGAGAGGCATGCAGGCGAGCGATCTCAATGCGCATCTGTAACCGCAGCTCAGCATCCAGATTGGAGAGCGGTTCATCAAACAGGAAAATGCGTGGATGGCGGATAATGGCGCGGCCGATGGCCACACGCTGACGCTGGCCGCCGGAGAGCGCACGTGGCAGGCGATCCAGCAGTTCTGTCAGATGCAGGCGCGCGGCCGTCTGGTTAATTGCTTTCTCGATTTCTGCTTTGGATTTCTTCATCACTTCCAGCGGGTAAGCCAGATTGCCGCGCACCGTCATATTCGGATAGAGCGCATAAGACTGGAATACCATGGCAATGCCGCGCTCGGTGGCGGGCTGATGCGTCATGTCTGCGCCCTCAATCAGTAACTTGCCGTCACTGATCTCCTCCAGCCCGGCAATCATGCGCAGCAGCGTCGATTTACCGCAGCCGGAAGGGCCGACAAACACCACAAATTCGCCGCTGTTAATAGTGAGATCGATACCGTGGATCACATTCACATGGTCGTAGGACTTTTTAACGCTTTGCAGGTGCAGGCTGGTCATGGTGAGGCCTCAATCAGAGTAGTTGACCCATGTAGATGGCGTTGCTGCGCATAATCGGCGTGAAACCGAGACGTTGATAAAAGCCGCACACCTTCTCATTTTGCAGACTCACGCCCAGATAAACACCCGGCACGCCAGCGGCACGCAGATCCTGCAACAGCTGCTCAATCAGTTTTCTTCCCCAGCCGCCCTGTTGCGCTGGCGGCAGCAGATTGATATGCAGATGCGCGGGCCATTGCGCCACCAGTTGCTCTGCAGCGGCATCCGGCTGAAGGATGGCATCCAGGACTTTACTGTCGAGTGGCGCGCGCGGCGTGTAATCGCGATATTGCTGTTGCAGTTGTGGCCACCACTGCGCATTCAGTTCTGCTTCGAAGGCGCGTGTATCTGCCACCGCCACCGCATAGCCCATCACTTCCCCATTCATTTCAAGTGCATAGGAAAATTCGGGTGCAAAGCGTGCGTAAGGAATGACAAAACGCAGGCCAGGCAGCGCCGGGTCAGAATAGAGCGCGGTGGCGTCAGTTCCCGCATTGGCCGTTTCTAAGCAGATGCGCGACAGGGCTGGAAAATCGCTCTCGCGGGTTCGGCGAATAACACCTTTAGCCGTCATGGTGGAGCCTCTGTGGTCATGAGATGAACAGATTTTACGGTAAATAAAGCTGACTTAGTTTTCAAGTTGTAATAATTGCGCGACCGCACAACACGGAGGTAAATCACTGGTAGTGAGGTATCGCGCAAATGTCTGCCTATAGCGACGCAGAGCCTATGCCGCCTGCATTCAGCGCTGATTTTACCGTCGCAGCCTGTCGAACATCACATTAACTATAGAATTTTCATATGGTCTGTCAGTAGGTTAATGCTGGTGATTAGCGTGAGTGAATTGTGCTGGCAGCAGCTGTCAGGCATCTTCAGGTGTACGCTTTTGTGTCTGGCAGACAGGATTCTCTGCTGTGTAGTCCGCTTTTCTTCTCACAATTTGCACTGTATCACAGAGCAAAAATTCCGCAGTGAGGGTGTTTGACTTTCTTTTGTGCATAAAGTAAGTATGAATTAACGTCGTTATTGCTGCTGAATCAACCTGCCAGGACCTGCAGGTGTCGCAATGAAGGGATGCCAGTCATCTGTTGGAGAAACCGAGCATGATGTGTGATTCAACCAAACGTCCGTCCCGTATGAAAAGCTCACTGCGCGTGGTATCGCGTCTGGTTTCAGCCGGGATCTTGCTCGGTGCAACCCTGGCGACGGCGCAAGCGGTGACGCTGAACGAATGGGATATTTATAACTATCCACAGCAGACCGAGGCGGTGGATGAAGCGGTGAAAGCGTTCCAGCAAAAGAATCCGGGCATCACCATTCAGCGCTCGGTGCACTCTTTTGAAGATACGCGTATTCCACTGAAGCTGGCGCTGACCGCCGGTGATGGCCCGCAAATCGCCCAGGTCAATCAGGGCGGTGGCGATATGGGTTCGCTGGTGAAAGACAAACTGCTGTGGCCGCTTGACGACTACGCCAAAACTTATGGCTGGACCACGCGCTTCCCGGACTCGATCCTCAAGCGTAACCGCTGGTCAGATAAGCAGGACTTTGGCAGCGGTCAGCTTTACGGTGTCGCCAGCCTCGGTGAAATGGTGGGGCTGTATTACAACAAGGCTTTGCTGGACAAGGCGGGTGTTGCCGTACCGAAAACCCTGCCTGAACTCGAAGCGGCAATGGAGAAGCTGAAAGCGGCGGGCACGCCACCGATGATGCTCGGCCTGCTGGACGGTAATATGGGCCAACAGCTGCTGAGTACCGTATGGGAAGCACAGATTGAGAGCAAAGATCGCAAAGCCCTCGATGATCTGATTTACGACGTGGGTGGCACCTTCAAAGACGACAAGCTGGTGAAAGCGGCGAGCATGATGAAGAGCTGGAAAGACAAAGGCTACTTCTTCCCTGGCTTTGAAGGCATTGGTCATGATGATGCGGCCACCCTGTTCCAGAATGGGCAGGCCGCGTTCCTGGTGAGCGGCACCTGGTATCTCGGCCAGTTCAAAGACAATAAAGATGTGCACTTTGCAGCGATGCCGATGGGGGAGGGCGTGCAGCATGCCTTGATGGTGGGTGGCACCGATCTGGCGTTCTCGATCACCAACACGGCAAAAACCAAAGAGCAGCAGGATGCGGCAGCCAAATTTATCGACTACGTCGTTTCCGACGAGATGGCGAACCGCTGGTTGAAAGTCGGCTTCCTGCCGGCGGGCACCAGCAAGAATGCACAAATCCCAGCGGATAACCCGTTGCTGGCGGAGGCGTATCAGGTATGGGTGACCCTCAACGAGCATGATGGCCTCGGCCATTATCTGGATTGGGCCACGCCGACCATGAATGCTGAGCTGAATCAGAACGTGCAGCTGTTACTGGCAGGACGACAGACGCCGGAGCAGATGGTCACTAATTTCGACAACAACTATCAACGCTACCTGAAAACCCTGAAGCACTGATGACGTCCGGCCTGGCGACGATGCCGGGCCGTGAATTAGCCTGCAAGCGAGTAAGGTTATGCTGAACAAATCTGCCTGGCGCAACGCGCTCTATCTTCTGCCCGCCGTACTGGTCTATGCGGTATTTCTACTCCTGCCGCTGCTGGCCTCGCTCGGCATCAGCTTCACCGAGTGGGATGGTACTTCCCTGCCGATTTTCACCGGTATCAGCAACTATGTGCGTATGTTCCAGGATCCGGTGTTCTGGGTGGCGCTCGGTAACAATGCGCTGCTGATGTTGTTTTATACCTTGTTGCCGATTGGTGTCGGTTTACTGCTGTGCAGCTTCCTGTATGAAACGCGTAACGGCAAAGAGCGCAGCGTGCTGCGTATTCTGTTTTTCCTGCCGTATATCATGCCGATGGCGGTTTTGGGCGTGGTGTGGCGTTGGTTATATAACCCGGCGTTTGGCCCTATCGATCAGTTCCTGCGCGCCATCGGTTTACCGCAGTTGGCGTTGTCGTGGCTGGGGGATTTCACCTGGGCATTACCGGCTGTGGGTTTTGTTGCCACCTGGTATTTCTTCGGATTCTGTCTGGTGCTGTTTATGGCCGGTTTGCAGCGCATGGATCCTTCACTGCTGGAAGCCGCCGATTTGGATGGTTCTTCGCGTCGCCAGAAGTTTATGCGCATTACGCTGCCTTCGCTGCGTCCGGAATTGCGCATTGCGCTGCTGCTGACGGTGATTGCCAGCCTGAAGGCCTTTGACCTGGTGTATGTGATGACGCAAGGCGGGCCGGGCACTTCGACCATGGTGACCAACATCTTTATGTATAAGCAGGGCTTCGATTTGCACTACTTTGGCTACGCGTCAGCGGTAGCCGTGTTCAGTATGTTGATTGTGCTGATGATCAACGCCTGTATTCATTTTGCTATCCGGGAGCGTCACTGATGCGCGGTACGCCTGTTGTTTCTCGCGCGCTCATCTGGATTGTCGCGTTAATGACTATCCTGCCGTTTTTAATGGCGCTGATGACCTCATTCAAAACCCAGATGGAGCTGTTTCAGGGCGTGTTCACGCTGCCTGCGTCGCTGAACTTCAAAAACTACGTGACGGCCTGGCAACAGGGACATTTCAACGTCTACTTTATGAACTCGGTGCTGGTGGTGATTCCGGTGGTGCTCAGCAGTATTTTGTTAGGGATTCTGGCAGGATTTGGTTTTGCCTGGCTGAAAATTCCCGGTAAGAAGCTGATAGCAGCGATGCTGGGCTTAGGCATGGTGCTGCCGAGCGAGGCTTTTATTATCCCGCTTTACCACGAACTGCGTTGGATGGGGCTGACGAATACTTATCTGGCGCTGATCCTGCCGCAAATTGCCTTATCGCTGCCGTTTACCACGCTGATGATTGCCACTGCACTGCAACAGGTGCCGCGCGAACTGGTGGAAGCCTCGGTGATGGATGGCGCTTCAAGGCGCAAGATATTGTGGGGCATTCTGGTGCCTGCCATTTGGCCCACGCTCTCGACGCTGGCACTGCTGCTGTTTATCTGGACGTGGAATGAGTTCCTGATTCCGCTGATTCTGGTCAACAAGGATGAACTGCGTACTTTGCCAATCGGCATGATGTTCTTCCAGAACAAAAACACGATTGATATTCCGGTGCTGATGGCAGGCGCAATGATCGTGATTCTGCCGCTGGTGGCGGTGTTCCTGGTGTTCCAGCGTAAGTTTATCAGTGGTGTGACGGAAGGGGCGGTGAAGTAGGGTGCCCCTTTTGGGGCTCCTGAACTGTAACCTGTGATGGAATGCACAGTGTTGGACTATCCTGGGATATTTAATTAACACCCACAAACTGTTTGTGGTTATTGTGCCATGGTTAATTTCAGGAGGAAATTACATGGCTATTAACGGAAAGTTTATTCTTACGGGCACTCAGTTCTCTCCACTCATATTGCCGGGCATTGGCCATTTCATGGCTTTCTCAGGCAATAATCGTTATCGAAATCGCCCAGCATGTGCATCGGTTCCATTTAATGGACCTTTGCCCTTAGGTCTGTATTACATCGTCAAGCGACCCACGAATGGTGTGAAGAGCATGTTATATAATATGAGTCGAGAGTTTTGGTCATGGCCAGGCAGTTCACCTGTTATTCATGCCGAATGGTTTGGAGTTTTTCGCCACGACACACTCATTGACGATTATACGTTTGTTGAAGGTATTAAACGCGGTAACTTCCGTCTGCATCCAATTGGCCCTGCCGGCATATCACAAGGTTGTATTACCTTACAGTATCGTAGTGATTTTCTAAAAATTCGTCAGGCATTGATGACTTACACTTAAGGAAATAAAAACATTCTAGGCACCAGTTTCTATTCGTATGGGACAATTGAGGTCATTGATGGGAGTATTTCAGATGTCTGTAGCGCATAGTTCTGGTGTCAGGTTTCCATTAAAAATGGTATTTTTCTTCCTTGCTTTTCTTATCCTCATTCCGATTAATCACACAATAGCTTTCGCTTTTCTTAACGGAAATCAGTCTGCATTTGTCGATTTTACAAATGCATATGGCTTGGGTGATGCTGAGGGATTTTACGGTCAATTGATTATTGCTTTATCTGTGATTGAAAGCGCGAGTCTTTTGGCACTCACGCTTTATCTGATAAAGATATTCAAGAATCGCCATTGACCATGGTGTGGTTAACTTCGTTCATTCCATGCGTCAGTGTGTTGTACATTTCCATCACAATATCGCCAGGTGACTTTTTCATACATCATCGCAACGGATTCGACATGGTTAGTTTGATGGCTGCTCGCTTTTATGTTTGCCATGCCAGGAATTACGGAAACGATTTTAACACCTTCAAAAAGCATATTGAAGTATTCAACCTCTTGTCCCGCATCACTAATACAGTACCATTTAAATTCTGCTGAAGTTAATGTCTGTCCTGATGTGACAGCTTTATAGAGATAGGGGCTCGATGAGTCGAATTCCTTTTCAAAACTTACCGGCATATGTGTACGAGTTCCCGTAATCTTACCCGTAGCACCATCAACCGGTAAAGTGACTCCATGAGAGAACCCTTGCACTTCAATGCTGTGTTCTCTTGCTGTTACATCCACGGAGCCTTTAATAATCGCTCCACCATCATCCTTTAACCACAAATAAGCCGGGATAGGCATATTATTTCCTTATTACCGTTGTCCTGAAAATAAGGTACATCAATAAAATTCATATCCCTTGCTTATTTTATGGTTATTGTGATCTTTATTGACACTTAATTTTTACAGCGCTGCCGCGATTGCCACACCCAACTCTTCTGTTGAAGCGCTGCCGCCGAGGTCGCGCGTCAGGCTATTGCCGGCAGCCAGCGTGCGTTCAATCGCGTCCAGTACGGCGGCACCCGCTTCAGCGTAACCGAGGTGCTCCAGCATCATCGCACCACACCAGATCTGTCCAATCGGGTTTGCTACGCCTTTGCCCGCGATATCCGGCGCTGAGCCGTGTACCGGTTCAAACAGGCTAGGGAATTTCCCTTCCGGGTTGATGTTGGCGGAAGGCGCAATACCGATGGTGCCGGTACAGGCCGGGCCGAGATCTGACAGGATGTCGCCAAACAGGTTGCTGGCCACCACCACATCAAACCAGTCCGGGTGCAGCACGAAGTTCGCCGTCAAAATATCGATATGATACTTATCGACTTTCACTTCCGGGTAACTCGGCGCCATGGCTTCGACGCGGCTGTCCCAATAGGGCATGGTGATAGCAATGCCGTTGGATTTGGTGGCAGAGGTCAGGTGTTTTTTCGGACGCTTCTGCGCTAACTCATAGGCAAACTTCAGGATGCGATCGACGCCCGTACGCGTCATCACCGTCTCCTGAATCACCACCTCGCGGTCGGTTCCAGGGAACATGGTTCCGCCTACCGACGAGTACTCGCCCTCGGTATTTTCACGCACCACGTAAAAATCGATATCGCCGGGCTGACGATTGGCCAGCGGCGCTTTGACGCCCGGCATCAGGCGAACCGGACGCAAGTTGACGTACTGATCAAATTCGCGGCGGAACTGCAGCAGCGATCCCCACAGCGACACGTGATCCGGTACCACATCTGGCCAGCCCACCGCGCCAAAATAGATGGCATCAAACTGGCTCAGAGTGGCGAACCAGTCATCCGGCAACATCTTGCCATGCTGCTGCCAGTACTCGGCGCTGGCAAAGTCAAACCATTGCCATTCCAGAGAAATATTGAATTTCTTTGCCGCTGCATCCATCACGCGGATGCCTTCTGGCATCACTTCTTTGCCAATGCCATCGCCAGGGATGACGGCGATTTTGTAGGTTTTGCCGCTCATAGGGTTCTCGCAGGTTGCTGTTGATGTTCTGAACGCAGTATAACCATGCATCACCGGGAAATAATTAGCCTGAGCGGCAAGCCAATGTTGAATAAAAGTAGAGAATCGCGTACCTCGACTGACGATCTGGCCTTCTTTGTGCGCGTCGCAGCGCTGGAGAGTTTAACCGCTGCGGCGCGTGAACTCGGGCTATCGCTGCCCGCCGTCAGCAAACGTCTCAGCCACCTTGAACAGCGTCTGGGGGTGCAACTGCTGAAACGCACCACGCGGCGACTGGAGCTCACCGCTGAAGGAAAACGCTATCTGGAAGGGGCTCGCCCGTTGCTGGATCAACTGGCAGAGCTGGAGGAGTCGGTGAGCAGCCAGGCGGCGGTGCTGCGTGGCAGCCTGAACATTAACGCCTCATTTGGATTTGGTCGCCGCCATGTTGCCCCCTGCGTGTCCCGCTTTGCTGCGCTGCATCCTGAAGTCTCGTTATCATTACAACTCAGCAGCCAGCCATTGAATTTCATCGATTCGCACATCGACATTGATATCCGCATTGGCGAACCGCCCGATGCGCGGCTCATCGCGCGTAAGTTACGCACTAATCCGCGCGTGCTATGCTGCGCCCCAATTTATGCGGAGCGTCACGGCCTGCCTGACAGTATTGCGGCGCTGTCGCAGCACAACTGTATTCTGCTACGGCAGTACGAGAGTGATTTCGCACTCTGGCGATTGAGTCATGGCCAGCAGCAGGTGACGCAAAAGGTGCAGGGGAGTTTGATCACCAACGATGGCGAAGTGGCGATGCAGTTAGCGATGGATGGGCACGGCATTTTGCTGCGTTCCTGGTGGGATGCCCAGCACATGATTGAACGCGGCGATCTGCTGCATGTGCTGCCAGCATGGAGCAGCGTGGACGGGGATATTTTTGCCGTGTGGCGGCCGCAGCGTCAGTTACCCGCCCGCATTAGCGCCTTTGTCGATTTTTTGCAGTCCGCCTTGTAACTATTAAGTAATATTTGATTATTTTTAATCATCATTGACTGTTTGTGAGCATGATCAAACAAATCATTTGCTGTTTAGCCTATAAATTGCCCTGCTTATGCGTGAATTCATTCTCATGTGAGTGAAATAAATCAATGAGCATAAACAGGGTTGCCTTTGTGCGTAGACACTAAAATAACAAAACAGGCAACCTCATTAACGGCATGCGTGAAGCCCAGCGCAGGCCACGACCCTACGTTATCAATGAGGCTAAAATGAAACAGTTTTCTGCAGAAGGGATGATGATTATTGTCGGGATCGTCATCGCGTATATTCTGTTTACCACCTGGCTGACGTGGCGTCTGCGCAGCAAAAACAGCGGCGACTTTATGGCGGGATCCAACGTGATGCCGGCTTTTGTCGTGGGTGTGATGTTAATGTCTGAGTACATCGGCGCGAAATCGACCATTGGTACCGCCCAGGCGGCGTTTGAAGGCGGGTTTGCCGCTTCCTGGTCGGTGATTGGTGCCGCGATTGGCTTCCCGCTGTTCGGATTCCTGCTGGTTAAGCGTATCTACAACACCGGAAAAATCACCATTTCGGGTGCGATTGCTGAGCGTTACGGCAACTCAACCAAGAACATCATTTCCCTCATCATGATCTATGCGCTGCTGCTGGTGAATGTGGGGAACTATGTGAGCGGCGCAGCGGCGATCTCGACCGTGTTGAATCTCGATCTCACCACGGCGGCCGTGATCACCGCAATCGTCAGTACCTTCTACTTTATGTTCGGTGGCATGAAGGGCATTGCCTGGGTAACGCTGCTGCACAGCGGACTGAAATATATCGGTATCTTGATCATTCTCGGCGTCGCACTGCATATGACCGGCGGCGTTAGCCCGATGATCAAAGAGATGCCGCATTTCTACTGGACGTGGGACGGTAACATTGGGGCCAGCACCATATTTGCCTGGATGATTGGCACCATCGGTTCAATTTTCTGCACCCAGTTTGTGATTCAGGCCATCGCTTCCACCAAAAGTGCCGCATCCGCCAAGCGTGCTACCTGGGTTGCCTTCTTCTTCTGCATGCCGATTGCGATTGCCATTGCGTTAATTGGCGTGGCGGCGAAGTACCTGCATCCGGATATCAAAAGCCTGTATGCACTGCCGGTGTTCCTGCAGGATATGAGCCCATGGCTGGCCGGGATTGTGACCACATCGCTGGTGGCCTCCATCTTCGTCAGTGTCAGCACAGTGGCGCTGGCGATTGCCTCGCTGGTGGTCAAAGATTTCTATGTGCCGTATCGCAACCCAACGCCAGAACGTGAATTCCGTATGACGCGCTGGCTGTCGCTGCTGATTGGTTTCCTGCCGTTAATCCTGGTGCTGTTCGTCCCCGAAGTGCTGAAGCTCTCCTTCTTCACCCGCGCGATTCGTCTGTCGATCTCGGTGGTGGCGATTATTGCCTTCTACCTGCCGTTCTATAAAAGTACGCGCGGGGCGAATGCCGGTCTGATTGGGGCCTGCGTGGTCACCACCGTCTGGTATCTGCTTGGCGATCCGTTCGGCATCAACAATATGTATGTGGCGTTGATTACGCCAGCGGTGATCATGGTGATTGATCGCCTGATCCCTTCGGCACAAACGCACGACAAAAAAGCACCAAAATCTTCGATGCAAAACAGTGGAGCCTGATATGACCGATTCAACGATTACCGTCGAACGTAACGGTAACCTTCATCCGCACGCGCAGGATGCGCAGCAGCTCACGGCGATGCTGCCTTCGGTCTGTCCGCAGAATCACGCCGCTAATTTGCTGCCGCTGCCCAACGGCGACCTGCTGTGTGTCTGGTTTGGTGGCACACAGGAAGGAATTGCCGATATCTCTGTGTGGTGCTCACGCCTGGAACAAGGCAGCAGCCAGTGGAGCGAAGCGCAAAAACTCTCGGATGATTCGACGCGCTCTGAGCAGAACCCGGTGCTGTTCCTCGATCCTGACCAGGTATTGTGGCTGTTATGGACAGCGCAAAAGTCCGGTAATCAGGACACGGCCATCGTGCGCTATCGCCAGTCGCGCGATTTCGGCCGCAACTGGAGCGCCATCGACACGCTGCTCGATCAGCCCGGCACCTTTATTCGCCAGCCAATTACCGTGTTACCGAATGGCAACTGGCTGTTGCCGGTGTTCTATTGCCGCACTCAGCCGGGCGTAAAATGGGTCGGTAATGACGACATTAGCGCGGTAAAAATCTCCAGTGATAAAGGCAAAAGCTGGCGCGATGTGGCGGTGCCGGATAGCCTCGGCTGTGTGCACATGAACATTACTTTATTGCAGGATGGCAGCTTACTGGCGCTGTATCGCAGCCGTTGGGCGGACTTTATCTATCAAAGTCGTTCGACGGATGGCGGTGAAAGCTGGAGTGCGCCGGTGGCGACTGAACTGCCAAACAACAATTCCTCCATTCAGGTGACCACACTGAATAACGGTCATCTGGCGCTGGTGTTCAATGCCATGAGCGCCAAAGATGCCAGCGAGCGTCGCCTGTCGCTGTATGACGAAATCGAAGATGAGGATGACGATGTGGCGGTGGCGGCCGAACCGGTGGTGCACACCGGACGCACCGCATTTTGGGGCGCACCGCGTGCACCGATGACGCTGGCCATCTCCCCGGATGGCGGCCAAAGCTGGCCGTGGCAGCGTCATCTCGACGAAGGCGACGGCTACTGCATGACCAACAATTCGCAGCAGAAGCTCAACCGTGAGTTCTCGTATCCCAGCATCAAGCAGAGTGAGGACGGCGCACTGCATATCGCCTACACCTATTTCCGTCAGGCGATTAAGTACGTCCGCGTTAACGAAGCGTGGGCGAGGGGAGAGCAATGAGCCGACACGCGCTGGTGACGGGGGTTAGCTCCGGGATTGGCGCGGCGATTGCCGATCATCTGCTGGCGCAGGGCTGGCAGGTGACGGGATTTAGCCGCACGCTGGTAAAGAAAGATCATCCCGCCTTTACCTCGGTGAGTGTGGATCTGTTTGATGCCCGATTGCTGAAGCAGGCGCTGGCTGTTTTACCTAAGGTGGATGCGCTGGTGCATGCCGCGGGCATGATGGCGGCTGCGCCACTCGGCGATCTTGATGAGGAGCAGAGTGCGCGCCTGTGGTATCTGCATGTGCAGGTGGCGCAGATCATGGCGAACGCGCTGCAGCCGCAGATGACGCAGGGCGACCGCATTTTGCTGATCGGCAGTCGCACTTCACGCGGTGCCGCTCATCGCAGCCAGTATGTCAGCACCAAAGCGGCGATGGTCGGTATGGCGCGAAGCTGGGCGGCTGAATTAGCGCCGCAGGGGATTACTGTGAATGTGATCGCGCCCGGAGCCACCGAGACGCCCATGCTGCTGCAACCCGGGCGTGCCAGTTCTCCCCCGAAGCTGCCCCCTATCGGACGCTACATCAAGCCCGAGGAAGTGGCGGCGCTGGCAGGTTTTGTGCTGTCACCCGCTGCAGATGCAATAACCGGGCAGGAATTGGTGATCTGCGGTGGAGCGTCGCTGTAGATAGCGGTTTTGTGCTGTTACCCGCAGCTGATGCGATAACCGGGCAAGAGTGAGTGACTTGCGGTGGAGCGTCATTGTAGCGAGCGGGGAATATGCTGCCCCCTCATCTGTCTTCCCTGAATCCCGCCCAGGATTCAGGGAGTGTTGGCACGAGAGCGGGTGGGTTAAGGGAAGCACATGCACTGTTTTATCCTATTTCCCTCGCAATGCGGTGACATCCACCTGCCAGATATTCAGTTTGTTATACAGCGCGGTCCGTGAAATCCCCAGTTGCTGTGCCGACTGACGCAGGTTGCCTCTCTGCTCACTCACCACCTGCAATACATGCTGGCGCTCATTTTCCTGCAGTGATGTTAAAACGCTGGATTGTGGTGGCGGGACGCGCTGCGTCATCTCTTCCGGCAAATCCGGTTTGCCAATCTCCAGCCCTTCACACAAATTCACCATGCGTTCAACCAGGTTCTCCAGTTCACGTACGTTGCCCGGCCAGTGCCACGCCTGTAAGCAGTGCATGGCTTCAGACGACACCTGCGGCGCGATGCGTTTCAATCGGGTACAGAGCGCCTGAATAAACGTATTCACCAGACCTGGAATATCCTCCTGGCGTTCACGTAGCGGCGGAATGGCTAATGAAATCACGTTAAGACGGTAATACAGGTCGCGGCGAAAGGCGCCTTTCTCTACGGCATCCAGCAGATTACAGTGCGTGGCGGCGATGATGCGCACATTGACCTTAAGTGGATGCGCGGCGCCGATACGCACCACTTCACTCTCTTGTAATACGCGCAGCAGGCTGGTTTGCGCCTCCAGCGGCATTTCGCCAATTTCATCCAAAAACAGCGTGCCGCCATCCGCCAGCTCGAATTTTCCTGCGGAGCCGCCGCGCCGGGAACCGGTGAATGCGCCATCGACATAGCCAAACAGCTCACTTTGCACCAGGTCACGCGGCAGTGCGCCGCAGTTGAGAGCGATAAAGGGCTCCTGATGCCGTGGGCTGGCGTTATGGATCGCCTGCGCGAACAGCTCCTTGCCGGTGCCGCTTTCACCGCTTAACAGCACGGTGCTATCGGTGCGGCTGCTGGCGCGTGCCTTCTGAATGGCCTGCTGCACGCGCGGCGCGTGGCCGCGAATCATCTCAAAGGTATAACTGGCGCTGACGCCCATTACCTGCCGCGTAATCGCCCGGATGCGCTGGTTCTCGCGCAGTGACAGCACGCGGCCACCATCGGGTGCGGGCATTAATGAAATCAGGCAGGAGAGGGGCTGCACGCCATCCGGGATAAACTGCAACTCACGGTCATTACAGAATGGCATGGTCAGCAGCGATCCTCCCTGGGGTTGCAGTAACACATCAATCGGCCCGGCCTGAGGATCGAGACCACTAAAGATCTGCCGCGCATAGCGGTTTAACGTTTTGATCCGTCCGTGGCGATCGCAGACGATCACGCCCTCATTCAGGGTTTCGAGGATCGACTGTTGTTCCGCCAGCAAACTGCGCAACATTAATTGTTGTCCCACCGCTTCCGCAGCGGCCTGCACCGTGCCCAGCGTGTGCGCATTGAAGTTATCCGGTGTGGCGGTGAGTGTGAGCACGCCGAGCAGTTGGCCGCTGGCATCTCGAATCGGCGCGGCGGCGCACTGGTAGTGGCGCTTACGCAGATCGATCTTCCAGTTTTCCCCGCTCAACACATACACCAGCCGTTGCTCAATCAGGCAACGAGCTGTGCAGTTGGTGCCGAGCACCTCTTCGCTCAGGATGCTACCGATCGGCGTCAAATCAGCGCCGCAAAAATGCAGCGTGACACCTTGCGCGTCGGTGAGGTTGATATGGCCATCCGGGTTATAGGCCAGCAGGTTTTCCATCACGTTACGCGCCACCACAATCAGCTCAGCATTGTGCGCAAGGATGGCCGCCAGCTCATCCGCCGGTGGCGAAGTGTAGACGAAGGTGTGGGGATCGATGGCACGCTGCTGCGAACGTTGCCATGACTGCAAAATACTGCGGCGCATCCAGCCCGGTTGTTCACCCCTGACAAAGCTGTGCCAGCCCTGCCAGAGCAGGGTATCCCACTCGCCCGCTTCAGACCCTTCCGGCAGGCTGAAGATGGGATCGCTTTCATCTTTAAACGGTAGACGTTCGCTGGTGCGCATCAGCGGCTCCTGACTAATCTGGAATGTCCATTTTATTAACATGTGAAGTTGACATGTAAAGTTTATGTGCAATCTAAGGCGCAAGGCTGTGTAGTGCCTCACACAATTCCCCGTTTTTCAGTTGGCATCTGAATTGCAATGAAATGTCTATCTCCTCTGTCCCGAACGGACATATCCAAAACAGTAAGGAATGATTTATGACATTTCATCTTCAACCGGTTCGTGTGGGTCTGATTGGCGCAGGACGAATGGGCAGCTTCCACGCCGAAAATCTGGCGTATCGCGTACCCGGTGCCACGTTGGCGGCAGTCGCCGATCCGCAGCCCGGTGCTGCAGAAAAACTTGCCAGCAAGCTGGGTGTCGCGAAAGCCTACAGCGATTTGCACGCACTGTTGCGGGATCCGGAGATTGATGCGATTGCGATTGCGGCACCCGCTCGCACCCATGCCGAGTGGGTGATTGCCGCAGCGAATGCCGGTAAGCACGTATTTTGTGAGAAGCCAATGGCGGTCACGCTGGAGGAAGCTGACCGGGCGATTGCGGCCGCCAAAAGCGCGGGAGTGGTGTTGCAGGTGGGCTTCAATCGCCGTTTCGATGCGGGTTTTGCCGCGGCGATAGCGGCAGTGAAGGCAGGCGAGAACGGCATTACGCAGTTAAGTCGTTCTGTGACACGCGATCCGGCGCTGCACGATCCGTCACGCATCCCGCAGTGGACCATTTATCTCGAAACGCTGATCCACGATTTCGACACCCTGCTGCACTTCAATCATGGGGCGAAGCCGGTGGAAGTGTATGCCATCGCCGATGCGCTGGTGCGTCCGGACTTCAAAGATAAAGGTTTGCTGGATACCTCGGTGGTGACGATTCGCTTTGATAACGGAGCGATTGCCATCGCAGAAGCCAACTTCCAGGCGGTGTACGGCTACGACGTGCGCGGCGAGGTGTTTGGCAGTAAAGGGATGCTGCAGGCGGGCCACATCACGTCTTCCAACTGCGTGCGCTACAGCGCGAGTGGTATCAGCATGGAGACTTCGCGTATGGATTCCGATCTGCTGCGCGAAGCCTATGTGGCGGAGATGGTCGAGTTTGCCCGCTGCATCCGCACCGGCGAAACACCGCGCGCCACCGGCGAAGATGCACGCAATGCGTTGGAAATTGCGCTGGCCTGCATTGAATCGGTCACCCTCAACCTGCCTGTCAAAGTGGGAGCACGCTAATGGCTGCTTATCAACTCTCGGTTTGTGCCGAAATGGTGTTCCTCGATCTGCCTTTCATCGAGCGTGTGAAACGCATTCACGCGCTGGGGTTTGGGGTCGAAATCTGGGGATGGGCCAATAAAGACATTGATGCGCTGGTCGCGACAGGTGCGCGATTCACCTCCATGACCGGTTATCTCACCGGCAATCTCACCGACGACGACGAGATCCAACAGCTGCTGCAGAGTGCCGAAGCCTCACTGGCGGTGGCTGAGCGGCTTAACTGCCCAGGGCTAAATCTGCACGGTACCGGGCTGGATGACAAAGGCTTGCCGGTCAAACCCGTGGAAGTGGTCACCGGTGCGATGTGGCTGAAAGCAGTCGATACGCTGCGTAAAGTGGCGCAACTTGGCGAGCGCGCCGGGCGGGTGTTCACCCTCGAAAACCTCAATCTACCGGTCGATCATCCTTGCACCCCGTTCGCGCTGGCGGCCGATACCCTGGCGCTGGTGGAAGCGGTCAACAGCCCGGCGCTGAAGATGAATCTCGACCTTTACCATGCGCAGATTGGCGAGGGCAATTTGATTGAGCTGATTCGCCGTAGTGGTTCCGCCATTGGCGAAGTTCAGGTGGCGGACGTACCGGGTCGTCAGCAGCCGGGAACGGGTGAAATCAACTATCGCGCGATCGCGCGTGCGCTGCAGGAAGTGGGTTACAGCGGCACGGTGGCGATGGAGGGCTGGGCCAGTGGTGACAGTACGGCCGCGCTTGAGCAGTTCCGCGATCACTTCACGATCTAAGCGTTTTACCGCCGGGTATTTGCCTGTTGCCCGGCGTCATAACAATAAAACCTCAACCTACAGGAATCACCTCATGAACATCCGAAACATCGTGCTTTGTCTGTGCTCGCTGCTGCTGAGTTTAAGCGTCAGTGCGAAAACCTTCACCGTCGGCGTTGCGCTGGCCAACTTTGACCTTAACTTTGTCTCGATTCTGCGTACGCAGATGCAGGCAGAGTTAAAAGCCAATCAGCTTGACGGCCAGTTCGTGGATGCCAAAGGGGATGTGGCACTACAAGTGCAGCAGGTGGATGATTTCATCAACCAGGGCGTGGATGCCATCATTCTTAATCCGGTGGATACGCAGGGTGTGTTGCCGATGATCACCGCAGCGAAGAACGCCAATATCCCGCTGATTTTCGTCAACCGTAAGCCAGAAGTGAAACTGCCGGGTGACATGGCCTATGTCGGTTCTGACTCCGCGTTAGGCGGTGAGATGCAGATGGAAGCGTTAGCGAAGAAAATGAACTACAAAGGCAATGTGGCGATTCTGATGGGCGCGCTGTCCAATGAAGAGGCGCGTGAGCGCACTCGTGCGGTCGAAGCGGTGATCGCCAAATACAAAGACATGAAAGTGATTGAGAAGCAGACTGCCAAGTGGCAGCGCAACGAGGCGGTGGATGTGGTGTCGAGCTGGCTGCTGAACCAGCGGCCGATCGATGCGATTGCCGCCAATAATGATGAAATGGCGATTGGTGCCATCATGGCGCTCAGCCAGGCGAAAAATGAAAAGATTCTGGTGGCGGGAATTGATGGCACGCCTGATGGTCAGCAGTTTGTTAAAAACGGCAAGATGGCGCTGACCATTTTCCAGGATGCTAAAGGCCAGGCAACCGGCGCGGTGCAGGTCACGAAGGCACTGCTGGATAAACAGAAAGTGAAGGAATACAACTGGGTGCCGTATCAGACCATTACGCCAGAGAATTACGCGCAGTTTGCTGCGAAGTAAGTCGACGTCAGCGACAGGCGCACTCTGTGGCGCCTGTTCTGCGTAGACAACGCATCACTCTCACATGAACCTGCTCACATCCTTTCCTTTCAATTATTAACGGTCCTAAACTTTCCCATTAACACGCCGATAATTTCACCACTCAGTCTGATCGTTTGGCCCTTCATTGTTGGGCATCTTAATCAACCTCTGGTGTGGAAAATTGTCATGATCGCAACGCCCTTGTCAGGCCCGGACGCCGCGCCGGTGGAGATGGTTTCGCTGCAACGTATTGCACAGCGCGCAGACAGCCTTGCGGTGATCCTCAACTGGGGATTGTGGCCGATTGCGCTCAGCGTAGGATGGATGAATGACGGCTTAACCGTGGCGTTGATGGCCGGTCTGGCGTTAGCACTACTGTCGACTTTCTTCGGCACGGTTCTGCGCGGCACGCTGCTCTCAAGGCTTATGCTCTCAGCGTTGTTGATTGGCTGGGCGGGGTTACTGATTCAACTCGGCGACGGTGAAACCGAATATCACTTCTCGGTATTTGTATTGATGTCGGTGCTACTGGCGTGGCGCGATATCCGCCCACTTATCATGGGGGCAGCAGCAGCGGCCACGCATCACATCCTGTTTAATTATCTGCAGGAAAACGACCTGTTCGGCGTGGTGGTGTTCCATCATCCGGGCTGGGACATGGTGGTGTTTCATGCACTGTTTGTTGTGGCGCAGACCGCCATCTTACTGGTGATTGCGCGTCAGATGGCCGCCGATGCACGTTCCGCGAGTGAAGTCGCGGAGCTGGCCTCACGGATCAACCAGCAGGCCGGGTATCTGACGCTGAATGCGGATAGCCAGCAGAGTGAAAGCCCATTCGCCCGCACTTTCAGTACCACGTTGGGCACCATGCATGGCACGCTTCATCAGGTGAGCCTCGGCGTGAGCGCCTTGTTGACGGAATCTGAGAGTATTTTGCAACGCAACGCTGAACTGTCGACCCGCACCGATGAACAGGCGCAGGCACTGGAAGTGGCGGCCAGTGCGATGACAGAAATCAGCATTGCTGCCAGCTTAACGCGTGACAAAGCACAGAGTGCAAGCGAGTTAGCGCGGGATGCGCGGGCGGTGGCCACGCACGGAGAGGAAAACATCCAGTCGGCGATGGGCTCAATGGCGAAAATCAGTGCAGAGTCACAGCGGGTGAAAGTAATTTTGGAATTGATCGACGGTATCGCTTTCCAGACCAATATTCTGTCACTGAACGCCTCAGTCGAAGCGGCGCGCGCTGGCAGTCAGGGGCGTGGTTTTGCCGTGGTGGCAAGTGAAGTGCGCAACCTGGCGATGCGCAGCGAGAATGCTGCCCGCGAAATTCGTCAACTGATGGATGCCAGCACGTTGAGCACCGAGCATGGCAGGGTGCAGATTGAGCACGCGGCACAAACCATGCGCGAGATTCACAGCAGCATCAGCGGATTGGCACAGCTGGTGACCGAGTTATCAGAGATGAGCGAACAGCAGAATTTGAGCATCGAGCAGATTCAGCAAAGCATTAATAGCATCGATCACAGCGTGCATCACAACGTTCAGCACGTGGCGGAAACCTTGCAGGTGGCGCATCAGCAACAGCAACAGGCCAACCGATTACAGCAGGCAATTGCGCTATTCAAATTGGATTGAAAATCGGCGAGAGGCAACGTGCAGATCTCGACCACTCTGGCTGATAGGGCGCACCGAGTGAGGTGCGCCCCTTTTAGCCGGTCAGGCAACACCCTTAACCAGCAACACGCGATAGTTCGCGCCTTTAACCCGGTGGGCTTTTGCTTCCTGATACGCCGGGCTGTGATACCAGGCTTTTGCTGCATCAATATCCGCAAATTCCAGCACCACGATGCCTTCCGCATCACGGCCTTCCAGCACTTCAAGATCGCCATAAAACGCCAGCGGCGTAATCTGATGATCGCCGCGTGCTTCACCGGCTTTCTGCGCGTAGGTTGCCAGCTCATCTTTATCCAGCGTTTCGTCTTTAATCATCACCACATAAGCGGCCATTACTGCTCTCCTCGCGCCTGACGCTTGTCTTCGGTGTTGGTATCGAAATCAGAAGCATCGTGGCGCTCCAGCAGTTGATCCTGCGGTTCAGCACCAAAGGCTTTATTCACTTTGCGGCCACGGATCACCGCTGGACGCTCAGCGATCTCTTTAGCCCAGCGCACCACGTTTTTGTACGACTGCACATCAAGGAACTCGCCGCCGCCATAGATGTTGTTCAGCACCAGATTGCCGTACCACGGCCAGGTCGCGATATCGGCGATGGTGTACTCCTCACCGGCGAGGAAGCGGTTGTTGGCGAGCTGGCGATCCAGCACATCCAGCTGACGCTTGGCTTCCAGCGTGAAGCGGTTGACGGCGTACTCGATTTTTTCTGGCGCGTAGAAGTAGAAATGACCGTAGCCGCCGCCAAGATAAGGCGCAGAACCCTGCAGCCAGAACAGCCAGTTCAGGGTCTCGGTACGGCCTGCGATATCCGCCGGGATGAAGTGACCAAATTTCTCGGCCAGATACAGCAGGATGTTGCCTGATTCGAACACGCGCAGCGGTGGCGTCACTGAGTGGTCACTCAGTGCCGGAATCTTGGAGTTCGGGTTAACGTCAACGAAACCGCTGGAGAACTGATCGCCATCACCGATGCGAATCAGCCAGGCATCGTATTCGGCTTCTTTAGCCCCGACGGCCAGCAACTCTTCCAGCAGGATGGTGACTTTCTGGCCGTTTGGTGTACCGAGGGAATAGAGTTGCAGCGGATGTTTGCCCACCGGCAGGGTCTTCTCATGCGTCGGCCCGGCGAACGGACGGTTAGTTTTCGCGCCGTTACCTTTGGCTTCCGGGTCCCAGGTCCAGACTTTCGCGGGCTGATACTGATTTTCCGACATAGTGATTTCGCCTTGTTGTGATTGCGTTTTTTGCTGCTACTGAGTGTAGCAGCGACAGATGAAGGCGATTTAACCGCGCTGGCGGTGAGATGCAAAGTGTGATTATGAGAAGTTCTCTTGCGTAAACAGCATAAAGTCCACTTTGCCGGACTGGTAGGTGTCAGGCTGTTCACCCTCTTCGAGATGTTTTAGCAACAAGGTCAACGCCAGCTGAGCATGGCGCAGGGTGTTTTGATCGAGTGTCAGCGTCAGCACGCGCTTCTCGAAAAGCTGGCGCGTGGTGGCATACAGCTCGTGAGTGACGTACATCACTTTGCCGCCGAGCCGATGGCGCGCCAGCGCTTCGTGGATCTGCGTGTTGCCGAGGCCGGTGTTGTAGAGTCCGACGATGTTTTGCGATCCGGCCAGGGTTTTCTCCAGCAGACGGCTGATGCGATCGCGTTCATCCTGCCCGGCAAGAATTTCCCGCAGACGCAGTTGCGGAAAACGCTCCGCCAGCACGGCTTGAAAACCTTCAATGCGCTGACGATGTGCTGAGTAATCGGCGCGGCCACTCACCAGCACCACATCGCCCGGTGCATTGATCATGCTGCCGAGCATCAATCCAGCGGTGCGTCCGGCTTTATATTGATCGATACCGACATGACACAGGCGTGCCGCATTGGGCAGGTCCGTCACCATAGTGATCACCGGTACGCCGCGCGCCTGACACGCCGCTAAGGCATCATAAATCAGCGGATTTTCGTGGGCGAAAACAATGAGTGCATCCATCTTTTTACTGCTGGCAGCAATGTGCGCGGCCAGCTTCTCGGGGGCGTTTTCCGGGATCAGCGTGCGATGCAGGCGCAGGCGACGATAGCCCAGCTCATCAGCCAGTCGGGCAAAGTCCTGTGCCAGTTGCTGAAAGAAGAACGAACCGTTGCCGCTAAGCAGGACTTCAATCTGCCAGCTATGGCGATGCTCCTCTGGCAAAATACGCTTCAAACCCGCATCCCGCGCCGCCTGCAGGATTTTTTTAGTCATCGCCGGGGACACACCACCGCGATCGTTTAATACCCGATCAACCGTGGCCACGCCCACGCCTACTTGCTTCGCCAACTCCGCCAGCGTCAGTGCTTTCATCTGAGGTAATTCCATCAAAAACCGCGTTCAGCTAGCCTGCCAGAAAGCGCTATTTTGACAACATCGGCAATTCCGAAGTGTGAACAAAAGGAGCGTTAAAATGCGGACCCCGCAACGTTTTGCCTTGATTGGCAATGGATTTATCGGCCAGGTGCACGCCGCAAACCTGGCGGCGCATCCTGGTGTGGAGTTGGCGCTGGTGTGTGACATTGATGCGGCTCGTGCCGAAGCGGTGGCACAGCGCTATGGCGCAAAAGCGGCCAGCGTGCAGCAAGCGTTAAACAGTGATGCCATCGACGCGGTGCTGATCGCCAGCGCCACACCAACCCATGCTGAACTGCTGGAGCAGGCGGTGCTGGCGGGCAAAGCGGTGTATTGCGAGAAACCGATTGATTTGTCGTTGCAGCGTGCGCGTGAGGTGGTGGAGAAGATCTCTCCGGTGCAGGTTCCTGTTACCGTTGGCTTTAACCGCCGTTTTGATCTGAGCCATCAGCAACTTAAATCACAGCTCAAACAAGGGCTGATTGGCCGCACTGAACTGATTCAGATGGTCTGCCGCGCGTCAGAATTGCCACCGATCAGCTATCTGCAAGCTTCCGGCGGTCAGATGCGCGATCAGGCGATCCACTTTTTCGACCTGTTGCGCTGGCTGACAGAAGATGAAGTCAGCACTGTTGGCGCACTTGGTGCCGCACTGGCGATGCCGGAGATCCGTGATTTTGATGTCGATACTTCGGTGCTGATCATGCGCATGCAGCAGGGCGCGCTGGCGCAATTGGATAACACGCGCCGCACGGCTTACGGCTACGACGAACGCATCAGCGTGATGGGCAGTGAAGGGATGCTGGCTTCAGAGAGCCAGTCAGCGCGCGGTGCCACGCTGTATCAGGGGAAAGGGATCACTCAGCCCGGCTTGTATCCCGACTGGTTTAGCCGGGTCAAAGAGACGTACTACACCCATCTGGATGCATTTGTGCGCCATATCGGCGGAGAAAAGATCGAAGGGCTGCCGGGATTGATCGACGGTCTGCGCGCGCAGGCGATTGCCGAGGCGGCACAGTTATCGCTGACGCGGGGTGAATTTACAGAAGTGGAGAAAGTGGCAATCTAATGCCGCTACCCCAACGCACTCCCGCAGGCGGGAGTGCTTGTCGGTGGAGAGAGTCTTCCATTCAGCTCACGGGTTGAGCGCGGGCACGATTTATTCCCCCTCTCGCGATGAGAGAGGGGGAAGGAGCCGTGGGGCGGGTCTATTTCAGCAGTTCACGCTCAATCAATTCACGCGTTTCCACTGCCTGATACTTCATCTTTTCCGGATAGCCAAACAGCGCCGCCGAGATAATCGACTCACCGCCGACTTTGTAGGTGCGGTTGGCGAAATCCATCTCACGCAGCGCTTCAAACAGCGCATCGAAGTTCACTTCACCTTCACCCACGGCAACGTGCTGATGAATGGTCGCATCGACACCCGGTGGGTTGACGATATAGCGGCAGTGCTTGGTGTGGTTCATGGTATCGGCAATCAACATATGCGACAGATCGTCGCCCGCGTAATGCAGCATGTTTTTCACATCGCCCACGCCTTTGTCGTAATAGAAGGTGTGCGGCGCGCTATAGATGTATTTGACGTTATCGCTGCGGAACGATTTCACAATATCCGCCGTTTCGTTGCTTTGTTCGCAGAAATCCCAGGGATGTGCCTGAATTTCGACGCGGATGCCTTCACGTTCGATAATCGGTAATAACTCATCCATTGAGCGGTAGAACATCTCTTCACAGATTTCGGGCTCGTTAGGATTGCCTGAGAGTTCGGTATTGATCACCTGCACCCCCATCTCAACAGCGATTTCAATCATGCGTTTCCAGTTCTTTACCGCCGCCTGGCGACGCAACTCGTCCGGGCCAGACCAGCGATAAACCGTGATGAACGAAGAGATTTCTACGCCCGTCGCATTCAGCGCATTTTTGTACTCACGCATGATTTCCCGGCTGGCCTTCGGGTGTTTATAGAACGGATTGATCTGTGGATGGGGCGATTGTTCGATGTACTTGTAGCCCCATTCCGCCACCTGATGCACCATGCGCGTGATGCCCATATCTCTGATGACATCCACATCAAAAGCGATTTTCATATTGTTCTCCTGATCGTTAAGCGGTGCGCTCTTCATTAAACACCACACCGATCTGCTTTCTGACTTCATCCATGGCTTGCAGCGTGGCCAGTGAGGTGGCCAGCGGACGGACAGGCGAGTCAGACAGTCCCTGATGAATACACCAGGCGGTATGTTCGATTTCATGACAGAGCTGAATATAGCGGTTGTTCGGTTCTTCCCAGCGCAGCGTATGGCGGCCATCGCTGGAGGTAAGACGGAAATTGCCCGGCGCGTAGAACTGGCCGTCGAGATAGAGCGTGGCATCACGGCCGGCGATCACGGCGGTGCCCGGTGTGTTGCTGAACAGCGTGGTGTTGAGCACCGAGTGCATGCCGTTGCTGTGAGTAAGCAGCATCGACGTTTGCCCATTCACGCCGCCCGGTGCCGGCTGGCCTTTTGCCACAATGCTGCCTGGCGCACCGCCGACCAACACGCTGAAGCCGATCAAATAGCTGCCAAGATCCAGCATGGGACCACCCGCCAGATCCCGATTGAAAATGCGGTGATCCTGCGTGAAGTATTCGCCATGATCGGCGATGAGAGTATGAACCTCACCTAATGCGCCATCGGCCAGCAATTGACGGATCACATCGTACTTCGGCGCAAAATCGCACCACATCGCCTCTACGCACAAACGTTGTTGTTTGTGCGCTTCCTGCTGTAGCTGCAACGCCTGCTGTGCATTGAGCGCTAACGGTTTTTCAATCAACACATGCTTGCCCGCTTGCAGCGTGCGCAGCCCGTCGGGAAAGTGATGATTGTGCGGTGTGGCGATATACACCACATCAATGTCCTGGCGGCTGAGCAGTGCGTCGAGGCCTTCAACGGCGTGCGGGATATCCCATTTGCTGGCAAAGGCTTGCGCTTTCTCCAGGCTGCGTGACGACACGGCGACCAACTGCTGCTGAGTGTGATGACGCAGCGCGTTGGCAAAGTGGTCGGCGATCCAACCGGGTCCAACAATGCCCCAGCGCAGCGCGGGAATCTGGTTTTCAGGGTGACGGCGAGGTGCAGGTAGGGTCTGAGGGAACATATCATCTCCGTTATTATTGAGTCGTTCATGTGCCGGGAGCCGATACGGCAGATCGCTTTCACTATAGAAAGGCGCGACCGCCGCCTCTATTTATTTACTGATGCAAATCCATCACTCCTCACCTCAATCATCGAACAGAAAAATATCAAACATTTATTCCGTTAGGTAATTTAATGAAATGGATCATTTCATTTTTGCGAGGGCGATCAAATTACTGAGAGATTCTCTATCAGGCCTTGCGATTTGATGACGATTTCTTCCGCAATGGTTTCGCATTTCCATTCTGATTCGGGCATTATTTTTGATAACTAACTATCAAACTGGAAGGTGTTGATGAGCAAAATCACCATGAACGCTATCGCGGATGCGGCTGGCGTCGGTGTCGCCACGGTGGATCGGGTATTGAATCGCCGGGCACCGGTGCGTGCGGCCACCGAGCAGAAAGTATTGGAAGCCGCCAACCGACTGGGTTATCGCATGGCGCCGGTTGCCCCGTTCAGTGCTGAGGCGCACTCCGCGCGCGTGGCACTTCGCATGGGGTTTGTGCTGCTATCAAAATCTTATTCGTTCTATCATTCGCTGACGGATGCCCTGCGGCAACAGACACAGCCGTTGCATCCCGCAGGCAGTGAACCACGGTTTTACTGGCATGATATTGATGACGTTGCAGCAGTGGTGGCCTCGCTGCATAAGCTGGCGCAAGAGGTGGACGTGATTGGCTTAGTCGCGCTGGATCACCCACTGATCCGCCACGCCATCGAACAGATTTCACGCCAGGGCGTGCGGGTTTATGCGCTGTTCTCCAACTTCTCGCCCTGTGGACATGCGGGCTATTTCGGGCTGGATAATCAGAAGGCCGGACGTACTGCTGGCTGGGTGGCCTCGCATCTGCTGCATCAGCCGGGATCGGTGGGCGTGCTGGTGGGCGACCATCGTTTTACCTGTCAGGAGAGTTGCGAAATCAGCTTCCGCTCTTATCTGCGCGAGCAGGACAGCACCCGACGCGTATTAGAGCCGCTGAAAACCCATGAGTCGATTGATGGCGGCTATCACGCAACACGTAAGTTGCTGGAAGAGCATGCCGATCTCGCCTTAATCTACGCGCCCTGCGGCGGCATTGAAGGCGTGATTCATGCATTACGTCAGCAGCCGCAGCGCAAGGTGGCGTTAATTTGCCACGGTCCGGTGAAAGAGGGCGAGCTGGCACTGATTGACGGCACGATCACCGTGATGATTCGCCATGAAATTGAGGACATGGTGCGGCAATTTGTCCGCACGACTCAACAAACTGTCGAATCAGGTGCGCATTTCTCTCAGGTCACGCTGCCGTTTGAGATCATCACGCGTGAGAATCTTTAGCCTCTAAGCACCGAAATCTGGCGACGCGATGAGAAGCGGCAGACTGATTCGCCCTCAGTCTGGCTGACCGGCAATGCGTCGGCAGCACTTAAGTGGTTGGCCTGAAAGTGGCGCCAGTTATGGTTTTGATAGATTATCTATCATTTTTATGATGAAAAATAACATGATCGCTATCAAAAAATGAATGTTTCATGATTGCTGTGGGTGAAATATTTATTTGATACTTGCGCTATCCAACACCGCAAGGAACGATCATGACGATTCACATTGCTAATGCGCCCTGCAGCTGGGGTGTCGACGATCCTAAAAATCCTTTCCTGCCACCCTGGCAGAAAGTCCTGTCGGAAGCAGCTCAGGCGGGCTACAAAAGTATTGAACTGGGTCCATGGACTTATCTGCCTACCGATGCCGCTGAACTGCGTCACCAGCTGGAAGCACATCAGCTTTCGCTAGTGGCGGGCACGATCTTTGACGATCTGGTCAGTGAGGCAAACTTCCCGGCGATGGTAGAACTGACACATAACATCTGTCGCAACCTGTCGCAGGTCCCTACCGCAGAGAAAACCCACGCGGACAATTTTCCCGCGCCTTACCTGGTGATCATTGATTTCGGTAATCCTGAGCGTGCCAGATTTGCCGGGCAGTCTGACAAAGCGCCGCGACTCTCTGGCGAAGAGTGGCAGCGCATGATGCAGCACATCACCACGCTGAGCCAGATTGCTCGCGATGAATATGGCGTGCGTGCGGTGGTCCACCCGCATGCGGGCGGCTGCATTGAGTTTGCCGACGAACTGGAGCAGTTAGTGCAGGACATTCCGCACGAGGTGGCCGGTTTATGCCTCGATACCGGGCATCTCTACTACTCCGGTATGGATCCGATCCCCTATCTGAGCCGTTACTGGGATCGCATCGATTACCTGCACTTCAAAGATGTGAATGACGCGGTCTGGCGCGATGTGATTGCGCGTGGCGTGGACTTCTTTGCTGCCTGTGCCGAAGGGGTAATGTGCCCGATTGGCAAAGGCGCGATTGATTATCCGGCGGTGCGGGCGTTCCTCGCTGAGCGCAATTATCAGGGCTGGATCACCATCGAGCAGGAGCGCGATCCGCGCAACGCCGACACCAGCCTGCGCGACGTTACCGCCAGCCTTCACTACCTGCAATCGGTCGGATTCTGAGGAGAACATCATGATTAACGGCATTAAAGCTCTGGATCGTTCACTGCGCTGGGGCATGGTGGGCGGCGGCGGTACCAGCCAGATTGGCTATATCCATCGTTCTGCGGCACTGCGTGATGGCAATTTCGTGTTGCAGGCGGGCGCATTTGATCTTAACGCTGAACGTGGCCGTGCGTTTGGCGTATCGCTGGGCGTCGATGCGGATCGCTGCTATCCGGATTACGAAACGATGTTTGCGGCGGAAGCGACGCGTGCAGACGGCATCGAAGCCGTTTCCATCGCCACACCGAACAATACCCACTTCACCATCTGTCGTGCGGCGCTGAATGCCGGTCTGCATGTGGTGTGTGAGAAGCCACTGTGCTTCACCACCGAAGAAGCGGACGAGCTGGAAAAACTCTGTGCCGAGAAGAAGAAGATCATCGGCGTGACTTACGGTTATGCCGGCCATCAGCTGATCCATCAGGCGCGCGAGATGATCGCGGAGGGGTTGCTTGGCGAGATTCGCATTATCAATATGCAGTTCGCGCACGGCTTCCATAACGAAGCGGTGGAGCTGCAGAATGAAAGCACCAAGTGGCGCGTCGATCCACGCTTTGTCGGCCCCAGCTATGTACTGGGCGATCTGGCGACTCATCCATTGTTTATCGCGGAAACCATGGTGCCGAAACTGCAGGTGAAACGTCTGCTGTGCAGCCGCCAGAGTTTCGTGAAAACCCGTGCGCCGCTGGAAGATAATGCTTTTGTGATGATGGAGTACGACAACGGCGCCGTCGGCACCATGTGGGCCTCGGCAGTAAACTGCGGCTCGATGCACGGCCAAAAAGTACGGGTGATTGGTGAGAAGGCCAGTCTGGAGTGGTGGGACGAGCAGCCGAACCAGTTGCGTTATGAAGTGCAGGGCGAGCCGGTGCAGATTCTGGAACGCGGTATGGGCTATCTGCATAAAAGTGCGCTGGCCGATGACCGTATTGGCGGTGGTCACCCGGAAGGGCTGTTTGAAGCCTGGTCAAATCTCTATCGTCGTTTTGCGCTGGCGATGGATGCCACCGATCGCGGTGATGAGGCATTTCTCGCCGACTTCTGGTATCCCGATGTGCATGCCGGATTGATGGGCGTGCGTTGGGTAGAGCAGTGCGTGAAGTCAGCGGATGCCGGTGCGGTGTGGGTGGATTGCTAACCTGAAACGACCTCGATGCTGACGGCGGCGCATGACATTGCGCCGCCTCGGGTATCCTGCCCTTTGATATCAATGTGAGCGTAAATCGCTCAGGAAGCGCTGGGCACGCGGGTGCTGTGGTTGGGTGAAGAACTTCTCTGGCGTCGATTTCTCCAGAATTTGCCCCTGATCCATAAACCAGATGGTGTCCGCCACTTCACGCGCGAAATTCATCTCGTGCGTCACGCACATCATCGTCATCCCTTCCTGCGCCAGGCTGCGCATCACCGATAATACTTCACCGACCATTTCAGGATCGAGTGCCGAGGTCGGTTCATCAAACAGCATCACCGGCGGCTTCATTGCCAGCGCACGGGCAATCGCCACGCGCTGCTGCTGGCCGCCAGACAACTGCGCCGGATAGGCGTCCGCTTTGTGTGATAAGCCAACGCGCTCCAGCAACTCACCCGCTTGTTTACGCGCTTCGGCACGCTTCACGCCCAAGACTTTCATCGGTGACATCATGATGTTCTCTGCCACCGAGACGTGGGGGAACAGGTTGAAGCTCTGAAACACGAACCCAATGCGCGTACGTAGATGGTTGAGGCGTGTACTGCTGCCATGAATGTCGGTGCCATCAAATACGATCTGGCCATTATCAATGGGTTCCAGACGATTAACGGTGCGGATCAAAGTGGATTTTCCCGATCCAGACGGACCGCACACCACCACCACTTCGCCGGTATTGATTTCGGCACTCAGGTCGGTCAGTGCCTGATACGCGCCGTACCATTTGTTGACCTGGTTAAACATGATCATCGGGCTCATCGTGGTTCCTTATTGCGAAGAGGTTTTAGTCAGCATCACCGCGGGTGCAACGCTGGGATTAGCCTGCGGCGGTTGGCGACGTTTCTGCGCAATATGCGCTTCAAGTTTGTTAGCGAGCCAGGTGAGGCTGAAGCAGATGATGTAGTAACTCAGCGCCACAATAGCGAACACCTGGAACGGTTTGGTCAGCAGTTGATTGCTGACCTGATTAGCGGCAAAGGTCAGCTCCGGCACGTTAATCACGTAGCCCAGCGTGGAGTCTTTGATGATGGAAACCAATTGGCTCACCAGGCTCGGCAAGGTGTTGAACAGCGCCTGCGGCAGAATCACTAAACGCAGGGTTTTCAGGTGGCTCATCCCCAGCGCACGTGACGCTTCATACTGGCCGTGCGGCAGCGCCTGAATGCCGCCACGCACGATCTCAGCGATGTAGGCGCTCTCATAAATCACCAGCGTACACAGCATGGTGGCGAAGCCGCTGATGTTGTGGCCAATCAGCAACGGGACGCAGAAGTAGGTCCAGAACACCACCATCATCAGCGGAATGCCGCGCAGCAGATACACCCAACAGGTGGCGGGCCAGCTCAGCCAGCGCCACGGCGACAAACGTGCCAGGCCAAGCAACACGCCGATGGGGAAAGCCAGCAACACGGCCAGCACGGAGATCAAAAGCGTACAGAGTACGCCGCCCAGCGGACCGTTAGGGTACTGGCCCATTAACAGCAGCATGCCGTTGTCATGCAAAATGGTGAAGATCTCTAACATCGCCATTACCTCGCGTAAACGCGCTGGAAGCGGCGGGCCAGCAGCGCGCCCAAGCCCATCAGCAGCAGGGAGAAGAACAGGTAACCCACGGTTGCCACTAAGTAGGATTCGAAGGTACGGAAGGTTTGGTTCTCGATATCACGCGTCACATAGGTGAGGTCTGCCACGCCAATCACCATCGCCAGACTGGTGTTTTTGAACAGCAGCACGGTGTGATTGACCACAGATGGCAGCGCATTGCGTACACCCTGCGGCAATATCACCGAGCGCATGGCGCGGACATAGCTCATGCCAAGCGCGCGGGCGGCCTCATTCTGTCCGTCCGGAATGGCGCGCAGGCCGCTGCGGATATCTTCAGAGAAGTAGGCGGCCTGACACAGCCCGAGCGCGATAAGAGAAAATAAAAACTCGGCGTTGTAGTCAACGATCATCATCTGCAGCGATTCCGGCAGCAGTGTGGGGATCGCGAAATACCACATCATCAACTGAATCAGCGTTGGCACATTGCGGTGATAGGAGACGTACGCCTTGACCAGCCCAACGGCAAGTCGATTCTCCGTCAGGCGGACCACCACCAATAGCAGGGCGAGAACCATCGCCAGCAGCCAGGCACCCAACGCCAGTTCAAGGGTGATCACCGTTCCGTCAACGATCATCTGGCCGTAATGGCCGGTTATCACACTGCTGAAATCAAGTGCCATACAGTTACCTCATCGTACGGTTTTACGCGGTGCGGTCGCCCGGTCGCATAGTGGAAAGACCGCCCGGCACCTGCAGCGTCGGGGTTATTTCGATGTTGCCGATGTTGACGGCGACCGGCGCAGACAGCGCAAAGGCCACGCAGTCGGCAATATCTTTGGCCTGCGGCAGTTCGAAGCCATCGATAAAGCGGCGGCGTGCGTCCTCGTGATCGCCTGAAACGTTGCCAAAGATGTCGGTGGCCACACGACCTGGGCAGATTTCGGTGATGCGCACACGTTTGCCATAGCAGTCCACGCGTAGCTGGCGCGACAGGGCATGTACCCCGGCTTTGGTGGCGTGATACACCGAGTTGCCGTTGAAGTTGTAGATGGCGGCAATCGAGGTGATGTTGAATACGTGGCCACGATCACGCGCCATCATGCCCGGTACCAGCAAGCGGCACAGGTGCAGCACAGCACGCAGGTTGACATCCACTTGTGTCTCCACCACGTTTTCGTCTGCCTCAAGAATCGAACCAGGATGAGAGAGACCTGCATTGTTGACCAGGATATCGATCTCCAGATCTTTGCACAGCGCAGTCAGCGCATTAACGTCACTGACATCCACGGCATGCGGGATGCAGCCGGTGCGATCGGCCAGCGCGGCGAGCTGTTCCTTGCGACGCGCCACCGCGTGCACGGTGATCCCTTCTTTGCACAGGCGCTCAACAATCGCTTCGCCCATGCCAGCTGATGCGCCGGTCACCAGCGCGGTTTTGTAATCTGAAAATGGCATTTGTGTTTCCTCGTCTCGCCAGGGGTGTCTCCGGCGTATTGGGTCTTTTTTGACTTTATGCAGTTATGCCGCAAGGGCATAAGACATAAAAACTGTGAGGCGATAAGAGCCCCTTATAACCGGATCGATAATTAATTATCCGATTGAAGAATAAGGATTTCTTCATCGTATTCAACCACGGAACGTGTTTCAGGAGATAATGGCTGCACCCGCCCTTTGCAGGGGCTGAGCACCGGCACGTACAGTGGGCCAACCTGCACCATCGCCAGCAGATCCTGAGGTTCAACTTGCTGCCCCGGCTGGACAAAATCTTGCTGGCTTTGTGGATGGCGACGCAGCAACGTGCCGGGTAGCGGCGCGCCAATGCGATGCGTCACGGGCGGACACGCCTCCGTAGGGATCATCGTGGGGGATGGGAAAGAGGGCGGGGCAAACGTCAGACGCACCGACCACTGTTTGCCCTCTAACACCAGACTATTGAGGCCGGATCGTTGCATCTTGCGCGCCAACGCACGCAGCGTCGGCAGCGGTATCGCAGTTTTTTCCATGGGGTTCCCGTCAAAGCGAAACACGCCCGCCGGAGCGGGCAACAGACCAGATTAATCTAGCGCGTTCGTCAGACGGGCAGTAAGAGGGTTTCGCTTTGCGGTGATAAGCGGGTCTTATCCCACGAGGGTCAGTGGATGGTTCTCCACGTTGCGGCGCGACATCAGCGACAGCAGAATCGATTTCACTGCTTCAGCAGGCTGGGACAGCGGCAGATGATCTGACATGCAGAACGACAGTGAGGCCTGCACATCCGGCTCGATGATCTTCGCCATCCAGGTATCGCCATTTTTCAGCATCGCGCGTGCGGCGGATTCCGGCATGATGGTGGTGCCCAGGCCGGCACTCAGTGCCGCATTCAGGGTGGTTTGCGACTCAATTTCGCACTTCACACGATACTGCAGATTGTTCTGCACGAAGGCGTCATCCAGCACTTTGCGCATGATGTTGTAGATACGTGGCAGGAACAGATCATATTGCGCGACCTGCGACAGCGGGATCTCTTTGACCGGTTTGGCCAGGCTGAACGGGCAAACGAAGCACAGATCTTCTTTCATCAGTGGCATAAAGCGCAGACCATGGATGGTGCGATGATCGTAGATCACTGCCATGTCCATACGTCCGTTCATGATCAGCTCGCTCAGGGTGGTGCCGAAGTTTTCGTTAAAATAGAGCACGATGCCAGGATGTTGTTGCTGCACTTCCATCATCAGCGGCAGCGCCAGGTTTTGCGCCGCGGTGCCCGGTGCCAGCCCGACCGAGACGCTGCCGCTTAGCGCTGCACCAACCAGATCAATCGCACTTTGCGCCTGTTCGCACTGGCGCAAAATGGACTGGGCATGGGAATAGAGTGTTTTCCCGGCTTCGGTGGGCGTGACGCCGCGTTTGGTGCGAATCAACAGTTGTTGATTCACTTCACCTTCCAGCGTGGCCAGCTGTTGGCTCAACGCGGGTTGGGCAATATGCAGGATATCGGCAGCTTGCGTCAGGCTTCCGACGTCAACAATTTTAACAAAGTACTTCAGGCGACGAAGATTCATGGACACTTCCCTCAAACAGAACGCATATCCTCCTCAAGCAAAGTTGATGCCAGGATAAGCTTTCGTTATTGAACTCAGACAGGAGGGTACGGCTACCGGGCCTCCTGAGGCTGGTGCTGAGCTAGTGAGCCGCCGGCATGGCGGGTGTTGAAAAATGCAGCACTGCACCGAATGAGTGCAGTTGACCCATCAGCATTGCCAATGACGGGCAAGGAAAATCGTGGGTTCGAGATGTGACTCGGGAAAGAAAGTAACACTTTATTAACATCCCGTCAGGCGTGCGGGCGTGACCTGTCGCGCAATTCTGAGTCAATCTGCTGCCTTTATGGCAGAAGTGTGCAGTCGGTCCAGTCATCGCTTTGTGTTATATCACCACAACAAAGCACTATTATCCGTGGCTTCGGCCCTAATCCTATGCTCAGGGAAAACTGACACCCCCCGAACCCAGGATTGACCATGCCCGAGATAGCCGATCGATTAAAGAATGTGACCGTTTCCGCCTCCGTTGCCATGACCCAAAAAGCGCGCGATCTCGCGGCGCAGGGCGTTGATGTGGTAGCACTTTCTACCGGCGAACCGGATTTCCCCACGCCGGAACATGCAATTGAAGCCGCCTACGCTGCTGCACGCGCGGGCGATACGCGCTATCCACCGACCGACGGTACGCCTGCGCTGCGCAAAGCCATCCAGCTGAAATTCAAGCGGGATAACCAGCTGGAGTATGACGTGAGCCAGATTCTCACGGCGGGTGGCGCGAAGCAGATCATCTTTAACGCCATCATGGCGACCATCAATCCGGGCGACGAAGTGGTGATCCCCACGCCGTCATGGATCAGCTATGCCGATATCGTGAAATTTGCTGGTGGCGTTCCAGTACCGCTGCCGTGTGCGCAGGAGAACGGCTTTAAACCGCTGCCGGCGGATCTGGATGCGGCGATCACGTACAAAACTAAATGGCTGCTGCTGAACTATCCGAGCAACCCGACCGGTTCAGTGGCCAGCAAAGCCGAGCTACTGGCGCTGGGCGATGTGCTGTTGCGTCATCCGCAGGTGTGGATTATGACGGATGATATCTATGAGCATCTGATCTACGACGATGTGCGTTTTTATACCCTTGCGCAGGTTGAGCCACGCTTGTATGACCGCGTGCTGACGGTGAACGGTGTGTCGAAAGCTTATTCGATGACCGGCTGGCGTTTGGGCTTCTGCGGCGGTCCTGCGCCGCTGATTAAAGCCATGAGCAACGTGAACACCCAGAACAGCGGCGGCGTCTGTACCCTGACGCAGGCGGCGGCGGTAGCGGTGCTGGAAGGCCCACAGGATCTGTTGCAGGAGCGTGCACGCATTTATCGTGAACGCCGTGATTACGTGCTGGAGCGTCTGACCTCAATTGATGGCCTGCGCTGCCATAAGCCAGAAGGCGCGTTTTATCTGTTTGTGAATATTGAAGGATTGATCGGCAAGACCAGTGCGGGTGGTCGCTTCATCAGCAACGATGCCGATTTTGTGCTGGCGCTGATTGAAGAGCAGCACGTCGTCACCGTACAGGGTGCGGCTTATGGTATGAGCCCGTACTTCCGCTTGTCCTATGCCACCAGCATGGAACGCTTAGAGACCGGCTGCGATCGTATCGCGGCGTTCTGCGCAGGCTGCCGTTAAGCGGAAAGCGAAAAAATGGCTGCCGAAGGGCATAATGCCGATCAGTTAAGACAAAA
>NZ_JZRD01000031.1:0-179191 GCF_000963995.1 Pantoea sp. SM3
CAAATGACCGCCATAAAGCTAATAACACCTTTCACAATTATCTCGATTGTTATTCATCAGTAACGAGCAACGATTCAACCCGATTAAGAGCTAAGTTCCATTCGCGTTGAATCATTGACCACAGTTCATCCTCTAATTGCTTTTTCTCAGGATTTTTAAACCAGTTTCCACTATGCGAAACAATTCTAACCTTATAGCCACTTCCCAGACCCCACTCTCTCTGGCAACTGGTCCAGAAATCTCTATCCTGCTTTAACTCTTCACGGAAGGAGGTTTGGCCCATGATCTGGATTTTTGTAAGCAATTCATCATAGGCTGTCTGAAGTAAGCGCTGGGATTGCCCAAGTAATTCTGCTGCCTCTTCTAGATCAGGAGTGACGGCCATGTTCTGACAAATTTCAGTAAACCCTAATACTGCAGAGTGAAGTGATTGAACTGCAATTTTTCTAGCCCCGTATCCTAAATGATGACCGAAGTTCAAGTTGTACCAATCACCATCTCGATTTACAGAAGCTCTTATTGTTGCGGCGTAAGCGTGACCCAATTGCTCAATAAGACTATCTTGAACGCGTAGATTCAAATGTTCAGGTGAACGATGACGATTTATCCAAGTTCTCAATTGTTGAGCTGCTTGACGGATGACTTCTTGGGTTTGCGCCTGCTCATAGTTTTGCAGAAGAACTTTGGCGTTGCTGATAATTTCGTCTAATTGTTGACCGAAAGATCGGCGTACATTGTCCAATTGATCTGAGAGGAAAGATTGGAACAGTGCTGGATCATCCTGACGAGAATCAAAGAAGCCAACTGCTAATTCAGATAATCCTAGAGGAGCTAAACTCATAGATATTTGTTCATGTTTTAGCTCATAGCCCTCTTCAACACTCTCAACTTTCAATCCTACTTCATCTTTTACTTCAAGTGCTTCACCAGAACGAGGGAGGACTAGTAAAGCTGCTTTTTGGATAAGATCGCGAACACCAGCATCTTTGGCTCGCTCTAGCAGTAATCTGGCCTCCGCTGCTGGGGCATTGTTAAAGCCAGAACAAAGGATTGCCAGCGTATGAGGATCATAAAGCAGGCCTTCAAGGTCAGATCGTGCAGCGGTGCGATCAATGCCTTTAGTATCAATGAAGCGAACCGATAGATCATTAATAGGAAGCAACTGCTTCGGTACAATTACCTCTATACGAGCAGGGAGTGTAAACTCCGGATGACGCCCATTATTAACTTCCTCAAATGTATCTTTTAACCAATTTAAAGGCTCTTTTCCTGTGCTGGCATCGTACCAGACATCTCGACGGTCACGGCGAGGCAGTTCCATTCTAGAAAGTATTTCGACTACAACCTCGCGGGTGCTTCCATGTGTTTTCGCAAGCTCTTTAGCTTCATCGCTACGGACAACTTTTCCGTCTTCTCCCTTGCTTTTACTAATGCGTAATCCTGCTAAGTTACGAATAGCCCTTTCTATTTCTTTTGAAATGCCCTGTGATTCTTCTCCGGTAATGCCTTGGGAGACATTTCCTTTAATATATTCTGCAAAATCAGATACATGGGAGCGAATGGCATCATCTGATGTTGGTTCAATTAGAAGACCGTAACCCGGCCCCTGTCTTAGATGTACTTCACAAACAGTAATACCGCCAGCACCAGCCTCAAGTACGGGGGCTAGAGGGCTTGTTTCAGTCACTGATACCTCAAGACCTGTAAGTCTGCAGATTGCAGTAGATTTGCCAATACCAATACTTCCTATAAAAGCAACCTGATGCTCGCGTTTGAGCAACAGGCTTGCTGAAGCCTTTAGCTCATCTACGTAAGTAGATAAACGACGTTCAAAAGCATGCTTCGTATCGGGCCTTTGGGCTAACTCTATTAACTGTTTAGCTACTTCTTCTGCAGACCATAAAAGATCTTGATCTGGATGATCCAAGCTTGGACGTTCCATTACCTGCCAGTCTCGCTCGATAATTGTGCGTAGTCTTAGGGCTTCTGGAGTATCTATAGCCTCTAATAACATGGATAGCTCGCCGGCATCAACCGAACGATCTCCGCTTTCAATACGAGATAAAACTGCTGCACTCCAAGTTACCTTACGGGCAAGTTCAGCTTGCTTGATACCGGCACGCTCACGAACGAGTGTTAGATGCTGACCCAACTCTAAAGGGGAAATATTTTTTTTCATCACAGTGCTCCATTTTTAATGATGAAATGATGCAGAAACGTTTCACTAAAATCAATCGAATATAGTGAAATGCTTTTTTGGCATGGCTGGATTGATTTTATATCATTGATAAATAATATATTTATATTTTATAGTGAGATCTTGATAGCTACATCATAACTATGGGGGCCGCTAAATTACCATCCATAGATTGGTAGGTTGCCAACACGCTAAGTGTTGATGTTAGGAATTATTCAGGCCACACAGATTTGAGAAGATTACTGAAAATTATTTGTATCTTTTCATGATGTTATGGTGTAAGGTCGTTTATAATGAGCATATTTTTATCCAGAGTTAATTGACATTATGAAGCAAGAAACAATCGTTCAAAAAATTTGGAGTCTGTGCAATATATTGAGAGGTGATGGAATCACTAATTATCAGTATGTGTCCGAACTCAGTTATCTGCTTTTTCTAAAAATTGCTCAAGAGAATGGAACTGAAAAGCTTATACCCAAGGGCTATCGATGGGCCGATTTAGAGTCCCATGAGTCAGCAGGATTATTAGGTTTTTATCAGGAAATGCTCACTCACTTGGGTGCATATGTAAAAAATCAAATTATCAGAGATATTTACGCATTCCCAACTACTGTTTTTTCTCATTCGGAAAATTTAAAAGCAGTTATTGACGGTATTTCTAAAATAGAGTGGCACCAAGTAGGAAAAGATGGATTTGGTGATGTATACAGCGGGTTGATCGACAAAAGTGCGCAGGATACTCGTTCTGGAGCAGGGCAATATTTTACTCCACGATCCTTAGTCAACACTATAGTTAGACTAATACAGCCAAACCTTGGAGATCTAATACAAGATCCAGCAACAGGGAGTGGTGGTTTTTTAATATCCGCAGATAGTTTTGTTCGACAGAAGAATACAATTGAACAATATAAAGACAATCCTCCAAAATACCAAGGGATTGAAATAGAGAAAAACACACGGCGTATTTGTCTCATGAATACTTTCTTGCATCAATTAGATGCAAAAATAGTTTATGGTGATGCTCTGACAGATGATGCTGCTGAATTAGATGAAGCCGATATAATTATAGCTAACCCTCCTTTTGGGAATAAGGCTGGAGGGCAAAGGACGCTACGAAGCGACATTCCTTATTCAAATACAAATAAGCAGTTCGCATTTTTGCAGCATATTTATTTAAAGTTGAAAGCGGGAGGGCGAGCTGCAGTTGTATTACCTGATAACGTTTTATTTGAATCAGGTATAGGTGCTGATATTCGTAGGGACCTAATGAATAAATGCAATCTGCATACTATATTACGCCTGCCAACTGGTATCTTTTATGCCCAGGGAGTTAAAACTAACGTACTTTTCTTTACTAAGGGCTCTGCTAAGGACAAATACCAACGAGAGAACTGTACTGAAAAAGTTTGGGTGTATGATCTTCGTACAAATATGCCCAGCTTTGGAAAAAGATTGCCTTTTGGCAATTCTGAGATTGGTTTTTCGCCAGTAGATTTCGGCACAGATCCCCACCTCGGTGCATTTGAAAGAGTGTTTGGTGACAGCCCCGATGGGACCAGTGAGCGTAAAGAAGGTGAGTATAGCTTTGGCGCAAAGGAGACAGAGATTGACAAGGCAAGCTTATTAGAAAGCGCAGAGATAGGTCAGCACTTGAAAAATTCTCGCTGGCGCAGCTTTACTCGTGAGTGGATTGAAAAAGTCAAAGGTGATTCGCTAGATATTTCTTGGTTGAAAGATAAAGGTAGCGTATACGCAGCTGACTTGCAGGAGCCTGAAACATTTGCACGAGAAGCAAAGGAAGAATTAGAAATTGCATTGCATGAGCTTGAAAGTTTGTTAGCGATATTGGAGGGAGTGAAGTGATGGTGTTACCTACATCTTGGCGAAAAACTACGCTTGGAGAGGTATTATTATCTGTTGTTGGTGGCGGTACTCCAAGCAAGTCGAACGCAGAATATTTCAAAGGGAATATTCCGTGGATGAGCGTTAAGGATATGAGAAGTATTATCATTAACGACACTATAGACCACATCTCAGAAGATGCCGTCAATGATAGTAGTACGAATATTATTCCAGCGGGAACGCCAATCATTGCAACTCGTATTAGCTTGGGTAAGATCGTCAAAGCTAATTTTGATTCAGCTATAAACCAAGATTTAAAAGCATTGTTTCCTGCAAGTGGTGTTAATTGCGATTACCTAGTCGGCTGGTATAGATCTATTTCTCGACTAGTTGAAGGGCTTGGAACCGGGACCACAGTCAAAGGAATCCGCTTAGAAGTTCTTAACTCTCTTGAATTCCCTCTCCCCCCTTTGGTTGAGCAAAAAATTATCGCTGAAAAACTCGCGACGTTATTAACACAGGTTGAAACAATCAAAGATCGTCTTGAACGTATCCCTCACATGTTAAAGAGATTTCGCGAATCTGTATTGAGTGCAGCTGTTAGCGGCAAGTTGACAGAGGCATGGCGGGGAGGTGAGTATTCCCAAAAAGGATATCCTGAAAATTGGACCGAACTAGGTTTAAATGATGTTGGAGAATTAGCTAGAGGAAAATCTAAACATAGACCTAGAAATGATCCTAGATTGTTTGGTGATAACTATCCATTCATACAAACAGGAGAAGTTGCCAACTCCAATGGTTATATTTCTAAGGCGGGAAATTATTATAGTGAGTTTGGGCTTTCACAGAGTAAGCTATTCCCCAAAGGTACTCTTTGTATAACAATTGCTGCTAATATTGCAGACACTTCGATTCTTGGGATTGATGCGTGTTTCCCTGATAGCATTGTGGGCTTTACACCGAAATTGGAAATGTGCAATGTTTTATTTGTCAAGTATCTGATTGATGTAAATAAGTCTAATCTTGAGAACTTTGCTCCTGCCACAGCTCAAAAAAATATTAATTTGAAAATACTTAATGCGATGAAAATTCCCTTTCCATCTTTAGACGAACAAAACGAAATAGTTCGTCGTGTTGAAGAGCTTTTGTCCTTTTCTGATGCTATTTTACAAAAAAGTAGCTCTGCCTTACTGCGCGTCAATAAATTAACCCAATCCATCCTGGCCAAAGCCTTTCGTGGTGAGCTTACTTCTGACTGGCGCATAGCCAACTCTAAACTTATTTCAGGCGTTAATAGTGCTGACGCTTTGTTGAAAAAAATAAAGATTGAGTGTGAAGTTTTTAAAAGCCAGCCAAAGCCAAAGCGCACTACAGTAAAAAAGACAAAAGGTAGTGGTATGAGCAAAAAAAATCTCACCGTGGTCGACGCTTTAAAACAAGCTGGAAAGCCTCTTAGCGGTCAGCAATTGCTATCGGCGACTGGATACCCCAGTGATGTCAATACTGAGCAATTGGAACGGTTTTTTTTGGATATTAGAGATGCTCTTGTATTAAAAAAATCCATTGTAAAACTTGATCGTGATGAAAATGGTCAAGACTGGTTCACTCTATCTGTGACAACTCTCAACGATTGAAGCAAAACTAAGGACAGTCCATGAAAGTTGACAAGTTGCATATTCGCTCACGCTTTAAAAACCTAGAGAATGTGCTGGTAGACTTCGACGAAAATCATTTAATGACTGTGGTGGTAGGACGTAATGGCTCCGGTAAATCCAACGTTATCGAAGCATTAGTATCTATATTTCGCAATCTTGACTTAGGTGAAGCGCCAATTTTTTCTTATGAGTTAGATTTTCAACTTGGCAAGGAGGGGGGGACTAAGTGGTATGACGTAAAAGTCGATGCTGATCCAAGTCGCGGAACGTTAGCTAAGCAATATCAGGTGTTTGTCAAAGATAAACATAGTAGTCAAACAGATTATAAGCTTATCCCCTTTTCTAAAGTTAAACGTGATAAAAACACTAAACAAGCTGAGTATCTTCCTAACTTTCTGTTCGCCTACTATTCAGGTCCTTCAGATAGATTAGAAAAATATTTCCGAAAACATCGTGATGATTATTATCGGGAGTTACTTTATAACAAGCTTGATCTGAAAGATGATATTAGAACCCTATTTTATGCTAAGTCTTTCCATAGCCAATTTGTTTTAATGGCTTTTTTTCTTAGCCCTAAATTCGAAAAAGAACGCATTTTTTTAAAGAGAGAACTCGGTATTGAAAGCCTTGACTCAATACATTTTGTTTTAAGGCGGCCTGCGTGGGAAAGAGATAAAGATGACATGTTTTGGGGGGCTGATGGTGTCGTCCGAAAATTCATTGATTTAATTTACCCCCACGCTTTAGCTCCGTTAAAGATTAACCGAAATGAGGGTACTAGTCTTACGGGAAAAAAACAGAAAAATGACTTCGTTCATATATTTCTTCCTTCTGTAGAGGCTCTTCATGAAATAGCAAAACAGTTAACACCGAGCGTTTTTTTTAAAATGCTTGAAAGTACAGTGCTTTCTGAAATTATCTCGGAAGTTCATGTCCGGGTTAAAGTAACTTACACTCAAGAACCAATAACATTTCAGGAGCTCAGTGAAGGCGAGCAACAATTACTAACTGTATTGGGATTACTTCAGTTTACAGGCGGTAAAGACTCATTATTTTTGCTTGATGAGCCTGACACACATCTTAACCCTTCATGGGCTGTGAAATATCTTAAATTCTTGCGAGAATTTGTACCTAATCATGAAACTTGCCATTTATTGATGGTCACTCATCACCCTCTAGCCATTGCTGAACTGAAAAAACAACAAGTTCAAGTAATGTGGCGTGATGAAAAACATTGTGTACATTCGCAAGAACCTTATCTAGATCCCCGTGGCGCGGGCTTTATGGGCACACTTACTGAGATTTTTGGTCTAAATACAACATTGGACTTAGAGACTCAAAAGTTATTGGACGATAGGAACGAACTGTCCCATATTGAAGCACGAACTACAGCTCAGAATACCCAATTGGATATTCTCAATGATGAACTAAATAGGTTGGGCTTTTCATTCGAAAACCGAGACCCATTATATAGCGATTTTCTTTTAGCATGGAAAGATCTTACGTACAGTGATAAACCACCTTTGACTCCCGATGATGCAGCTCACAGACGAGAAGCAATGAAAAAAGTTATCCAAATACTTCAAGCTAAAAAGGTTGGCGAATGATTTATATCAAACGAGATGCATCGCTGATTCCAGAAAAGGTATTTGATGTCGCTCAACGCGCTCAAAATGAGTTGGAAAGATTACCAGTCGAGCAAAGAAAAGATTTTATTAAAAAAAAGTCTCATATATGGAGAGGCTTTGCTAAATATTTAGCCAAAATGTCTTATGGAAAATGCTGGTATTCTGAGGCTAAAGATGCAGGTGCAAATTTTGACGTAGATCACTTCAGACCTAAAGCAGAAGCAAAAAGAGAAGAAAATTTAATCGATGCAGAAGGTTATGCATGGCTTGCATTTGACTGGGAAAATTTCAGACTATCAGCTCAGAACTGTAATCGTCTAAATACCGATCTGTCTGGTATTACCGTAGGAAAAGGAAATTGGTTCCCACTTCTGACAGGTAGTTCTAAGGCAACTTGGGATAATCGTTGCATAACTGATGAAAAAGTAATGCTTCTAGATCCAGTAGTTCAAACCGACCTCACTTATATAGACTATGACGATAGTGGTAGATTCACTTCAAGCAGGCACTGTATTGGGCAGGCAGCATTAAGAATTCAACAGTCAGCAATTATTTACGGCCTTAATTTTGAGAGAATGCGTGAGGCACGATTTCAGATCATGAAAGAAGCAAAAGAGCTTCTTGAAACTATACACCAAAGCGTTGCGGATTTTTATCTTATGGGTGATGAGGCACCTATGAGAACAATTGAACGTCAAATTGAACAGCTAAAGGCAAAAACCCGTGCTGATGCACCATTCAGCCGTGCAATAAGAGCTCAGCTTATAAAACTTGGAGCAGAAGACTATTTGATTGACAGAAGTTTGGACGTGGCATGATTGAAGTTTTTGCCTGACTTTTTTAAGAGCATTATATTTGCTTTTAATTTTTATTAAAATTAGGGCGGGGGGGGTGTGATCAATATTTAACGGTTGTTTATGACATCCATTTTTCTTAGGTTGAAAGTGTTCAACAGTGACTCTTTTTATTTTTTTCACTTTCTGAGAATGGAGTTATTGGTTATTTATTGTTTAAGTGTGTAATCATTTTGTGCTATGCATTTTTATGAGCCTGAGTTTGCAAGTCGATAGTTATTTTTTTTGTTTTTCCTAATTAGCTAGTTTTAGGTGTATCACATTTTTTTATTTAGTGCCTGGTTATTTCCTTTGCGGGGCTTAGGGTGAATATGTGATGGTATTTATCAATATGGATAAAAGAATACCCTAGTGACATGCTAATGGCCAAATTGAAAGGATTTTTCTATTTATCCTAAGTTTATAATGGTTGTTATACATTTCAATGATGGCATCTTTTGTTAAAAAGTCAGAGTAAAATCTCCCTGACTCCATAAGTTAATTAATCAATGTTTATCCGGTTTTTTCAATCGCTCATTGCATCTCAAGTTGCCAATGCTTTTGTAAAACATGTAGTAAAAGTTTTTGCCGCTTCGTTAAAATTTCTGGTGTCCATTCCATTTCAGACCTCACTTCTTGGGTTAAAACGAAAGGAGATGCGACTCCTTTTCCCTTAAAATAAACATTTTTTTTTGTAGCAAAATCATAGTTGCTAGCAGCTGGATTCTTGCGAATGTGTAAAGGGACCAGATTAGCGAGACGGTGTGTCCAATAATCTCGTTCTTCAGCGTCAGGAAACCAGTTCATCCACTCTGATGTTAGAGGAGGATTTTGCGGTAAGACATGTTCTAAAGAAAGATAGTCGAAAACCTGTTTTTTACTGCCATCACTGACTAATGCTTCAAGACGTAAAAATATCGTCATTCTGGCTTTGGTGAGCTTGCGGTAAATATCACCATCAAGGGCAGAGATAAAGTCCCTCTTTTGTAAGTCAGTAAGATCTAATGCCTGGAGAACGTCAACCTCTCCTTGATATGCTTTTGGCTCAATCTCCTTAATTAGCGCAGCGAAAGTGTCAATACGCTCATTAATACCAACTTTTGTAACAAGCAGGAAAAAGGTCAAACGTTCTAATTTTTTCAAAAAAAGCATGAGGTTTTTGGGATGATGTCTAAATCGTTTGAAGTAGACTAATGCTGGAGGTACCCAATCTTTGAAATCAACGCGATTTAGCCATGACAGATAATCATTTATAGTTTCGGCATGTTCAATTGCCTCAAAATCAGCGTTTCGTATAGAACTCCACACCTCAGCGTAAGGCATAATAACATTGTCAATTAAAGCTGCAGGAGTATTGTATTCGGGGACATATTCCTGAAACTCTCTGACCAATATGAATTTTTGCTTTTTCTTCGCATAAATACTGCGAATATGGCTAAACAGATCACTAAATGCCTCTCGCCCCAACGAACTTTCAATACGACTCCACTCTTTAGCATAAATGCGGCTTTTGATTTCTCCTTCCTTAGTACGGAGTAGCCCGAGTATTTGTGCTTTGATGATATCGATCGGAGCCAGATCTAATCCTCTATTATTAAGTACGGAGAAGATGCGATATGCGGCATCGAGGTCTGGAGTAGAAATGACAACCAACGAGCAATCATTAGCTAAAAATTTCCATAAAGCAATAAGGTCGGCTTGTGGCAGCACCCTTGCTTTATTGAGGAGTAGAGTTGTATTCTCACGATATCTAAGGCGGCTGTCTTCGAGTTTTTCTGTGCTTGCTACCAATTTTTCAATACCACCCGCCTCTTGAATATTAGCGCGAAAGAAGTCGGCATCTTCCTCTCTGGCTATCAACCTGTATTCGTTTTTCTCCCCTAAGCTGAACTTTCCTTTTTTGTAGAGAAAATCGGTGATGTCGTCGGCAGCCTCTGGCATCACTGCACGCAGAACAGCGAATAATATTGTAAGTGTAGAGAGACGTTGTTGCCCATCAACTACGAAGGACTTAGGTTCCCGATCATTTTTGATCAGAACGATGCTACCTAGAAAGTATTGGCTATTTGCCCCTGAAACTCGTGTGTCTTGCATCGAAGAGTACAAATCATCGAACAATTCTGAAGCTTGCTCAGTTGTCCACGCGTACGGGCGTTGATAATCTGGTATTTCGAATTGATAGCTGCCTTCAAATATTTCACGAATTAATTTGTCATGGGCTTCAAGAGTTTTTGCCATTTGAATTTTCTCTAAATTTAATACTCGTTTCAAAGTACTTTTTTATGTGTTTCTAAAGTTATTTCAGGGTAAGCATAAACTAAAATTAACATTGAGATAGGAGTGTTTAGGGATTTTTTGTGGCCTTCGGTACTAAACTCAATTATAGATTTTTCAGCGTAATCCTTACACTTTCAGCGATGAAAAGGCATCAAGACCGTTACTAACTCTTGTGGTTAATTTAGTGTAGGTTAAAGTGCTGCTTTTATTAATTATATTAAATAATTCTTTATTTATCATGCATAACACACCAATGCATCATCGTTTACGAAACAGTAGTCTTGCTATCAGCGCATCTTACCCATTCATCAAGCTTATCAGCCCATCCCTGCATCATCACTTTACGCTCATCAAGATAAGTTGCATGGTTGTATGCGCGGCGAACATTATTGGTATCAGCATGGGCAAGTTGAGCCTCGATAGCATCAGGTCGATAGCCCATCTCGTTTAAACGTGTACTGCCTGTTGTTCTGGTAGCATGTGGGCTATAAATACCACCCCAGCCGAGGCTTTTCAGTAGCTGACGCAGAGAGTGTGATGTCATTGGCCCTAGCGGATTATCTCTGCCTGGAAATAGATGCTGACGATGCCCGGTTAATCCTTGCAGCGTTTTGAGCATTTTGACTGCTTGGTAGGGAAGGGGAATAACATGTTCCTTACGAGCTTTCATGCGCGTTGCCGGAATGATCCATAATGCGTTATCAAGATCGAATTCGGCCCATGCTGCTTCGGTGGCTTCGGCTGGACGCGCTAGCGTCCACCACATTAACCACATGCAATAATTAACCTGGTATGAGCCGCGACTGTTGTCAAAACACCCTAATAACTTCCCGATTTGCTGCAGAGACAATGCCTGTTTGTGCTGCGTTTTATTTGCCGGGATCGCCTTACGTACTGGCCAGACAGGATCGCTATCAGCTCTGAGCGTCGCTACTGCTAGCTCAAAAACCGATGAAATGGTGCGGCGGGCTTCAGCGGCAACGGACGGAGCACCGCGCTTAGCAGTTTCCTGAAGAATTTTTAAGATGTGGTGCGGGGTTATTTCCCTGACTGGGAGCTTTCCTATTGCGGGGAAAACCACACGTTTAAGCATATCTAGTCGCCGCATTTTGGTGATTTCGGCCCAGTCTTTCATCTGCAACCACTCTTTAGCAACTAGCTCAAAGGTGTTGGATGCGTCATTGACCTTGCGGATCTTATCTAACTGGCGAGCCTGAGTAGGGCTAACTCCATTCGCGACTTGTTTACGCGCTTGCTCGCATTTCTCGCGAGCTTCGGCAAGTTTAACCGTCGGGTACTCACCCAGCGCAAACATGCTGGATTTACCGTTAAATTTAAACCGATAGCGCCACGCCTTTTTGCCATTAGGTTTAACTTCGAGGTATAAGCCATTGAAATCGTTTAGACGATAGAGCTTTTCTTTCGCTTTTGCTGTGCGGCATTGAGTATCAGTGAGCATAACGATTCCTTGTATATTTATTATACCGTTATTGTACTCACTAAAAATAAAGATGGAAGTTTGATGTACTCACCTACGTACTCATTTTTGACTGCGCTTCTACGGAATCATTTGAGACGCTATGAAACGACAAATCCACGCAAATGCGTGGATTTAATCATTTTTTGTGAAAGTCATGAGATTGAATGAAACCTCATGAGACAACACATGTTATTTAGACGTTGAACAGGAAGTTCATCACGTCGCCATCTTTCACGATGTACTCTTTACCTTCCGAGCGCATCTTGCCGGCTTCTTTCGCGCCTTGCTCACCTTTGTAGGTAACAAAGTCATCAAACGCGATGGTTTGTGCGCGGATAAAGCCTTTCTCGAAGTCGGTGTGAATTTTACCGGCAGCCTGCGGCGCGGTGGCACCCACAGGGATGGTCCAGGCACGTACTTCTTTCACGCCAGCGGTGAAGTAAGTTTGCAGGTTGAGCAGGGCATAACCTGCACGGATCACGCGGTTCAGACCCGGTTCTTCCAGACCCAACTCCGCCATGAATTCGTCACGTTCTTCGTCATCCAGCTCAGCAATGTCGGATTCAACGGCTGCGCACACTGGCACCACCACTGAACCTTCGGCTTCCGCAATCGCACGCACCTGATCGAGGTACGGGTTATTTTCAAAACCGTCTTCGTTAACGTTGGCGATATACATGGTTGGCTTCAGGGTCAGGAAGCTCAGGTAGCGGATGGCCGCTTTCTCGTCTGCATCCAGTTTCAGCGCGCGCAACATGCCAGCTTCGGACAGGTGCGGCAGGCACTTCTCTAATGCAGCCAGTTCAGCTTTAGCATCTTTGTCGCCGCCTTTGGCTTTCTTCTGGCAACGCTGAATGGCACGTTCACAGGTATCCAGATCGGACAGCGCCAGCTCAGTGTTGATGACGTCAATATCTTCCGCCGGGTTCACTTTGCCGGAAACGTGAATAATATTGTCGTTCTCGAAGCAACGCACCACGTGGCCGATAGCTTCGGTTTCACGGATGTTGGTCAGGAACTGGTTACCCAGACCTTCACCTTTGGATGCGCCTTTCACCAGACCGGCGATATCGACGAATTCCATGGTGGTCGGCACAACACGCTGCGGCTTAACGATTTCGCTCAGCTGATCGAGGCGCAGATCGGGCATTGGCACCACACCGGTGTTAGGCTCGATGGTGCAGAACGGAAAGTTGGCTGCTTCGATACCCGCTTTGGTCAGCGCGTTGAACAGGGTGGATTTACCGACGTTCGGCAGGCCCACAATACCGCATTTAAATCCCATGGTCTGATTACCTTTCTCACTGAGTGTGCGGCACTGACTGGCAGCGCCGACAGATTCAAAAAATTTCGCGCATTATACACAGAATTGCCTTCTGCGGCGCGGGAATTGGCCTTAGCCAGCCTTGAACGCATGCAGGCGGTTCATCGCCTTGATTTTGTCTTCTTTCAGCCACAACTCAGTACAGCGCACCGCTTCATCCACGGCATCATCAATCAGCTTTTGCTCGCTGGCTGGGGGTTTACCCAGCACGAAGCCGGTGACTTTATTACGATCGCCGGGATGGCCGATGCCAACCCGCAGGCGATGGAAATTGTTGTTATTGCCCAGCTTACTGATGATGTCTTTCAGACCGTTGTGTCCGCCGTGACCACCGCCCTGTTTAAATTTGGCGATGCCCGGAGGCAGATCCAGTTCATCGTGTGCCACTAAAATCTCTTCCGGTGCGATGCGATAAAACGTCGCCATCGCGCCCACCGCTTTGCCGCTGAGATTCATAAAGGTGGTGGGCACCAACAGGCGCACATCTTCACCCGCCAGTGACAGGCGCGCGGTATAGCCGAAAAATTTTGGCTCTTCTTTTAACGACTGATTATGTCTTTCGGCCAGCAAATCCACATACCAGGCACCCGCGTTATGACGCGTTGCGGCGTATTCAGCGCCGGGATTGGCCAGCCCCACAATCAGTTTAATGCTGCTCACGATGTTTATCCTGTCTTGCTGCGGAAAGGGCGATAGTTTACTGCCTGCAAGCGGCGATGACAAAGGGTGCTGAGCACAGATGATACCTCTGAGTGACTTATCAATTTCTATCGAAATCAAGCCTCTGGCCGTAAAGAAATGTCAGAGATTGTGAAGGATGTGTGATCCTGTCCGCAACTTAACCTGCGGTCATTGCCTAAACTTATGACAAGTTAACCATACGTGCTGTTTTGCTTTTTCATAAGGATGGGGTGAATCATGAAACGTCAACAATGCCGCTATTTAGGTAATGGCCTGATGTGTTTAGGTTTACTGACGATGGTGTTAGGCGTCGGCTATTCCATTATTAATCAGCTGCCTGCGTTAAACCTGCCGCAATTCCTTGCCCATGGTGCCATGTTCAGTATCTTTGTCGGGGCACTGCTGTGGCTGGTCGGCGCGCGTGTCAGTGGACGTGAGCGTGTTGAAGACCGTTACTTCTGGTTGCGCCATTACGGTGACAAACGCTGCCGCCGCGATCACTCCTCACATTAAGAGAGAGCCGCTTCCTGCATAGGCTGTAACTGCATGAAATAACGCTCGACGCGGTTACGGCCACTGGCTTTGGCACGATACAACGCTTCATCTGCCAGCCCGAGTAAAGTTGGGAAGGTGTGATCGCGATGATGAGCGGTGGCATAGCCAATACTCACCGTGTAGCAAACATCGTTAGGCTGTGAGAGCTGCGTGGCCAGTCGGATTCGCTCACACACACGTTCCGCAGCTTCACTATCGCCGGGTATAATCGCCGCAAACTCTTCGCCACCTAAACGGGCGAAGTGACCCTCTGCGGGTAATAACGCCTGCACCACCTGACAAAAATCGATCAATACGCGGTCACCCTGCAGATGGCCGTAACGATCGTTGATGCCTTTGAAATGGTCGAGATCAAACAGCACGGCCGAGTAAACCAGGGGTTGCGGATTACGCGTGTTGCGTAACACTAATCTGTCGGCTTGCTCGAACAGGGCGCGACGATTCCAGACGCTGGTCAGGGGATCGTGAAGCGAAGCGCGTTTGTGAGCTATCTGCGTGCGTTCGTTGACCATCGCCAGAATGGTAAAAGTCAGGCCAATCACAAACAGAATGGACTCCAGAATCACATAAACCGAAAAACTCGAGCCTGCTATTGCGCCGCGCACTGGCGTAGCGATGGCGTCATCAAGGAAGATACGCGCCACGTGAAACAACAGATGGATCCACAGCAACATCTGCGCGGGCCAAAAAGTCACTTGCAGGGCATCGCGCGATTGCCATAACAACCTTATCAGTGCGCCAGTGTATATGATGCACAGCAGGCACAGCACTAAAACGCGTTTAGGCTGACTGGCATAAAACTGTGGGAACGTGCAAAGAATGGCCCATAACAGTGCGCCTGCTAACCAGCTGAAGCCTAAGGGTTTATTGCAGAAAGCACGAAAAGCATTGAGCAGATTGCCGTAGGCCAGCAGCATCACCACGTTGCCGACAGCAATAGGGAGAAAAACAAAGCCAGCACTGCGCAGACTGCTGAGGAAGACCGCCATCAGGGTCAATGTGAGCGCCAGCGTAGTGAACCCCAGCACGCGATCGTACTGTGCACCTACCCAGGCGAACACCAAAATAATGCTCAAAAACCCCAGCACATAGAGCTCGCAAACAAACAGCGTGTAGATGTCGAGAGTCATAGTGGTCGGAGTTCTCAGAAAAAAGTGTGGAGAAAATACCACTAATCAATGGCCCGCTAAAGCTAAGCATCGCATGTCGTTTGAAAAGAGTGTAAGGCAGGGAGAATAGCGAGTTTTAACGAAATTTATCGCGAAAATATCTGCGCAGAAAGCGGCTTAATCGGTAAATGAAGCGGATGGTCAGAAATAAAAACCGGGCGCGGGGCCCGGTTTCATGCAATGTATTAATGTTCGAACATTGCGGAGATGGACTCTTCGTTACTGATACGGCGAATCGCTTCGGCCAGCATGCCAGAGAGCGTTAAGGTACGCACGATTGGCAACGCTTTCATCTCGTCTGACAGTGGAATGGTATCGCACACGATAACCTGATCGATCACTGACTTACGCAGGTTTTCCACCGCGTTGCCAGAGAAGATGGGGTGAGTCGCATAAGCGAAGACACGTTTCGCACCGCGTTCTTTCAACGCTTCAGCTGCTTTGCACAGCGTACCGCCGGTGTCGATCATATCGTCGACCAGTACACAGTCACGACCCGCCACGTCACCGATGATGTGCATCACCTGAGAAACGTTCGCACGCGGGCGACGTTTATCGATGATAGCCATGTCAGTGTCATTGAGCAGTTTAGCAATAGCACGCGCACGCACGACGCCGCCGATGTCCGGGGAAACCACAATCGGGTTTTCCAGGCCAATCTGCAGCATATCTTCCAGCAGGATTGGGCTACCGAACACGTTATCAACCGGGACATCGAAGAAGCCCTGAATCTGTTCGGCGTGCAGATCAACCGTCAGAACACGGTCAACACCTACGCTGGAGAGGAAATCGGCGACCACTTTGGCGGTGATAGGCACACGAGCAGAACGCACGCGGCGGTCCTGACGGGCATAACCAAAGTAAGGGATAACAGCAGTAATACGACCAGCAGAAGCCCGACGCAACGCGTCGACCATCACAACCAGCTCCATCAGATTATCATTGGTGGGGGCACAGGTGGACTGGATGATGAAAATATCACCACCGCGTACATTTTCGTTGATCTGTACACTTACTTCACCATCACTGAAACGGCCGACAGCGGCGTCTCCGAGGCTAGTGTAAAGGCGGTTGGCAATACGTTGTGCTAGTTCCGGGGTGGCGTTACCAGCAAATAGCTTCATATCAGGCACGAGAAGAACCTCAGGCTTGGCGTCCAGAGAATGAACGTTTCAAAAGTAACCGGCGAATACTTTTGAAGTCGTTCATACGTGTGTGTTAATGCGTCACGTGCAGTGCCTGGAACAGGGTGGCACTGTCACGCAAACGCTTAGAGCCCGGAAAGGGTACGTTGCAACGGCGAGTGATTAAGCCCGCGAGCCACAAATCCGTTAATCCATTTCGGGGCAAGCTCCAGCACCTGACGAGCAGCGGACTCGGTGTTAAATTCAGCAAACACACAAGCTCCCGTCCCGGTCAGGCGCGACGGCGCGTATTCTAGCAGCCAGGAAAGCAGCGCATCAACCTCGCGAAAACGTTTTCTTGCCACAGCTTCACAATCATTGTGAAAAGGACGCTGTAACAGTTCATCTAATGTGCGTATCGGTGAATTGCGCGTCAAGTCAGGATCGCGAAAGATATCCGGCGTGCCGATGCTGATGCCAGGATGCGCCACCAGATACCATTTTTCTTCCGGTTCGGCGGGCTGAATCTCTTCGCCAATCCCTTCAGCAAAGGCAGCGTGACCGCGCACAAACACCGGAACATCGGCACCGAGCTTGATACCCAGCGTGGCTAACTCATCCACGTTAAGACCGGTTCTCCACAAATGGTTGAGCGCCACCAGCACGGTCGCGGCGTCAGATGAGCCTCCGCCGAGACCGCCACCCATCGGCAGGCGTTTCTCCAGCGCAATTTGCGCACCCGCGTTTTCGGGCAGCGTACCGCGAACGGCCGCTGCCTGTTTTAACATCCGCGCCGCCCGCACGATCAGGTTCTCGTCGTCGGCAACGCCCGCCAGAGGCGTTAACAGCGTAATGTTCCCGCTGCTATCAGGCGTGATTTCCAGCGTGTCGCCGTGATCAAGAAACTGAAACAGCGTTTGCAGATTGTGGTAGCCGTCAGCACGACGGCCAGTAATGTAGAGAAACAGATTCAGTTTTGCCGGAGCAGGCCAGGTGGTGATCATTGCGTGGTCCAACTATCCATGCGCAGTTTGATACGCTGACCACCTTCTGTCAGTTCCAGGTTGGCCGGCAGCGGTGGATTGACCTTGCTGTCATAATCAGCGATGTTCACTTTCCACTGCTGGCCATTACGGCTGTAATTCACACTCTGCAACTGATAGCTGCTGTTGAGCTGATAATCCTTGGCATCACCCGGCAGACCCATCATCCACTGACGCAGATTCGCCAGTGGGATATCCATGCCGGTCAACTGTGAAATCATCTTCTCAGCGTCATTGCTCACATAGCGCTTGCCTTTGTTATCGACGATTTGCACCACCGAACCCTGCGCATCAAGTTGCAACTCGGTGCTGCCCAATGGATTAGTTAATAACAGACGATAGCGATCGGCGGCAGTTTGCTGCCAGTTAAAGCGCGCATAAACTTTTTGCTTGTCAGAGAGATAAGCAAAGGCGCCACGCGTTTGATATTGGCTGATTTTCTCAACGGCTTGTTGATGCTGCTGCCATTGCGGTGAGGTGGTGCTGGGGCCTGGACCTTGTGGTTTGTTGATGCTACAAGCAGCCAGCAATACGCTGGCAAGGGGCAAAAGGCGCAACAGCTTGCGCGGGGGCAAATGCATCACGTGGTCGTCTCCTCAGACACGTTTTTACTTCGTAACCGGTAACGCTAACCATCCAATACTATGCCGTCAATGCCGATGTAAGGATAATTGCGCACGATCAGTTTAATCTTATTACAGTCATAGCCTTTGTATGGCTTTTCTTGATCTGTGGCATCTTGTAGAATGCGCCTCACAAAGCCCTGACAAATATTGGGACATCCCAACCCGAATCACCATGACGCTGCTTGCTCTCGGAATCAACCACAAAACCGCACCTGTTGCGCTGCGCGAACGCGTTGCGTTTCTGCCAGACACGCTGGATCAGGCTCTGAATAGCCTGCTATCTCAGCCGATGGTTCAGAGTGGTGTGGTGCTCTCAACCTGTAATCGTACTGAACTCTATCTCAGCGTAGAGCAGCAGACAGATTTGCAGGAGAGGTTGGTGCGCTGGTTGTGCGAGTATCACGATCTGCGTGAAGAGGATGTCCGCGCCAGCCTTTACTGGCATCAGGACAACGCCGCCGTCAGCCATCTGATGCGCGTGGCCAGCGGTCTGGATTCGCTGGTATTGGGCGAACCGCAAATTCTCGGCCAGGTGAAAAAGGCCCATGCTGATTCTTCGCGTGACCATGCGCTAAGCAGCGAGCTGGAACGCATGTTCCAGAAAACCTTCTCCGTCGCCAAACGTGTTCGCACCGAAACTGAAATCGGTGCCAGCGCGGTCTCTGTCGCCTTCGCCGCCTGTTCTCTGGCGCGTCAAATCTTCGAATCACTCAGCACGGTAAATGTGTTGCTGGTGGGCGCCGGGGAAACCATCGAGTTAGTGGCGCGTCATCTGCGTGAACATAAAGTGCAGAAGTTGATGATCGCCAACCGCACGCGCGAGCGTGCACAGTTGCTGGCCGATGAAGTGGGCGCCGAAGTGATTGGGTTGGGCGATATTGAAACGCGCCTCGCCGATGCGGATATCATTATTTCTTCTACCGCCAGCCCGCTGCCGATTATTGGCAAAGGCATGGTGGAGCGCGCGTTGAAAGCACGTCGCAACCAGCCGATGCTGCTGGTGGATATCGCCGTACCACGTGATGTCGAACCTGAAGTGGGCAAGCTGGCGAACGCCTATTTGTATAGCGTCGATGATCTGCAAGCGATCATCGAGCAGAATATGGCACAACGCAAAGCCGCTGCCGTCCAGGCCGAAAGCATTGTTGTACAGGAAAGTGGCGAATTTATGGCGTGGCTGCGTGCGCAAAGCGCGGGCGACACCATTCGCGAATACCGCTCACAGGCTGACGACGTGCGTGCCGAGTTGCAGGAGCGTGCGATTGCCGCGCTGCGTCAGGGCGCGGATGCCGAGAAAGTCTTGCAAGAGTTAGCGCACAAGCTGACCAACCGTCTTATTCATGCACCAACCAAATCACTGCAGCAGGCCGCGCGCGATGGCGACAGCGAACGCCTGCAGATCTTACGTGACAGCCTCGGTTTAGAGTAATCTGATCTGTCACGACCTATCACTGGGATACCCTCTATTACATGAAGAGCTCTATTGTTGCCAAGCTGGAAGCCCTCCAGGAACGCCACGAAGAAGTTGAAGCGTTGCTGGGCGATGCCGGCGTCATTGGCGATCAGGAACGTTTTCGCGCGTTATCACGCGAATATGCACAGTTGACCGATGTGACCCGTTGCTTCCGCGACTGGCAGCAGGTGCAGGAAGATATCGAAACGGCTGAAATGATGCTCGACGATCCTGAAATGCGCGAAATGGCTAACGAAGAGTTAAAAATCTCGCGTGAGAAGCGTGAAGGTCTGGAGCAGCAGCTTCAGGTGCTGCTGCTGCCGAAAGATCCTGACGATGAACGTTCCTGCTTTGTTGAAGTGCGCGCCGGAACAGGCGGTGACGAAGCGGCGATTTTCGCGGGCGATCTGTTCCGTATGTACAGCCGTTATGCTGAAGCACGCCGCTGGCAGGTTGAGATCATCAGCGCCAACGAAGGTGAGCACGGCGGCTACAAAGAGGTAATCGCACGTATTCATGGTGAAGGCGCTTATGGTCGCCTGAAGTTTGAATCCGGCGGTCATCGCGTTCAGCGTGTACCGGAAACCGAATCACAGGGCCGTATTCATACCTCTGCCTGTACCGTGGCGGTGATGCCGGAATTGCCTGAAGCAGAAATGCCAGAAATCAACGCGGGCGATCTGAAAATCGATACCTTCCGTTCTTCAGGGGCTGGTGGTCAGCACGTTAACACCACCGACTCGGCGATTCGTATTACCCACTTACCCACTGGTATTGTGGTGGAGTGCCAGGACGAACGTTCGCAGCACAAAAACAAAGCCAAAGCGCTGGCGGTGTTAGGTGCGCGTATTCATGCCGCCGAAACCGCTAAGCGTAATGCGGCAGAAGCCTCAACCCGCCGTAACCTGTTAGGCAGTGGCGATCGTTCCGACCGCAACCGCACTTACAACTTCCCGCAGGGACGAGTGACCGATCACCGTATTAACCTGACGCTATACCGCCTGGATGAAACCATGGAAGGCAAGCTGGATACGCTGATTGAGCCGATTGTGCAGGAGTATCAGGCCGATCAGCTGGCCGCGCTGGCTGGACAGGATTGATGATGATTCGCCACTGGCTCAAGCACGCAGTGGTCGCGCTCTGTGGCGGAGACAGCCCGAAACGGGATGCGGAGATTTTGCTGGGGTTCGTAACGGGAAAATCACGCAGTTGGCTGGTGGCGTTTGACGATCACGAACTGGACGCCTCTCAGCTTGCCCTGCTCGATGCGCTTCTGGCGCGTCGGGTAAACGGCGAACCGATTGCGCATCTGGTGGGCGAACGTGAGTTTTGGTCGCTGCCGCTGCGCGTTAATGATGCCACCTTGATTCCACGACCGGACACCGAAGTGCTGGTGGAGCAGGCGCTACTCCGCATACCTGCAACCGCATCCTCCTTACTCGATCTTGGCACCGGCACGGGTGCTATCGCGTTAGCGCTGGCGAGTGAACGTCCTGACTGCCAGGTGCTGGGCTGCGATCGAATCCCACCTGCTGTAACGTTAGCTGAAGAGAACGCTCAGCGACTGCATATCAGCAATGCACGTTTCCTGCTTAGCCACTGGTTTAATGACATTCCCGCTCAGCGTTTCGATGTCATCGTCAGTAATCCTCCTTATATCGACGCCGCCGATGAACATCTGCAGCAGGGAGATGTGCGCTTTGAACCGCTCAGCGCACTGGTCGCCGACGAGGCCGGGCTGGCCGATTTACGTTTGATTATTCACCGTGCCCCACAGTGGTTGCAGCCTGGCGGCTGGCTGTTGCTGGAGCACGGCTGGCAGCAGGATAAAGCGGTGCGCGAGATCATGACGCAGCACGGCTACCAGCAGGTCAGCAGCATTAACGATTATGGCGGCAATCCGCGCGTCACACTTGGGCAATTTTTTTGATTTGAGGAAGCACCATGGCAAGCTGGTATCCGCTGGTTAAACATTTTCACCTGCTGACGGTAGCGTTGACGATCAGCTTGTTTCTGCTGCGCTTTTACTGGTTAACCACCGGTTCAGCGATGCTTCAGCGCCGCTGGGTACGCATTGCGCCGCATATTAATGACACCTTTTTACTGCTCAGTGGCGTGTGGCTGGTGGTGATCACACACTTTTATCCGTTCTCACCACAAGGAAGCTGGCTGACGGAGAAGCTGTTAGGGGTTATTATCTACATCGCCTTAGGTTCCGTGGCATTGAGCCGTCGCCCACGCAAGATGGGGACACGTTGGATCGCTTGTCTGATTGCAATCGTAGCACTGCTGTTTGTGATTAAGCTGGCGATGACCAAAATGCCGTTATTGGGGATAGCATGACCTCGCCAGAGCTAGTTGATTACAGTGAAACACCGTTGAGTGAAGCGGTGATTGGCGCAACCTGCGCCATACGCAATGATTTTTCTGCCCCATCCGTTCAGCAACAGCTGGCGGCATTAGTTGAAGAAGCACGGGAATACGTCAGCAGCGAACAGGATGCCGACTTGCAACTGGGCAAGTTGCTTGAATTGTTTTATCGCCAGTGGGGCTTTGGTGGCGCCAGCGGCGTCTACAATTTGTCCGATGCGCTGTGGATCGATAAAGTGCTGAAGAGCCGACAGGGCACCGCCGTATCGCTGGGGGTGATTCTGTTACACATCGCCGACGAGCTGGAGCTGCCGCTGATCCCGGTGATTTTCCCCACTCAGTTGATTCTGCGTGCAGACTGGCTGGACGGTGAAATGTGGTTGATCAACCCTTTCAACGGCGAAACGCTGGATACACATACGCTGGAAGTGTGGCTGAAGGGCAATATCAGCCCGACCGCGAAGCTCTACAATGATGATCTGGATGAAGCCAAAACCATCAACGTGATGCGTAAAATGCTGGATACGTTGAAAGCGGCGCTGATGGAAGAGAAGCAGATGGAACTGGCGCTCAATGTCAGCCAAGTACTGCTGCAAATTGATCCCGATGACCCTTATGAAATCCGCGATCGGGGGTTAATCTACGCTCAGCTTGAGTGTGAACATATCGCACTGACCGATTTGACCTACTTCGTTGAACAGTGTCCAGAAGACCCGGTCAGCGAAATGATTAAAGTGCAGATTCACGCAATTGAACAGAAACAGGTGACGCTGCACTAAGCGTCATCTCGACAATAAGGAAAGGGCATGACTCAGAAAGTAGTAAATATCGGCGATATCAAGGTCGCAAACGATCTGCCATTTGTTCTCTTTGGTGGCATGAACGTGCTGGAATCGCGCGACCTCGCCATGCGTATTTGCGAACACTATGTAAAAGTGACCGACAAACTCGGTATCCCTTACGTGTTCAAAGCCTCTTTTGACAAAGCTAACCGCTCTTCCATCAAATCCTACCGTGGTCCGGGTCTGGAAGAGGGCATGAAGATTTTCCAGGAGCTGAAACAGGCGTTCGGCGTGAAAATCATCACTGATGTGCATGAAGCTTCACAGGCGCAGCCGGTGGCGGATGTCGTTGATGTGATTCAGCTGCCTGCGTTCCTGGCGCGTCAGACCGATCTGGTGGAAGCGATGGCGAAAACCGGTGCAGTCATCAACGTTAAGAAACCGCAGTTCGTTAGCCCAGGCCAGATGGGTAACATTGTCGACAAATTCGCGGAAGGCGGTAACGACAAAGTGATCCTGTGCGACCGTGGCAGCAACTTCGGTTATGACAACCTGGTTGTCGATATGCTGGGCTTCAACGTGATGAAGAACGTCACCAACAACAGCCCGGTGATTTTCGACGTGACCCACGCACTGCAGACGCGCGATCCATTCGGTGCGGCTTCAGGTGGACGTCGTGCGCAGGTCGCTGAACTGGCTCGCGCGGGTATGGCGGTGGGTATCGCCGGTCTGTTTATTGAAGCGCACCCAGAGCCGAACAGCGCGAAATGCGACGGTCCATCCGCGCTGCCGCTGGATAAGCTGGAGCCATTCCTGGTGCAGATGAAAGCGATTGATGATCTGGTGAAGAGCTTCCCGGAACTGGATACCAGCAACTAATTGGGCTATCCAGATGTAAGAAAGGCGCCGATGGGCGCCTTTTTTTGCTTTGAATCTGAGCGTCGCACGCTACAGCATAATTGTCAGTAAATAGCCGGCGAACAGAGCCAGATGCGCGGCGCCGTTCAGCACATTGGTACGCCCGGTTGAGAACGAAATATGGCACAAAATCAGCGCGGCACTCATGATCACCATATGTGGTGGCTCAAGACCAAATATCAGCTGCTGACCGGTCAGGGTAGCGATGATGCTCACCGCCGGCACCGTCAGGGAGATGGTGGCTAATACCGAACCAAAGAACAGGTTCATCGCGCGCTGTACCTGGTTCATTAACACCGCTTTGATTGCCCCTAACCCCTCCGGCGACAGAATCAGCAACGCCACCAGGAAACCGGTGAACTGCTCAGGTGCATTGAGTTCTGTCAGCAGATGCTCCAGCGTGTTGGCGTTCATCTTGGTCACGCTGATCACGGCGATCAGATGAATGATCAACCATACCGTGTGCCACAGTGAGCTATGCGCGGAAGGTTTACCGTGATGCGGGTCGCCATCGTCACCGTCATCCTCATGCTCATAAACAAACAGGCTCTGATGTGTTTTGGTCTGAATCAGCAGGAACACGCCGTACATCGCAGCGGAGATCGCGGCAATGATCAGCGCCTGAGCCGTGGTGAAGTTACCGCCTGGCAGCGCATTCGGAAACACCAGCACCAGAATCGCCAGCGGGAAGATGGCAATCATGTACTGCTTTACGCCCGCCAGATTGACATATTGGGTGGCGAATTTGCGTCCGCCGAGCAGCAGCGCAAAGCCCACCAGACCGCCGGTCACAATCATGATGATGGAGTAGAGCGTGTCGCGCATTAGCGCGGGTGCGGCATCACCGGTGGCCATCAAGGCGGAGATCAAACTGACCTCCAGAATCACTACGGAGAGGCTCAAAATCAGCGAGCCATAGGGTTCACCCAGGCGGTGTGCCAGCACGTCAGCATGACGTACCACGCTGAAAGCACTGCAAAGGATGGCGACCAGCGCCAACAGGTTGATGCCGATAACCGGCAATAATGCCGTCTGACCGCCAAAGAAGCTCAGCACCGTCAGCGCGACAATCGGGAAAATCAGTGAGTACTCGGTATGTCGGGTTTTCTCATGTGTAGCCATTCACCATCCTCTCCGGCAAAAAGAACAAAACAGGCGATCAGTGCCTGATAAATATAATGACTTTTCTGACGCAGCGCAGTGTAACTTTTCAACAGTTGTGTTTCAGGCTTTTTACGCGACTTTACTTAGTCAGGTTTTTAATGCTAACACGTCAAAATTAGGTGTTATCAACCAATAACATCTAATTTTCATGCTGTTGAAAAATAGTAATGTCACTCTTTTGATAAAATGATGCCTGTTTTTACCTGATTGGAATGCGGTTTATTGGCGCTTTGGGGGTTAAAAAAACCTTGTGTAACTAAAGTACATGTTTGCAATTTTTCCGCTATCTTCCAGACTTAATAGGATCCATAAATCAGGAGGAATCATGCCGTATTCATCCAATCGTGAATTGCCTGACAGCGTGCGCCATGTCCTGCCAAATCACGCTCAGACCATTTATCAAAAGGCGTTCAATAGCGCCTGGGATCAGTATAAAGATGAAGAAGACCGCCGTGGTGATGAATCACGTGAACAGGTTGCGCACAAAGTTGCCTGGGCAGCAGTCAAGCATGAGTACGCCAAAGGCGATGACGACAAATGGCATCCTAAGCACTAGCCACACTCGCGGGTCATAGCGACCCGCTTCACTGTTTTCATTCCCCCTATTCAAGTTATCTGCCAGGCAGCCGATGCTATTTACAAAGAATTTCCCCTTTGTGATCGGGGTCAATCTTGAAACTTTTGTTAAAAATGCATTAATGTCTTCTCTTAAGTCGACGCAACGCGTGTTGCCTGTAAGACATCATCTTTGAGGAGCCGAACCGACAGGATGTCAGCGCAGTAGAGGAGGTCGCATTGTTAACCCGGGAATTTCTTTTAAAAGCGGATTGTAAAACATCGTTTGGCGATATCGACGAAGCGCTGCTGTGGAGCTGTGAAAAGCGTGCCGCGTCACTCGCTGCCACACTGGCTTGTCGCCCTGACCAGAGCCCGGTGTGGATTTTTGGCTATGGCTCCCTGATGTGGAACCCGGTTTTTGAGGCGGAAGAAGTGGCTTCCGGACGACTCGAAGGCTGGCATCGTGCTTTCTGTCTGCGTCTGACCGCCGGCAGGGGCACGGTATCGACGCCCGGTCGAATGCTGGCGCTAAAAGAAGGCGGTTCAACCAGCGGTCTGGCTTTTCGTTTACCTGAAGCGCGGCTGCATGACGAGCTGGAGCTGCTGTGGAAGCGCGAGATGATCACCGGCTGTTATCTGCCCACCTGGTGCGAACTGGAACTGGACGATGCTCGCAAAGTGACGGCGTTGGTATTTATCATGGATCCGCGTCACCCGCTGTATGAAGCAGATTCCTGTCGCAGCACCATCGCACCGTTGATTGCCCAGGCCAGCGGACCATTGGGCACCAATGCTCAGTATCTCTACTCCCTCGAACAGGAGTTGGGTAAACGCGGCATGCAGGAAGACGCGTTGACGCGTCTAGCCGCTGAGGTGAGGGCGCTGCAGCAATCTGCAGCGCGTTAACTACGGTTTACCCGGATTAATCAGCCAGGTTCCGGGTTTGTCGATGGTCAGTGATTGACTCATTACCTGGCTGCCATTTTGCACTTCAATTCGATAACTTCCCGCCGCCAGATTGAGTGAAGCAAAGCCACTGCTGGTGGGTTTCACCTCCTTCGCTTCGCCGTTGAGCAGCACTTTCTCGCCCTCCTGCAAGCGCAGATAGACGGTTGCCATACCTGGCGCGCTGGCTGCCGCACTCTGACTCGCCACCGGCGCTGAGGCAGAAGGGGTCGCGGCTATCGGAGCGGTTTCACTGTGGCGATTGGTTTTCCACACCACCACCACCACGGCCAGAATGGCAATGGCCGCGGCGGCGACCAGACCAGGCGAAAGGCGACGCACGTTGCGTGGCGTGACAGGTTCAATCGCCGCCGCGGCATGATTCACCGCCATCACCTGCGGTTCAGGCACCGGCACTACGGCGACGGGTTCAGGCGTTGGGGCTTCTACGGTGACCGGGAAGGTGGTGACCAGTGCTTCAACGTCACTCACCGGCAAATCGATCAGGCTGGCAAACGCATCAATACTCTGCGGACGGTCACCGGGTTTCATTGCCAGCGCACAGTCGATAGCATGCAGTAGCGGCAGCGAATAGCCTGCTGGCTTGCGTTCAACCAAGGGTTGATAGTTATCCTCGATGCAGCGCACCACGCTGACAGGCGGCGCGTGGCCGGTAATCAGATTGTGCAGCACCGCGCCTAGCGCATAGATATCGGTCCAGGGGCCTTGCTCTACCTCACCTTCTTCGCTGTATTGCTCAATCGGGGCAAAGCCGGGCTTCAGCATGATTTCGGTTTCATCAGAGAGATTGCCGATCTCCTTGCGAGCTGAACCAAAATCGAGTAACACCGGCAGCTGATTTTCCTGGATTTGGATGTTATCCAGCGAAATATCACGGTGCAGATAACCGGCGGTATGGATGGTATTAATTGCGCCAAACAGCGGCGGTAACAGCCGACGAATCCAGGACTCATCGATACTGTCCGGGCTGGTCACCTGCCACTCTTTTAATGTCATCCCGCTGTAGTAGAGTGTGCCCATGTAGGCGGTGCCGTTCTCTTCCCAGAAGCGCAACACGTGCAGCAGGCCGGGATGATTGAAGCGTGCCAGCAGACGGGCTTCCTGAATAAAGCTGTTACGTCCGGCATTGAACAGTTTCTGGAAACGTTCGCCGCGCAACTCCAGTGACAGATCCGCGGCACGTACTGCCAGCGAGACGGGCATGTACTCTTTGATGGCGATGGTGCGTTCCAGCTGATGGTCCCAGGCACGGTAAACAATGCCAAAGCCGCCGCCGCCAATCACTTCCTTGATTTCAAATTCATTAAACCGGTAACCCGCAGGCAGGGCATTCGGTGTGTGGTTTTCGTTTGCCGACATAGTGAACTCTCTGAACACGTCCTGTAGCGCCTGCCAGTCTGTTGACGTCAGGCGACGACCGCTAATTAATTAATGTTACGCCAGGCACCAATCGCCGGATCGGCAAGATCCGCATGCAGGGTGTCAATCAGTAACACAGTCACTTTTTGCTGTGGCATAAACTGCGACGACCAAAGGCCGCGTAAGGTTTCAACCCGACTCTTCACCGTGTCACTGTCTTGACCTGCTGTCTTATCCATTTTAATCAGCAGATTGCCGGTGAAGCGCCACACATGTTGCTGGCTATCGAACGGCAGCACTAACCAACTCTCTTCGGCGTCCGGACGCGTCACGATCATGCGCTGTTTGTTCACCGCCACCACTTCCAGTGCCGGGCCGCTGAGCTTGAGGTTGGCAATGGGGTAGCCCTGATAGAAATTCACCGCCAGCGAGCGGGTTTTGTCACCACTCATCAGCGTTAATTCACTCGGGCCTTCAAGCCAGCCATCCGTGGAGCAGTGCTGCTGCGGGTTATCCGGAATAAATAGCGAGTCGCCGTTTTCGTCCCAGGAGGTGCGGAAATGACAACCCGCTGGTAGGGTAAAGTGCTGCAATGGGGTGCTGTCTGCCGGGCGTGAGAGATCCAGCGGGGCGGCATTGCTGGCACTGGCACTGGCGGTCGCATCGTTAATCACGATGGGTCGCCAGTTCTGTAATTTTGCTGCGCTGCCGTTGGCCAGCACGCTGCCGTCTTTATTGGTCATCTGCCACGGGATTTCATCCAGCGTGCCGCATTGATTCGCCAGCAGCGTGCCAACGCGCGGCAGGAAGCTGGTCAGAATGCTGGAATCAGTGCTTTTGCCGGAAACAATACGCAACGGCAAGGTCTCTTTGCACCAGTCGTTGGGTGAATTGCTGGCCACATTATCGATGTAGACTTCAAGCGACAGACTCGGCGAATAGACCACACGATAATCATCAGCTTGCGCATTTAGAGCCAGCAACAGGGTCGCTAAGCCCGGCAACCACACTTTCATAAGGGTCCTTGGGATCAATAACGTGTCGGCAGAAAACGTGCCGCATCAGCCTGGGAATAAAGCAGCGTCGCTTCCTGCGGTTCGCCAATCCAGATGGCCAGAGCGCTGAGATTGTCGCTTTTTACACTGCGGTTAACGGCTTGTTCCATCAAAGTCAGCCACTCTTCGCAGGCATTGACCATGCGCAGGGCTTGTTCCATCTCGTGAGTGGTCAGATTGAGCCAGAACCCGTCGGTGCAGACGAGAAACGCATCGCCATCCGTCAATGAAATCACTTCACTAAAGGTGGCTGGACGTGCAGGCTCAACGCCGAGCGCATTATAGAGTAAATTACTGTTAATTCCGGTATTTTCATAGCCTGCTTCCCGCAGCTGCTGGGCCAGACTATGGTCACGTGTCACCTGACTCAACACCCCATGACGGAAGTGATAAACCCGGCTGTCACCTGCATGCGCCCACCATGCGCGCTGTGTCTCGCGGTCAATAAACAGCGCGGCCAGCGTGGTGCTCATGCGAGCATATTTCGGATTTTTTCCCTGCGCCTCAAGCAACACCTGCTGACAGTGCTCAATCGCTGCGCGTGTGCTTTCGGGCGTGAACGTCGGGCTGTTGTGTAACTGTGTCAGTAGCGTATCCCGCACGATTTGCGCCGCTTTATCACCGCCAGGCAAACCGGCCACACCATCGCAAACCAGAAAGCAGGCTTTGTGCTCATCCAGCTCGGCCCCGGTGCGATCCTGGTTTTCATCGCGCATTCCCTGCTGGCAACGGCTGGCAAACATCATTTTCATGCGTCTTCGGTCCGAGTCTGGGAATCTTTATATTGATTCACTTCCATGTCATACGCGTGCAGGAAGGCTTCACCAAACAGGGTATGGAAGTCATCTTCAATTTCACCGGCAGTGCGTTGGTAGTGGCGTGAAAAGTAATCCCACAAGGCCGCCTTACGGCCGCCGTTAAACGGTAGCTTAGGCAACACGCCATCTTTACGTGCCTCTTCTTCCAGCCGTTGCGGATTGAAGGATTGCAGCATCGCCGCGATGATCGCGCGGATGCCAGCGATCATACCCAGTTGATGCGCCTGCAAATCCACCAGCGCATCGCGCACCGCCGCTTCTGGCGGCATAAAACCGGGCATTTGACTCTGATAAATCTGCATCAATACCGTTTTGCCCGAAGGCAAAATTTTAAACGGATTGTTTGCTTCATTGAGGATCATCGTCATATCGGCTTTCACGCCGCGTTTGAGGATCGAACGGGAAGAGAGGAGGGCAACAGTGCCTTGCGAGAACAGGCTCAGCATGCGGCCCGTCACGCGCATCTGCTCTTCGGTGATCGTCGTGAGATGGCCATTATTCAACCCCATGCCTTCCAGCAGCGCGGCCATCAACTTGTCCTGATCCGCATGCGGCAACGTGGCGGGAGCCGAAGGAGCATCACTTTGTGGATCAATACCCAGGCGTGGGTCATTACGGCGCTCCGGACGCGCCGCAGTGGGTTCCGGCACCACGTCGAATGCCTGCTGCATACCGAGTGGATCGGCCGCACTGTCCGCGAAGAACGTGAGCGGGTCATCCTGCTGGGTGCTCTGGCAGGCAGGATCGCGCACCTCAAGGCCATAATCGCCGATTTGCAGTGCATCACCATGCTGTAATTGCACTTGTGAACCGCGCTGTAGCGCCACGCCGTTCAATACCACTGAGGTCACACTGCCCTGATTGGTCAGACGGCACTCACCTTCCGGGGAGATATGCACCAACGCCTGCAAGCGTGAAATGGCGCGCGATTCGTCAGGCAGTACCAGATCGTTATCCTGACTGCGGCCAATGGTTCCCCCAGGCGGTTTGAAAGCAACCGTCTTTGCTGGCACATCCGTATTGCACTGCACAATGGTAAATTGCATGAGTCATCCTGTTAACAAGGCAAACGCTGCGGCTCATTCAAACATGGGTGGATAGAGGCCGTTGCGTCCCGGCTGTGCACCTGCCGCCGGGTTAAACAGTAACGCAAAAAGTTGCGCGGTGAGCGGCCCACTGTGTTTATGTGTGGCGTGGGCAAAACCGTCACTGCGATTACTCCACCAGTAGCTAATGTGCTGCTGGGGATCAAATTTATCCGCCACTTCACGCCAGCTCAGCGTACAGGGCAGATCATCAAAACCAATCACATCCATAATATCGCTGCGCTGATTATCCGGGACCACCAGCGGCGTCACGCGTTGCATCTGCTGCTCCAGCGCATCGGGGTTCAGCCGGTCACGCACGCCGCGCAGTAGCAGCGTGCCCAGCTCCTGAAACCAGTCGCCCGACATGGCCAGCTGAGCGCTGTGCCAGTGGCTGAGCGGAAAACTTCGCAAGGCCAGCAGCGGCCAACTGCGCCCTACGCGATCGCACGAGGGCATCAGGCAGCCCATCTGCACCTGCTGACGCAGCGGCGACAGCGGCAGAACAAAATTCCAGACAGGTGCGCGCAGAAACAGCTGAGTGGAGGCATCGGGTTGCTGATGCCAGTGCATGAGCCCCTGTTGAAACCAATGGCTCCAGGGCGTCACGGTATTCTCACTCAGGCGCTGGCGCAGGAAATCGCCGGTGGCCGGCAATTTGCCGTACCAACCCGGCGCGGTGTGCGTCGCCATGGTTACCTCACCATTACTCACTGTGTCCGGTCAATCGCTGCGAAGCCCGCTGTGGTGCAATCGCCAGCGAACTGCCATTCGCACCAGCAATTTTCAGATTTTCTGCAAGCTTGCGCATCATTAGTGCGTTATCCCGCGCATAAGGTGACGACTGAATCTGCTGATCCAGAAGCTGGCTAAGATGCCAGTCAAGCTGCTGCAAATCCCGGGCGCTGACATCATCTGGCAGATTGCGTTGAAGATTCTGCATCAGCCAGGCACGCAGGAATTCGCCGTCATAATTGCGCGGCTGATACAACATCTGATAGGCACGCAGCGCATTGCGGCTGTATTCATTGTCGTTACCGGGGTCATCGCGCAGCAAATTGGTGATTTGCTGGGCCACACGCGGTAACAGCAGAGACTTAAGCGCATTTTGATAAAGCACCCATGCCGCATCGCTTACCTGGTTGCCACGATACAGACCCACGCGCATGCTAAGCGGTGGATTGTCGAGGGAAAAGCGCTCCGACAAAGGCAACTTCACCAGGTTATTTAAGAAGGGTAGCAGATCAAAGATATTATCGGCTGGCTGATGAATCACCTGCTGACTCTGACGAGTCATCGGCTCAATACGCGCGGCGACCTGGTTAAGATATTGCTGGTTCTGGAAATAGCTGGCCAGCCATAAACCGGAGAGCAAGAGCAGTGCACCGGTCAGCGCACCGTAGCCAATCCAGTGAAACAGGCGGTTGCGGTATTCCCAGTGGCGGTTGCTGCCCGCCAGGCCACTTTCGCGGAACACCAGATCGCTCAGCAGGTCACGGATAAAGAAGCTCTGGCCTTTGTTGCCAGGGATGGGATTATTACGAGTCACGCTATCCCAGGTTGCGAAGCTACTCTCACCGGTGTGCGGCAACTGCAGCTTACGGTTGAGTTCGCCCATGATGCGGTCAAACGGTAAGCCTTCCTGCGTGCCGCTGGTAAAGAATAAGCCGCGCGCTGACCAGGCAATCTCATCCTCATGGCGCGAGAACACCACATCAAGGTACTCATTCAGCAGCGGGCGCAGGGAGCTGAACTCTTGGGGAAACAGGAAACAGTCTGCACGCAGGGTGAGATCGCGTTCGTTTGCCATCACCGTCGGCAGTTGCTGCTGCAGGCGCTGTTCTAAACGCTGATATTGCAGGCTAAAGCTGTTATGCCAGTCATCTTTGTGCGGTTTGCCGGGTTCCCATGGGAAGGTGAACCCCCAAATGGCGTCGCGCTGTGGTTTGCTCAAGCCTTCGTTAAAGCTTAAAAAACCTTTCAGCAGATCGGTCTTGGTCACCATCACATACACCGGGAAATGAATACCGGTTTGCTGATACAACTCCTGCATGCGGCTACGCAACGCGCTGGCCTGCGCATGACGTGCTTCCGCGGAATCGGTGAGCAGATCAGCCACGCTGATGGTCATGATCACGCCGTTGATCGGCTGGCGTGTGCGATAGCGTTTCAGCAGGTTAATGAAACTCTGCCACTCGGCGCCATCACGCGCACGCTGGCTCTCCTGCAGGGCATATCGCCCTGCGGTATCGATCATCACCGCGCTGTCGGTAAACCACCAGTCGCAATGACGCGTGCCGCCGACGCCGCGAATCGCCGCTTTGCCGAGGCTATCAGTCAGTGGAAACTCCAGTCCGGCATTAAGCAGGGCGGTAGTTTTGCCCGCGCCGGGCGCCCCAATCATGACATACCAGGGCAGCTGGTAGAGATAGTGGCTCTGAAAGCGTGCCAGCCAGTTCTGCTGATGACGACGACCAAACTGTGTGCGTTTCAGACGCAGTGCTGCTTCGCTGAAGCGCTGAGCCAGCAGCGTATCAGTGGCCTGACGATCGGACAGCTCTTCGTGACTCATCTCCTGCAAGCGGTTGAGGAGTTTACTGTTAAACCAGCCACGCCAGATCGCCGGGATAAACTGGAACAGCACCCAGCAAAAGAACAGCAAACCGACCAGCAGTTGACGAGGAAACACCGGCTCAAGCGGGCGGGTGTCTCCCCAGCTCCACAGCGGGCCGAGCATCCACAGCACACAGCTTAAGGCGGTGACACCAATCAGGCTCCACAGCAGGCGGTGGGTTAACAGATGTTGCAGCGATGCGCGCATCACTCACCTCCTGGATGATTGCCCAGAGTTTCCGGCGCGGCAAACAGGGTGATCTCCACACGCCGGTTGCGCGCGCGGTTTTCATTGCTGTCATTGGGCAGCAACGGATTACTGTCGCCGCGGCCTTCCGCTTTCACACTGTGCCCTTCAGCCAGTTGCGGATTCAGCAATTGGGTCACGGCGCGTGCGCGCGCGAAGGAAAATTCATAGCTTGAGGCAAAACGCCCATCCACCGGGCTGTTATCGGTATACACCGACACCAGTACCGTGCCTTTAACGGTTTTCATGGCGCTGGCAACGTGCGCCAGCAGCGCGCGACCGACCTGATTGACTACGGTACCGTCCGGGGAGAAGAGTTTATCGGCAGGTATGATCACTTTACTGCCAAATGCGCCATCGCTGACTTCCAGCTGACCGGCGGCGATCACATCATTCAAACGCTGATGCAAATCCAGCAACGCCTGAGGTGAGGTAGGTCGACGGCCAGGCATAATTTGTGGCAGCGGGGTTTGATAGATGGCGCGCAGCAGCGGCTCGGCCGCATTGCCCAGCCGCCAGTTCAGGCCGCTGTAAATCAGGCAGGCAATCAGGGCCGCTAGCATCGCGCAGGCCCAGAGCGGCACCATCGGACGGGTTAAGCGACTGACCAGAGGATGCACCTCCACCAGTGGCGCGGCCGGGTTAGCGGTCGACGGGCGGGTTTCCTGGATCAGTTGAGCGAGACGTTTACGAATCCCTTCACACTGTGCACGGCCAGCATCGCTGCCGCGATAACGGCCTTCATAGCCCAGCAGCAGGCAGTAATGAATCAGCTCCAGCAACCAAAGATGTTGCTGCGGGCTTTGCGAGACGCGGGAAAGTAGCTGAAACACTTTTTCGCCGCCCCAGCTTTCATTATGGAAAGTGACCAGCATGCCGTTCCCTGACCACACACCACGCGTACCCCACGGGGTTTGCGCGGCGGCTTCATCCAGTACGCTGCATAAGCAGTAGCGTGCACCAATAATCATCTCAAACGGCAAACCGGCTTGCTTGCAGCGATGTTCGAATTGGCGGATCTCTTCAATCAGTAACTGACGTAAACCGGCGGGATCGTCATGCGTAGCAGCCTGCCGTATACGGACAACGGCATTCAATATCGGTGCTGCGGCATTAAGCAAAAGGTTATCGTTGCCCGCGACAATGCCATCGCGGACAACAGAATCCTGGGTCATTAAATATCTTTTTTCCTGGCAATGGCGCCAGGGAGCGTCCACAGAGTGCGACCTTGCTGTGAACAATCTGCGCCATATTGCATTATCAGTCTAGGATCCAGGTCGCGGTATCGTTGTTGCGGCAAGCCTTGCTGGCACCGCCAACGGCCACGCAGACCTGTTTAGTACGGCGGGGACGTGGACGGTCGCTACGCACGGTGGCGTCATAACGGCTACTTTCAACCCCGGCTTTCGGCGGGATGTAACCAATCAGCTGTCCATTGGGTTCATCGGCAACGGCTAACCAACTGTGGTCGACACGTCCTAGTACTTCAAACGGTTTCGCGTTATCGAGATAACGAACAACCTTGCCGCCATAATCAGGCGTGGTCATCACCGACGCCGCATAGAGTGCGCGGAAACTCTCATTAATCGGCGTGAATTCGCCTGGCGCTGCCACCGCATGACGGTGGACTAGCTTGACGCCATTGACCTCACTGGTGACCAGGGTGTCATCAGTCATCGGCGGTGGTGGCGCTTTACAACCCGCCAACGTCAATACTGCCAGCAGAGTGAGCAACAGACTCTTATTCACCATGAACCTCAAATTTCATCAGATTAGCTGCAGATTAGTATGTGGCACACGCATCTAAGGCGGGCAGGGTATGCAGCGGGAAAGCCATAAAAAAACAGTCAGATTACAGAAAGATAGTGCTGTGCTCAGTCTACCTAAGACTTTTGAGAATTCAATCCATTGCATAGCGAGAAAACCCGTGCTATCAGGCGAAAATAGCGCATATCAGGGGGATAAAAAACCTGTGCCTGTAGTGATAGATAAGCTGAATTTACTTATTTAGTCGTGTAAGCGTGTGACGCAGGCGATAAAGCCGCAGAGCCGCAGAAAGATGTCTCGGCATTGGTAAGTAATATTAATATTTCCTTAAGGTTGAAAAAAGATTGCGCAGGTAAACAATTTTCTTACTTTCGGAATTTCCGCGCGCATTTCCGCCAGTGCTAAAGCCAGTCCGGCACGGCTTTTGCTTAAAATCGTTATGTCTATTTTGCACGAGAAAACGTGATGAGCCGGGCCCTAGAGTATTTGCATGCCAGCCGCGCCAGCGAAATTGCCAGCTTGCGACGGCTAATGCGCACAGGCGAACAGATTCTCGCCATCAGTGAGTTGATTCACGTGCTGCAACGTGAACGCGGCGCCAGCAACATCTGGATTTGTTCAGCCGGGCGGCTGTTTGGTGATGAGCTGGACGCGCGCGCGCGTGAGGTAGAGCAGCGTCAAAAAATTGCCTTAACAGTCCTGCCGGAAGCGGTGGCACAGCCGGGTTACAGCCGTTTCTGTATGCTGATTGCTGCAGCACTGCAGTCGTTAGAGAGTCTGCCATCACTACGTCAGCATATTCGGGAGGGCCAATACAGCCATGCAGAGGCGATGGAGGGCTTTAATCACATTATTCGTACCTTACTGAATCTGGTCTTCGAGGCCACGGATACCGCCAGTGAGCCCGCAATTTCCCGTGCACTGATTGCGCTCTTTAGCTTTATGCAGGGTAAGGAGCTGGCGGGGCAGGAGCGCGCCACGGGGTCTGCCGGTTTTGCTGCCGGGCAGTTTACCCCGGAACAGCGTCAGCGGATTCAAATGTTGATCGCCGCTCAGGAGCAAAGCTTCGCAACCTTTAGTCAGTTCGCGGATACGCAAAATCAGCAGCAATGGCTGTTGATGGCGGATGCGGACAGCCAGATTGAGCGTCTGCGTCGCATTGCCTGCACCGGCGCGCAGTGCGGTGAAAATGGTGTGTTGCAATGGTTCACGCTGCTGAGCCAACGTCTCGATCAAATGAAACAGATCGAGGATGGGTTATGCAGCACATTAATGGCGTGTTGCCAGCGTGCCATTACTACCAGCGAACAAGCTGAACCGCAACACCTGGCGACCAATCAGGACGCGAGCTTCTCCTTGTATGTCGCAGGCGCCAACTGGCTGGGTGAACAGGAAGCAACGCTGGACAGTAACGGCCTTGCCCCTCAACTCGGCCGCTCGGTGTTGTCGCTGATCCGTGAGCAGGCGCAACGTTTACAGGCGCAGGCGGATGAACTTGCCACCATGCGTGCTTCTCTGGATGAACGCAAAATCATCGATCAGGCCAAAGGATGGCTGATGCAGCAGCACGGTTTTAGCGAGCAAGATGCCTGGCAAGCGCTGCGTAAAAGCGCCATGAATCAGAACAAACGCATGCTGGATATTGCGCAGGCGATCCTCGCCGTGGCGGCGACGCTGAAGCCATAACCCAAAGTAGGTAGCTGCACAAACCTTGTGCGTATTGTGCGTCAGGGCAGTGCAAAGCGTGGTCAGATCCCTGCGTCATGCCCGCGGTGATATTGATTTTTTCAGTGAAAAATTTTCTGGCACAGGCTTTGCACTAATTCATAGACATTGCGCATTTGTTTCGCCAACGGCGGTGAAGCGAGTGCTTTGGATAAAGGCGTCCGGCCCCATGTTTTAACGACATGCGGGAGGACGCCTTTTTTTATTTCTCTTTTTCAGGAAGCGCATGATGAGTAAAACGCGGTTTGCAGTCTCACGTCGTCAGTTCCTGCTGGGTAGCGCGGTGGTGGGGAGCAGTTATTTACTGCCAGGCTTACGTAATGCGGTGTGGGCCGCCGGTTCAGATGCGCCCGAAAAGAGCAGCGTGCGCGTCGGCTTTATTCCACTCACTGACTGTGCTCCGGTGGTGATGGCGTCGGTTAAAGGTTTCGACAAAAAATACGGGCTGACGTTACAACCGAGTAAAGAAGCCAGCTGGGCGGCGGTGCGTGACAAACTCACGGCCGGTGAACTGGATGCCGCGCACGCGCTTTACGGCATGATCTACGGCTTACAGTTGGGTGTGGCAGGGCCACAACACGACATGGCCAACCTGATGACGCTGAATAACAACGGTCAGGCCATCACGCTCGCTAATCAATTGAAAGAGCAGAAGATTACAGATGCTGCCAGCTTGCAAAAGCTGATCGCCAGCCAGGCCAAAGGCACTTACACCTTTGCGCACACTTTCCCCACCAGCACCCACGCGATGTGGCTCTATTACTGGCTGGCAAATGCCGGCATCGATCCGTTTGAAGATGTGCGCACCGTTGTGGTGCCACCGCCGCAGATGGTGATGAACATGAAGATGGGCAACATGAGCGGATTCTGCGTGGGCGAGCCATGGAATCAGCGTGCCATCAGCGACAACATCGGTTTTACCGCCACCACTACACAGCAAATCTGGCCCGATCATCCGGAAAAAATTCTCGCCACCCGTGCGCAATGGGTCAAAGAAAACCCCAATACCGCGCGTGCGATGACGGCCGCGATACTGGAAGCCGCGCGCTGGATCGATGCTTCTGATGAAAACCGTAAAGAGACCGCTGCTGTGTTAGCCGGGCGGGCATGGATCAACACCAAAGTTGAAACCTTAGAAGGGCGCATGCTCGGCCAGTACGAAAACGGACTGGGCCAGCAATGGCAGGATGCCCATGCCATGCGTTTCTTCCACGATGGCGAAGTGAGCTACCCGTGGCTGTCTGACGGCATGTGGTTCCTGACACAAATGAAGCGCTGGGGCATGGTGAAAACCGCACCGGACTACGCTGCTGTTGCCCGTCAAATCAACCGTATCGACATCTATAAGCAGGCTGCCACGGCAGTCGGCGGTATTTCTGTTCCCGCCAGCGAAATGCGCAGCAGCACGCTTATCGACGGCAAAGTGTGGGATGGCAGCAACCCTGCCGCCTATGCCGACAGTTTCACCATTAAACGTAGTTAAGTGAGGTCAGCATGAAATCTGAAGCCCGAACGCTGAACGCCGCGACGCCTGCCGTCGCTCAACCGGCGCAGGTGATTGCGCTTAACGTGCCAAAGAAACCGCGCGCACGTCAGCGCTGGCTGCGACCGCTGCTACAGCGACTGATTCCGGCGAGTTGCGGCGTCATTCTGCTGCTGTTTGTCTGGCAACTGGCATCAATGTCGAGCAAAGGCTTCCCAACGCCATTTGCCACCTGGCAGGCGGCCGTGACGTTGTTCGCCGATCCCTTCTATAACAACGGTCCTAACGATCAGGGTATTGGCTGGAACGTGGTGGCCTCACTACAACGCGTGGCGGTGGGCTTTGGTTTGGCAGCGCTGGTGGGCATCCCAGCCGGTTTCCTGATTGGCCGCTTCACCTTTGTGGCGCGCATGTTTAATCCAATCATCGCGCTGCTGCGTCCGGTCAGCCCACTGGCATGGCTGCCGATTGGTCTGCTGCTATTTCAGCGTGCGGAACCCGCTTCAAGCTGGACCATTTTCATCTGCTCGATCTGGCCGATGGTGATCAACACCGCCGAGGGCGTGCAGCGTATTCCGCAGGATTACCTCAACGTCGCCCGCGTGCTGCAACTCAACGAATGGACGGTGATGCGGCGCATCCTGTTCCCGGCGGTATTGCCCGCGGTGCTCACCGGCATGCGCCTGTCGATGGGCATCGCCTGGCTGGTGATCGTCGCCGCCGAGATGCTGACCGGCGGGCTCGGCATTGGTTTCTGGATCTGGAACGAGTGGAACAACCTCAATGTGGAAAACATCCTGATCGCCATTGTGGTGATTGGCGTGATCGGGCTGTTGCTGGAGCAGGCACTGATGCTGCTGGCACGTCGTTTTAGCTGGGATAAATAGGGAGCCGATGATGAATCCGATTATTCGCGTACAACAGGTGAGTCAGCGTTTTAATACCGCCAGCGGTGAATTTCTGGCTCTCGATAACGTGAGCTTTGATATCCACGCGGGCGAAACATTGAGCCTGATTGGTCACTCCGGCTGCGGTAAATCCACTTTGCTCAACCTGATTGCCGGCTTAACCCAACCCAGCAGCGGTGTGCTGCTGTGCGAAAACCGTGAAATCAGCGGCCCCGGCCCCGAGCGTGCGGTGGTGTTCCAGAACCATTCACTGCTGCCATGGCTCACCGCGTATCAAAACGTCGAGCTGGCGGTGCAGCAGGTGTTTAAAGGGCAAATGAGCAAGGGCGAGATGAGTGAGTGGATCGAACACAACCTCAATCGTGTGCAGATGGGCCATGCCATGCACAAGCGCCCCTCGGAAATCTCCGGCGGCATGAAACAGCGTGTGGGTATTGCACGTGCGCTGGCGATGAAACCGCGCGTGCTGCTTTTAGATGAACCCTTTGGGGCTCTCGACGCCTTAACGCGCGCGCACCTGCAAGACAGCGTGATGCGTATCCAGCAGGAGCTGAAAACCACCATTGTGCTGATCACCCATGACGTAGATGAAGCGGTGTTGCTGTCGGATCGCGTGCTGATGATGACCAACGGCCCGGCGGCGCAGGTTGGCGAGATTCTCACGATGGATCTGCCGCGCCCACGTTCCCGCGTGGCGCTGGCGGATGAGCCGCGCTACCACCAGCTACGCCAGCAGGTTCTGCATTTCCTCTACGAAAAACAGACGGCAGTGGCGTAAGGAGCGGGCGATGGTACAGCAGCTGGTGGTGATTGGTAACGGGATGGCGGCGATGCGCATGGTGGAAACCTTGTTGCAACGGGCGCCAGGCTGCTATGCCATCACGGTGATTGGCCGTGAAGCACAGGGCAATTACAACCGTGTGCTGCTGTCACCGGTGCTGTCTGGGGAAAAAGACTTCGCTGACACGCTGATCCACACGCCGGAATGGTATGTCGCACACGACGTGCAACTACTGATGGGTGAAGAAGCGCTGCAGGTGGATCTCATTGCACGGACGGTGTTCACCGACCAACGCACGCTCCACTGGGACAAGCTGGTGTTCGCTTGTGGTTCACAACCCCGAATGCCGGACCTGCCGGGTGTTGAGCGCCCGCAGGTGTTGGGATTTCGCACCTTGCGCGATGTCGACACCATGCTGGCGCAGGATGGACCCGTGGTGGTGCTGGGCGGCGGATTGATTGGCGTGGAAGCGGCTGCGGCGCTGCGTCTGCGCGGTCGCGACGTCACGCTGCTGCATCACCGTCCATGGCTATTAGATCGCCAACTGGATCAACAGGCAGGCGCGCTCTTGACCCAGCATCTCACCCAACGCGGGATCCACTGCCGCCTTGGCGTGTCGCTGCAATCGATCCATCGCGCTCACGTTACGCTCACCGATGGCACGTCACTGCCTGCTCAGCAGGTGGTGATGGCGATTGGCGTCGTGCCTGAAATCGCACTGGCACAGCAGGCTGGCGTGCCGTGCCAGCGTGGGATTCTGGTCAACCGCCAGCTGCAAACCTCGGTCGCTAACGTCTATGCACTGGGCGAATGCTGTGAAATCGACGGTGAAACCTTTGGTCTGGTGGCGCCTTGCCTCGCTCAGGCTGAGGTGCTGGCGGCACAGCTGGCCGGCGAGCCAGTGGCGGATTTTTACCATCAGGAGAGCGGTACGCGGCTCAAAGTCACTGGCATTGAGATGTTCAGTGCGGGCGACATCCGCGAAGGTGAATCCATCATCAGTTTTGACCCTTTCGACGGCCACTATCGCCGTCTGTTCTTACGCGATGGCGCACTGCGCGGCGTGCTGCTGTTTGGTGACAGTCAGGGCGCCAGCATGCTGCTAACCCAATTACAACAGGCGGAACACGTAGGCATTCACGCGCTGTTCGGTCTGGATAATCCCTTAACGCAGCCTGGTGCTGCAGGAAGCAATGTGATGAGCAAACCTATTCTCGCCGTGGTGGGCCACGGCATGGTCAGCCACCATTTTCTTGAGCAGCTGGTGAGTCGCGAACTGCATCACCACTACCATGTCGTGGTGTATGGCGACGAACCTCAAATGGCGTATGACCGTGTGCACCTGACGGAATACTTCACCGGAAAAAGCGCCGACGATCTGTCACTGGTCAGCGAGAACTTCTTCGCGCAACACGGAATAGAACTGCGCACGGGGTGCGAAGTGCTGGCGATTGATACCGACAAGCGCAGTCTGCGTGATGCCAGCGGAGCAGAACTGGCGTGGGACAAACTGGTGCTGGCCACGGGTTCCGTACCCTTTGTACCACCGGTGCCGGGACGAGAGAGCCCACGCTGTTTTGTCTATCGCACGTTAGCCGATCTGGATGCTATCGCGGCCTGCGCCAACCAGGCCACGCGCGGTGTGGTGATCGGCGGTGGTTTACTCGGGCTGGAAGCGGCTAACGCGCTCAAGCAACTGGGACTGGAAACCCACGTGGTAGAGTTCGCTCCGCGTCTGATGGCGGTGCAGCTGGATGACGGCGGCGCGCAGATGCTGCGCGGCAAAATTAGCGCACTGGGCGTGCAGATCCACACCAGCAAACAGACCGAAGCGATTGAAAGCCAGCCGGACGGCAGCGTGCAGCTGCGCTTTGCCGATGGCAGTGTGTTAGAAACCGATCTTATTGTGTTCTCCGCAGGCATCCGACCTCGTGATGCACTGGCGCGGGCGGCGGGTATTCAGCTCGGCGAACGGGGCGGCATTGCCATTAACGACGGCTGTGAAACCAGCGTCGCAGGCGTGTATGCGATTGGCGAGTGTGCGCTGTGGCAGGGACAGATTTTTGGGCTGGTCGCGCCGGGCTATCAGATGGCGCGGGTGCTGGCAGCACAGCTGGCGCAGGAGGAGCTGGCGTTCAATGGCGCGGACATGAGCACCAAACTCAAACTGCTTGGTGTAGAAGTGGCATCGTTCGGTGATGCGCATGGCCGTACCGCAGACAGCCAGAGCTATCACTGGACCGACAATCCTAAAGGCATCTACAAAAAGCTGGTGGTGTGCAAAGACAGCAAAACATTGCTCGGCGGGGTACTGGTCGGTGACAGCGGTGATTACAGCAACCTGTTACAGATGATGCTCAACAAGATGCCACTGCCGAGTGAACCCGAAAGCCTGATTCTGCCGCAGTTGGCAGGCGCGCCCTCTAAAGCACTGGGCGTGGCCGCGTTACCGGAAACCGCACAAATCTGCTCCTGTCATAACGTCAGCAAAGGCGATATTTGTGCAGCGGTGCAGGGTGGTTGCGGCGATATGGCCGCGATCAAAAGCTGCACCAAAGCCGCTACCGGCTGTGGCGGCTGCAGCGCACTGGTGAAACAGGTTATGGAACTGGAGCTGGCGAATCAGGGCGTGGTGGTCAAAAAGGATATCTGCGAGCACTTTGCCTACTCAAGGCAGGAGTTGTATCACCTGATTCGCGTCGGCAAAATCACCACCTTTGATCAACTTATTAAGCAACATGGTCGTGGCCATGGCTGTGAAGTGTGCAAGCCGCTGGTGGGCTCGCTGCTGGCTTCGTGCTGGAACGAGTATCTGCTTAAGCCGCAGCATTTGCCGTTGCAGGACACCAATGACCGCTACTTTGCCAACATCCAGAAAGATGGCACTTACTCGGTGGTGCCACGTGTGCCTGCCGGGGAAATCACACCCAAGGGGCTGATTGCGATTGGTGAAGTGGCGGCACGCTACGATCTCTATACCAAGATTACTGGCGGACAGCGCATCGATCTGTTTGGTGCACGACTCGAACAGTTGCCTGACATTTGGGAAACCCTCATTGCCGCGGGCTTTGAAACCGGCCATGCCTATGGCAAATCATTGCGCACCGTGAAGTCCTGTGTGGGGTCGACCTGGTGCCGTTATGGCGTACAGGACTCCACCGCGTTCGCTATCGCGCTGGAGAACCGCTACAAAGGGCTGCGTGCCCCGCACAAGATTAAAATGGCGGTGTCGGGCTGTACGCGTGAGTGTGCGGAGGCACAGAGCAAAGACATTGGGGTGATCGCCACTGACAAAGGCTGGAACCTTTATGTGTGTGGTAACGGCGGCATGAAACCGCGCCATGCCGATCTGTTCGCCAGCGACCTGGACGATGCGACACTGCTACGTTATGTCGACCGCATTCTGATGTTTTATGTGCGCACCGCCGACCGTTTACAGCGCACCAGCGTGTGGATGGAGAACATGGAAGGTGGGCTCGATTACCTGCGCAGCGTCATTATCGAGGATGCCCTCGGCATTGGCGACATGCTGGAGCAGGAGATGCAAGTGGTGGTGGATCGCTACCAGTGCGAATGGCAGAGCACGCTACAGGATCCCTCCCGTCGTGCACTGTTTCATACCACGATTAACAGTCAACACATGGATGAGACCCTCAACTATGTGCGTGTGCGCGAACAACGCCAACCTGCCGCCATGGACATCATTCCGGTCACCAACGTGCCTGCCGAACCCTGGAGTGAAATCTGCGATGTGACCGCCATTCCTGAGGCTGCGGGCATGGGCGCACGACTGGGAAGCCAACGCGTGGCGCTATTCCGTTTTGGCGAAGCCTTTTACGCGCTAGAGGATATCGAACCGGGCACGCAAGCCAGCGTGCTGTCTCGCGGCATTCTGGGTGATGTTGCGGGTGAGCCGGTGGTGATCTCCCCGCTTTACAAGCAGCGCATACGTTTACGTGATGGGCAAAGTTTAGATAACGCCGAACATCAACTGCGCTGTTGGCCAGTGCGCGTGGAGGGCAGCAAAGTATGGCTGGGCCATCAGCCCATTCTTGCGCTCGCGGCGGCATCATGAAAACCACCTGCCCATATTGTGGCGTCGGCTGTGGCGTGGAGGTTAAGGCGCCGGATCAGCCGGTAAGCGGTGATCTGCAGCATCCGGCGAACTTTGGTCGCCTGTGTGTCAAAGGATCTGCGTTAGGTGAAACGCTGTCTCATGAGGGGCGTTTGCTTTGGCCGCAGATCCATGGCGAACGCGTCAGCATGGATCAAGCGCTGGATCATGTTGCACAGGGCTTGCGCGATATTATCGACAAGCATGGCCCGCAGGCCGTGGCGTTTTACGGTTCCGGCCAACTGCTTACTGAGGATTACTACACCGCCAACAAGCTGGTGAAGGGCTTTATCGGCGCCGCCAATATCGATACCAACTCACGGTTATGTATGGCATCGGCGGTGGTGGGTTACAAACGCGCATTCGGTGCCGATGCCGTGCCCTGCTGTTATGAAGACATCGAGCAGGCGGATATGGTGGTGCTGGTGGGTTCAAACGCGGCGTGGGCGCATCCGGTGGCGTGGCAGCGCCTGGTGCAGGCGAAAACCGATCGACCAGAAATGCAGCTGGTGGTGATCGACCCACGTCGCACCGCCAGCTGTGATATCGCCGATCTGCATCTGGCTCTGCAGCCGGGATCGGACAGTGCGCTCTTCGCCGGGCTACTTAACTGGCTGAACGAGAATGAGGCGGTGGATGAAACGATGCTGCCGCATCTGGCGAACGTCGAAACCACGCTGGAGGCCTGCAAAGCGTGGGATCTGGCCACGGTGGCCGTCGCCTGTCAACTTAGTGAGCACGCTATTCTCAGCTTCTGGCAGCGGTTTGCTGCACAACCACGCGTACTCACGCTGTGGTGTATGGGCATTAATCAGTCACAAACCGGCAGTGACAATAACAATGCAATTATCAATGCGCATCTGCTGAGTGGAAAAATTGGCTATGCAGGCGCGGGTCCCTTTTCATTAACCGGACAGCCGAATGCCATGGGCGGGCGTGAGGTCGGTGGCTTAGCGAATCAGTTGGCGGCGCACATGGGGTTCAGCGCAGAGGAAGTGGATCGCGTCAGTCGCTTCTGGAACAGCCCTCATGTGGCGCGTCAGCCCGGTTTAACCGCGGTTAATCTGTTCAATGCGATTGATCGTGGCGAAGTCAAAGCGGTGTGGATCATGGGCACCAATCCGGCGGTGTCGATGCCGGAAGGCAATCGTGTCGCTCAGGCATTGGCCAGGTGCGAATTGGTGGTGGTATCGGAAGTGAGCGCGCGCAGTGATACCGCTGATTTAGCTGACGTATTGCTGCCTGCGCAAGGGTGGGGCGAAAAGAACGGCACGGTGACCAATTCAGAACGCCGTATCTCACGTCAGCGCAGTTTTATCGCCCCAGCCGGCGAAGCGAAACCTGACTGGTGGTTACTGGCGCAAGTCGCTCAGCGTCTGGGATATACCGAAGCCTTTGCCTGGCAGCACCCCAGCGAAATTTTTGCGGAACATGCCGCACTGTCTGGCTTCGAAAACCATGGCCGCCGCGCCTTCGATATCAGCGCACTGGCACATATTACGCGAGAACAATATGACCAGCTCGCACCCGTACAGTGGCCGCTGAATGACCGCGCGCCGACGGGCACCGCACGGCTGTTTGCCGATCGTCGTTTCTTTCACGCGGATGGCAAAGCACGTTTGCTGCCGCCCGCCATTCCGGTTAAGACGCTGACCAGCTCGCATTATCCCTTACTGATGAACACCGGGCGCATTCGTGATCAGTGGCACACCATGACGCGCACCGGCAACGTGCCACGCCTGATGCAGCATTACGATGAGCCTTTTGTCGCGCTGCATCCGCATGATGCTGCGGCGCACGGCTTGAGCCAGGGCGACCTGACACGCGTACAGTCTGCGCTCGGCTGGTGGAGCGGCCGCGTAGTGATCGACAGCGGGTTAGTGCGTGGTCAGCTGTTTATCCCGATGCACTGGACACGCCAGTTTAGTGCACAGGCAAATGTAGACGGCTTAGTGGCGGCTCACTGCTGTCCTGACTCTGGGCAACCTGCGTTGAAGCAGACCGCCGTGCGTTTGCAACCGCTGCGTCCGGCATGGCAGGGATGGCTGTTCCTGCCTGAGGTGATAACGCCGCAGCCAGTGCTGTATTGGTCGCGTGCGCCGCAGCAGGGGGCACAGCGTTATGTGCTGGCGGGCGAGGCGCAGGCAGAGGATTGGTTAATGCAGCTCCCCACGATGCAGGAACTGCAGTGGCAACAGGCGCGGGCGGGACAGCAGCTGCACATGCTGGGCTGGCGCAATGGTCGATTAATGTGTGCGTTTTATGCAGCTCCCTGGCTGCCAGAGATCGATCATGGCTTTGTAGCGCGAGCCTTCACGGAAACACCCTCTTCTCCACAGCAGCGCCATGTGCTATTAGGCGGACGTCTCGCATTGGGTGAAAGCCAGGGGCGGACGATTTGCAGCTGTTTCGGCGTGGGTGAAGTGGCAATCCGTCGGGCGATTGTACAGGGCTGCGATTCTCCAGCGGCACTCGGTGCAGCGCTGAAGTGCGGCACCAACTGTGGCTCCTGTATTCCGGAGCTAAAAACCTTACTGGCAACCCTGCGCGTGGCGCAGTAGCGGAGAGCATCATGACTCAGGCGATTGGGCGTCTCGATAAACTGTTCAACCCCCAGAATGGAGAGGCGACGCCAGGGGGTGTCTGGCTGGTGGGGGCCGGGCCGGGCGATGTCGAACTGCTGACGGTAAAAGCGTTGCGTTTGATCAAAAGCGCGGACGTGGTGGTGTATGACCGCCTGGTGAGCGACGCGATCATGGCTGAAGTCCCGTCCGGTACGCTGGCGATTGATGTCGGTAAAAAGCCGGGCAGCCATGGCCTGAAGCAGGCGCAGATTAATCAGCTGCTGGCGGATCTGGCGGCCAGTGGTCGATCGGTGGTGCGTTTGAAGGGCGGCGATCCCTTTATTTTCGGCCGCGGCGGGGAAGAGATGCTGTTTCTGCAGCAGGCGGGCATTGCCTGCCATGTTGTGCCCGGTATCACCGCAGCGGCAGGTTGTGCGGCGGCAAGTGGCATCCCGTTGACGCATCGTGACTGTGCGCAGTCTTTGCGGTTAATCACCGGACATGGGAAAAGCGGTGAGCCACAGCTAGGCGACGCCAGCCTGGCCGCCCCCAATCAGACGCTGGTGTTCTATATGGGGCTGAAATGGAGCGAGAGTATTAGCGCCCAGTTACAAGCCCATGGACGCGCTGCCACTACGCCAGTGGCGATCATTGAAAATGGTACACGGCCTGACCAGCGCGTGATGGTGACGACGCTGTCGGACCTGAGCGCCACTATTGCGCGTGAGCAGGCGCAATCCCCCGCATTGTTGCTGGTGGGAGAGGTGGTACGCTTTTATCGCCAGCCCCATACTGCTGATCTCAGCGCAATTTCACTTATGGCTAAATAAACTCGTATTTTCCCCCCTTAATCCACGCTTTAGCCTTGGCGGGTTTTGGCATCCTATGCTCAGAATTCCTGCCAGCTGAGGTATGTCGTGGCTGAAGAGAGCGACGAGGACAAAACAGAATCGCCCACGGCGCACCGACTAGAGAAGGCGCGAGAAGAGGGGCAGATTCCGCGATCGCGCGAGCTGACATCGGTACTGATGCTGCTGGCGGGCTTGCTGATCCTGTGGCTCGGCGGCGAACTGATGGCTGAACAGCTGGCCAGCATGTTGGCCACTGGCTTTCGTTTCGATCATGCCATGGTGACCGATGACAAAATGATCATCGCCCACATCAGCAACCTGATCGGCCAGGCAGTGATGGCGCTGCTGCCGTTGATGGCAGGCCTGGTGATCGTGGCGATTGCTGCACCGATGCTGCTGGGTGGGATCAATATCAGCGGTAAATCAATCAAGCTGGATTTCAACAAGCTGAACCCGTTGAGTGGTCTTAAACGCATGGTTTCCTCCCAGACCTGGGCGGAACTGCTAAAAGCCATTTTGAAGGCGGTGCTGGTGGGGCTGGTGGGTGGCTGGTACATCTGGTCACACTGGCAGGAGATGCTGCGGTTAATCAGTGAATCACCCATCAACGCGCTTCATCACGGTTTAACCATGATTGCCATTAGCTGTGCGTTGATCATGCTGGGCCTGGTACCCATGGTCGGTTTCGACGTGTTCTGGCAGCTCTACAGCCATTTCAAAAAGCTGAAAATGTCCCGCCAGGAAATCCGCGACGAACACAAACAAAACGAAGGTGACCCGCACGTCAAAGGGCGCATTCGTCAGGCGATGCGTGCGGCGGCCCGTCGTCGCATGATGGCAGATGTACCGAAAGCCGACGTTATCGTCACCAACCCAACGCACTACTCGGTGGCGTTGCAGTATCAGGAAGGCAAGATGAGCGCGCCAAAGGTGATTGCGAAAGGGGCCGGAGATATTGCACTTAAAATTCGTGAGCTGGCAAAAGAACATCGCATTCCGATTTTAGAAGCACCGCCGCTGGCGCGTGCGCTGTATCGACACACGGAAATTGGTCAGTTCATCCCCGGCGCGCTTTACGGTGCCGTGGCGGAAGTGCTGGCCTGGGTATGGCAACTGCGTCGCTGGAAACGCGAAGGTGGCCTGATCCCAACCAAACCAAAACAGCTGCCGGTTCCGGCAGACATGGACTTTGCAGGAGAGAACAGAAACGATGGCTAATCTGGCCGAAAAGCTGCGTTTACCGGGCAACTTTAAAGACACGCAGTGGAAGGTGCTGGCTGGACCGATACTGATCATGTTGATCCTGTCGATGATGGTGCTGCCGTTACCTGCCTTCATTCTCGACCTGCTGTTCACCTTCAACATTGCCTTATCGATCATGGTGTTGTTGGTGGCAATGTTTACCCAGCGTACGCTGGAATTCGCTGCATTCCCGACCATTCTGCTGTTCTCAACGTTGCTGCGCCTGGCGCTGAACGTCGCCTCAACCCGTATTATCCTGCTCGAGGGTCATACAGGGGCCGATGCTGCCGGACGCGTGGTTGAAGCTTTCGGCCACTTCCTCGTGGGCGGTAACTTTGCCATCGGTATCGTGGTGTTCATCATCCTCGTTATCATCAACTTTATGGTTATCACCAAAGGTGCCGGACGTATCGCCGAAGTGGGCGCGCGTTTTGTGTTGGATGGGATGCCCGGTAAGCAGATGGCGATCGATGCTGACCTTAACGCCGGATTAATCGGCGAAGAGGAAGCCAAACGTCGTCGTAGCGAAGTGACCCAGGAAGCCGATTTCTACGGTTCAATGGACGGTGCGAGTAAGTTCGTACGTGGTGACGCCATCGCCGGTATTTTGATTATGGTGATTAACGTCATCGGCGGTCTGCTGGTGGGCGTGGTGCAGCACGGCATGGATCTGGGGCACGCAGGTGAAACCTATACACTGCTGACCATCGGTGACGGCTTGGTGGCACAGATCCCGGCGCTGGTCATCTCTACCGCTGCGGGTGTTATCGTGACACGCGTCAGCACCGATCAGGATGTGGGCGATCAGATGGTCTCCCAGCTGTTCAGCAATCCGCGCGTGTTGATGCTGAGTGGTGGTGTTATCGGTCTGCTCGGCCTGGTGCCGGGTATGCCCAACTTTGTCTTCCTGCTGTTTACCGCCGCGTTGCTCGGTCTGGCCTGGTGGTTGCGCGGTCGGGAGATGAAACCGAAGACTTCCTCGGAACCCACTAGTCTGGTCAAAACGCAGGAGACCCCCGCAACGGTGGAAGCTTCCTGGAAAGACGTACAGCTGGAAGATTCGCTGGGTCTCGAAGTGGGTTATCGCCTGATTCCCATGGTTGATCATCTGCAAAACGGTGAGCTGCTGGGCCGCATCCGCAGTATCCGTAAAAAAGTCGCACAGGAGGTGGGCTTCCTGCCGCCGGTGGTGCACATCCGTGACAACATGGAGTTGCCGCCTGCGCGTTACCGCATCCTGATGAAAGGCGTGGAAATTGGCAGCGGTGATGCCTATCCGGGGCGCTGGATGGCGATCAACCCTGGTACCGCAGCCGGCTCTTTGCCGGGTGAACCGACAGTCGATCCTGCCTTCGGTTTAGCGGCAATCTGGATTGATAGTGCGTTGAAAGAGCAGGCGCAGATTCAGGGCTTTACCGTGGTAGAAGCCAGTACCGTGGTGGCAACGCATCTGAACCACCTGATTGGTCAATACGCCAGCGAGCTGTTTGGCCGTCAGGAAGCGCAGCAGCTGCTGGATCGCGTGACCCAGGAGATGCCGAAGCTGACGGAAGATCTGGTGCCGGGCGTCATCACCCTGACCACCCTGCACAAAGTGCTGCAGAACCTCTTGATTGAGCGCGTTTCGATCCGCGATATGCGCACCATCATCGAAACCCTGGCGGAACATGCGCCGGTCCAGACCGATCCGCAAGAGCTGACCAGCGTGGTTCGTGTGGCGCTGGGCCGTGCGATTACTCAGCAGTGGTTCCCGGGTAACGGTGAAGTGCAGGTGATTGGACTGGATGCCACCTTAGAACGCCTGCTGCTGCAGGCCTTGCAGGGCGGCGGCGGGCTGGAGCCCGGTCTGGCCGATCGTCTGTTAGTGCAGACGCAGGGCGCATTGCAACAGCAAGAGATGACGGGAGCACCGCCGGTGCTGCTGGTGAACCACCCGCTGCGTGCCTTACTGGCGCGATTCCTGCGCCGCAATCTGCCACAGTTGGTGGTGCTGTCAAATATGGAACTGACCGACAATCGCCAGATCCGTATGACTGCCACCATCGGAGGTAAATAACCATGCGTCGTTGGTGCTGGGCATTAATGATGTTACCGATGATGGCGTTGCCGCTCTATGTGGATGCAGCCGGATCCTGGAATGACAGTGCCAGTGGTCCGAGCCTCGGCGTGCGCGGCAACTGGCACACGACGCCGGCTTTAAAAGCACCTTCGCCCGCTGTGGGCACCATCACGGTGGTGAACTGGCGTTACCAGTTGAGCCGTCCAGCCCCCTCGGGGCTGATTGTGCGTTTGTGTGCGACTCAGCGTTGCGTAGAGATTGAGGGCGGCAGTGGTTCAACGCGTAGCCTGGCGAATATTCCGGCTAACGAGACGCTGCATCTGGCGTTCGGTTTTCAGGGGAAGGGGGCGTTACCGCCGGGATTACGAGTGGTGAGCAGTGAAGTGACGGTGAATTACCAATAGCCCATAAAAAACCCGCCGAGGCGGGTTTTTTGTTATTACATACGCTCGACGGTTTCGATACCCAGCGTATCCAGACCTTGTTTCAGCGTTTTAGCGGTCAATGCAGCCAGTTGCAGACGGCTGTTACGCACCTGTTCATCCTCGGCGGAGAGGATTGGGCAGTGCTCGTAGAAGCCAGAGAACAGGCCAGCCAGATCGTACAGGTAAGCACACATCACATGCGGTGTGCCATCACGCGCAACCTGGGTGATCACTTCTTCAAACTGCAACAGACGAGTCGCCAGTTGCGCTTCACGCTCTTCGGTCAGCACGATGTCGCCGCTCAGGCTGTCAGCTTCAATGCCGGCTTTACGGAACACAGAAAGCACGCGCGTGTAGGCATATTGCATGTAGGGTGCAGTGTTACCCTCAAACGCCAGCATGTTATCCCAGTCGAAGATGTAATCGGTGGTGCGGCTTTTTGACAGATCGGCATATTTCACCGCGCCGATACCCACCACTTCCGCCAGATCCTTCAGCTCTTGCGCTGACATTTCCGGGTTTTTCTCGCTGACCAGCGCATGCGCACGCTCAACGGCTTCATCCAGCAGATCGGCCAGCTTAATGGTGCCACCGCTGCGGGTTTTAAATGGACGACCATCTTTGCCCAGCATCATGCCAAACGCATGGTGCTCCAACGGCACAGACTCGGGCACGTATCCGGCTTTACGCACAATGGTCCACGCCTGTTGCAGATGTTGATGCTGGCGCGAATCGATGTAGTAAAGCACGCGGTCGGCATGCAAGGTTTCATAGCGGTATTTGGCACAGGCGATATCGGTGGTGGTGTAGAGGTAGCCGCCATCCTTTTTCTGGATGATCACGCCCATCGCTTCGCCTTCCTTGTTTTTAAACTCATCAAGGAACACCACGGTTGCGCCTTCGCTGGTCACGGCCAGCCCCTTTTCACGCAGGTCGCTTACGATGCCAGGCAACATATCGTTGTACAGGCTTTCACCCATCACATCTTTACGCGTCAGCGTCACGTTCAGGCGGTCATAGACTTCCTGATTCTGGCTCATGGTGATATCAACCAGTTTTTTCCACATTGCACGGCAATATTCGTCGCCGCCTTGCAGTTTCACTACATAACCACGGGCGCGTTCGGCGAAGGCTTCGTCCGCATCATAGGTGACCTTGGCTTCGCGGTAGAATTCTTCAAGGTCCGCCAGCGCGATATCTTCGTGATGCTCATTCTGCTGCTTTTCCAGATAGGCAATCAGCATACCGAACTGGGTGCCCCAATCGCCGACGTGGTTGGCGCGGATCACGTTGTGGCCGAGAAATTCCAGCGTACGTACCGCAGCGTCACCGATGATGGTGGAACGGACGTGACCGACGTGCATCTGCTTGGCGACGTTGGGTGCCGAGTAGTCAATGACAACGGTTTGTGGCTTGAGGCTGCTGACGCCAAGGCGCGGCAATTGCAGAGCCTGCGCGGCCTGGGTAGCCAACCAGTTGCGATCGAGGAAAATATTGATGAAGCCGGGGCCGGCGATTTCGACTTTGCTGGCGATGCCGGCGAGATCCAGATGCTGAATCACCTGTTCAGCCAGCTGGCGCGGAGCCTGACCGAGCTTTTTCGCCACAGCCATGATACCGTTCGCCTGATAATCACCGAACTGCACTTTAGCCGACTGACGAACCTGAGGTTCACAATCCGCTGGCGCACCCGCCGCTACCATTGCCTGACCGACTTTATCGGATAGAAGAGCCTGAATATTCACCGCGTTACCTTCATATGCTGAAAAGGCCCGCCAGTGGCGGCGAGCCGATGCCTTCATCCCGCAACAGCGCGGCGGGACGGAAAAATAAGAGGGGAAGTATACGTGAAATGTTAAAGTGCGTCAGCTTTTAGCATGCGCAATGGCGGGTAACAGCAACCCGCGCGCCGATTAACGGCGACGCGGGTGACGACGAGGATTTTTAACGCTTTTGTCTTCACGCACCTTCCAGTGGCGGGAAATTGCAAATCCCATCAATGCAATCAGGACCGCGACAACAATGAGCATAGACATAGAGCCATTCCTTGTAGTTGTGAAACACAAATTTATAAGAAAGGGTATCAAGCTGCAATTGTTTGCAACTGAAATAAGACTTATCTCATTGTATTAATTATCATTAATATTAACAGTGATTTAAGGTGTTTTCATAAAGTAACTGCTGGACCTGTTTAGGCGAATAATCCTAAAGAGAGGGCCTATTTATGCGGTTTCAGGTCTTTTCCATGATGAAATCGGAGGAATCCGACGACTTTGTCAAGGGGATTCTGAAGCGCTGCTGTTTTTAAATTGATTAAAATAATTGAACTGATATTGATGTATCTGGAGTGTTGAGATGAATTTTCCTGCGGAACTGAGTGATTTAGAACAAGACCTGGCTCGATTTGAGCACGCCTTGCAGCAATTTGCTGAAAGATTAGGGCTGCGGTTATCCGAACATGAGGCCGATCACCTGGCGGTGCGCTGCCATCAGTTCGCAACGGCGGAGCGCTGGAAGGCGGGATTGCTGCAAATGGGCAGTCAGTTTTCCGAAGCGATTATCAACGGGCGTCCGATCTGCTTGTTCAAATTGCATCAGCCGTTAACGCTCGCGGGATGGCAGGTCGATGTGATTGAGTTACCCTGGCCGGGTGAGAAATTGTATCGCCATGAAGGCTGGGAACATGTGGAAATTGTGTTGCGCGGTGAGCCAGAAACATTGGGTATGCGCGCGATGGCCTTGCTCTCCGATCATGCACTGACGCAACCCGGCATTTCGTTTAAAACCAGCGCGCCAAAAGGTGAGCATGAGCGTTTGCCCAACCCGACACTGGCGGTGACGGACGGGCAAACCACCATCAAGTTTCATCCCTGGCGATTAGAAGAGATTGTCGCCAGTGAACAAGGCTAACGCCGTGCCATGACCGCGCTGTGCAATCGGCTCACCGCCTGCTCCAGTGAAGCGCGCGTGCAGCCGAAGTTAAAGCGCACGAAGTTGTCATCCCCAAAATCGCGGCCGGGTGAAAAACCGAGGCCGTGTTTTTCAAAATAGAGAGCGGGACTGGCCACATCCAGCTGGCTGGCATCAATCCAACCGAGATAGGTCGCTTCGGGCGAATTCATGTGCAGTTCGGGAAGTGTATTCACCTGCGCCACCAGCCAGTCGCGATTCGCTCGCAAGTACTGGATTTGCGCCTCCAGCCATGCATCACCTTCACGCCAGGCTGCTTCTGCTGCCACCAGTGCAAGAATATCGACCCCAGGCACAATACCTTCGCGTACCTGTTTAAACCGTTTGCGTAATTCAGGATTGGGGATAATCGCCATTGATGCGCCCAGACCGGCGATGTTGAAGGTTTTCGACGGCGAGATCAGCGTAATGCTGCGCTGTGCGGCATCATCACTCAATGCCGCGAAAGGCGTGTGGCGGGCATCAGGCGACAAAATCAAATCACAGTGAATTTCATCAGAACAAACGATTAAATCGTGTTGCTGAGCAAACGCCAGTTGCGCCTCCAGTTCCTCGCGACGATACACCGTGCCGCCGGGGTTTTGCGGATTGCACAGCATCAGCAAACGTTCATTACCCTGCATCGCAGGCGTATCGAGATCGACGACCCAGCGGTCGTGCTGTAATTGCAGCGGCAAATTGATCTGTTCACGCTCGGCGAGTCTTGAGGCAGCGCGGAACGGCGGGTAAATAGGCGTTGGCGCGACTGTGCGTTGCCCAGCCTCGGTAAACGCGCGGACCGAAAGGTTAAGGCCACTGACGATACCAGGCAGCATAACGATCCATTCCGGCTGAATATGCCAGTTGTAGCGCTGCGCCAGGCGGGAAACAGTGATATCAATCAATCCCGTGGGCGTACCGCCATAGCCAAAAACACCGTGATCGACGCGTTTTTTAATGGCCTCAATAATGCAGGGTGGCGAGCGAAAATCCGTGTCTGCAACCCATAAAGGCAGCACATCACGATCGCCATATTTGTGCCACTTCAAACTATCGCTGTGACGACGGTCTATCCATTGATCAAAATCGAATGCCATAGTGAGGTTTCCACGTAAACTGTCCAATTAAGCAGACTAACTTAAGCCATCCTCTCGAGCCAGAAGTCATGAAAAGGAGCAAGCTATGACGAAACTGGAAATTTGTTGCTACGGCATCGACTGTGCAATGACTGCACAGCAGTCCGGTGCCGATCGCGTGGAACTGTGCAGTGCCCCACGCGAAGGCGGGCTGACGCCGTCAGCTGGCGTGCTGGAAGCCGCACAGCGTGAACTGTCCATACCGGTTCACCCGATTGTTCGCCCGCGTGGCGGCGATTTTTGTTACACCGCACAGGAATTTGAGGTGATGAAATCCGACGTGGCGCTGATGCGTGAACTCGGTTTCCCTGGCGTGGTGATCGGCATGCTGGATGAAGATGCCCATGTTGATATTGTGCGCATGCGGCAGATCATGGCGCTCAGTGATGGCATGGCGGTGACCTTCCACCGCGCTTTTGATTTATGCCACAGCCCCAAACGCTCGCTGGACGTACTGGCGGATTTAGGCGTTGCGCGTATTTTGACTTCCGGCCAGCAGCAGAGCGCGGAAACGGGAATTGCATTGTTGCGGGAACTAAATGAACTGAGCACGGGTCCAATTATTATGGCCGGTGCCGGAGTCCGTTTGAGCAATTTGCAGAAATTTATCGATAGTGGTCTACAGGAAGTCCACAGCTCCGCCAGCCGATTAGTTGCTTCGCCGATGCGCTACCGTAAAGCCGGTGTTTCTATGTGCTCCGAAGCAGAAGTCGACGAATTCAGCCGAACTTGTGTCGACGGCGATGTGGTCGAAGCGATGAAAAGTATGCTGGAAATGACCGCGGTTCGTGTCGCCTGAGTTCGCACCCGTTTTGCCGCGCAGCACGCCAAAACTCTGACGTGATGTTTGCAAGTACCAAACCCCAGCGCATTTGCTGGGGTTCTTTTTATCTGCTGTATAGCCGTTGATAGCGCATTGTTAAAAAAGATGCTTTGATTACTCTATGGCTTAGCGCGGATAACATTCATGAAATCCTACTCTTGTGCTGTTTTAGTGCTGCTGTTCCCCCTGTCTGGCACGGCGCTGGCGGTGAGCACTGCCTGTCCGCCTCTGAGCAAAAACATTACCAGCAGCAACAACTGGATTATGCTGGGGGGTGATGCCAAAGGCGCGGTACGTCAGGTGGTGGCAGGGGAATTTGGTAAAGATGTCGATTCGCAGAAACGCGTACTGGGGCAGTTCGATCAGTGCGGGGATTTGATGGTTGCCGACATTACGTATGACAAGAACGAAGGCAACGTGGTGCTGACCATGGAACAGCACATCGCCCGCGTGCAGCGAGGTTGGGTGGCGGAGTATGCCTACCTGGTCAAAGTGGTAAAAGCGGGCAAAGAGGAAGTGGTGGATAACCGCCAGGGCACCATCAGTTGGCAAATGGGCCAGCATGGCAACATCATCAGTTCGTCCGACAAATTCACCAGTATGGGCAAAGATGGCTTCACCGATACCACCTACCGCTACGATAAACATTTTCGCCTGGAAAAGAGCGTAGCGCGTGGCAGTGATGTGATGACCAACGGAGAGAGCACCTGGCGCTGGAATCCACAAGGGCTGGTCACCTCATCGTCCAGTGCGCGCGGTAAAGATACCTACAGTTATGATAAGCAGTGGCGAGAGCTGCGGCTTAATGGCTTCGCTACCACGCCTGTCAGTACCTTAAGTTCAGTTGATGAGTGTCAGTTATGGGATGAGGTGGGCAACTGTACGTTGAGTTATCTGCATGAAACCGAGGTGTTTGCCAAAGGCACCATCGAGCGTCACCTGAGCTCTGCCTATAAATATCAGTATTGGGATCGCCCGCCAGCCGTGGCGGATGAGGGGGAATAAAGGCGTTTTATCATTGCTGGCAAGTTGAGAATTATTATCAATTGCTGACGGAAGGTAACTATCGTCAAGATGTTGCGGCAAGGTTAAGATAGCGGCCAACTGACAGGGAGCTCGCCATGACACTGATATTCTCATTTCTTTTTGCCATTACTATTCTGACGTTAACGCCAGGCTTTGATACCGCGCTGGTGCTGCGTTCCGCCGCCGCACAAGGCTGGAAACGGGCATCAGCCACCGCTTTGGGCGTCACCATGGGCTGTCTGGTGTGGGGCGTAGCGGTGGGGCTGGGTCTCGGCGCGCTGCTGCTGGCTTCCGAAATGGCGTATAACCTGCTGAAGTGGGTCGGCGCCGCCTATCTGCTCTATCTCGGCGTTAAACTGCTGCTGAATCCCCGCATCCAGGCGGAAGAGAGCCATAGTGTGCAGGGCAAAGAGCAAAGCTATTTCGCCTGCTTCTCGCGAGGATTATTCGGCAATCTGTTAAATCCGAAAGTCGGTGTGTTTTATGTCACATTCCTGCCACAGTTTATTCCGGCCGGTGCGTCAGTGGCGCTGTGGTGCACCCTGATGGCGTTAACGCATATGATGATTGGCCTGGTATGGAATGCGGTATTGATTGGCGGCAGTCAGTATTTTGCTGCGCATCTGCGCCGTCCAACCGTGCTGAAAGTGATGGATCGTTTGACGGGCTGTGTGTTTATCGGTTTCGCCGCGAAGCTGGCGCTGTCGCGGCGTTAAGCATTACGGCTTGCGTGCCACCAGTACCGCGCGTAGCGGTGCTGGATAACCTTCAATGGTTTTGCTGCTGTCGTTAGGATCAAAGAACTCGGCCAGTGATTCGCTGGTCATCCAGCTGGTGCGACGTTGCTCTTCCGTTGATGTCACCGCGTAATCCGCGATGCGCACATCGACAAATCCGCACTTCTCCAGCCAGCCTTTTAACGCGGCGGCAGACGGAATAAAGTAGACGTTACGCATTTGCGCATAACGTTCACCCGGCACCAGTACGGTGTTCTCATCGCCTTCCACCACCAGCGTTTCCAGCACCAATTCGCCATCACTCACCAACTGGTTTTTCAACTGCAGCAGATGATCAAGCGGCGAGCGGCGGTGATACAGCACGCCCATGGAAAACACGGTGTCGAAAGCCTGCAAGGCGGGCAGTTGTTCGATGCCAAGTGGCAGCAGATGGGCGCGACGATCGTCACCCAGCAGCTTGCGCACGGCTTCGAACTGACACAGGAACAGCTGCATCGGATCGATGCCGACCACCAGCTTCGCGCCTGCGCCAATCATGCGCCACATGTGATAGCCGCTGCCGCAGCCGACATCCAGCACCGTGCGATGCGTCAACGGCGAGATATGCGGCAGCACGCGATCCCATTTCCAGTCCGAGCGCCATTCGGTATCAATCTCGGTGCCGTAAAGGGAATAAGGACCTTTGCGCCAGGGCATCAGGTTGCGCAACAGGTTTTCAATACCGAGACGTTGGCGATCGGTGAGATCGTCAGCCGTGGCCGTGACGCTGTTGATCAGATCCAGCGTTTGCGGGTTCAGCAGCGGCAGGTAATCCACTGACTTTTCCCAGTCGCGGAATTTACCGTGCAGATTTTCACGCTGCCAGGCCGCTACTTGCGCGGGTAAGACTTCCAGCCAGCTCGCCAATGGGCCGGTGGCGATTTGCTGATAAAAACGGCCAAAATCAATCATTTCAACGCTACCAATGAACCAAAGTTAAAGCACTGGAACCACAATTCCGCGTGGGCAAAACCGGCGGTTTTCAGACGCGCTTTGTGCGCTTCTACACTGTCGGTGAGCATGACGTTTTCCAGCATGCTGCGTTTCTGGCTGATCTCGAGTTCGCTATAGCCGTTAGCACGTTTAAAATCGTGGTGCATGTTGAACAGCAGATCGCCCACTTCGCTATCTTCAAAGCTGAACTTCTCAGACAGCACCAGCGCGCCGCCAGGGTTCAAGCCGTTGGCGATTTTTTTCAGCAGTTCCAGACGTGCAGGAGGCTCAAGGAATTGCAGGGTAAAGTTCAGCACCACCATTGAAGCATTCTCAATATGGATATCCTGAATATCCGCTTCAATCACCTGCACCGGCGTGTCCGCGCGGAAGGCATCAATGTGACGGCGGCAACGTTCCACCATCGCGGGTGAGTTGTCCACTGCAATAATCTGGCAGCCCGGCACGTGAATGTTGCGGCGGACAGAGAGCGTGGCGGCACCCAGCGAGCAGCCGAGATCGTAAACCTGGCTATCAGGCTTCACGAAGCGTTCTGCCAGCATGCCAATCATCGAAATGATGTTGGAATAACCCGGCACCGAGCGCTGAATCATATCGGGAAAGACTTCAGCCACGCGCTCGTCAAAGGTCCAGTCACCCAGCTTATCGATGGGTGCGGAAAATAGCGTATCGCGGTCAGACATAATGAAAAGTCCGGAGAGAGGAATCGGAAAGGGCGCTATTCTGTCAGAAAGTCCCGCAGGCTGCACCCGCTTTGAGTTTAGAACAAGCTGCTTTGTTGCGGCCAGTCGGGCAGATTGCGCAGCGAAGGCTCAAGCTGCAACAGTTGAGGCCACAGCGCCTGCAGCAAGGGAAACACCTCGCCCATATCCGGCGTATGGATAAACAGCATCGGATCGCTTTCTGTCTGCCACTCCGCCAGTTTATGTTGCCACGGCTGGAACAGCGGCACGCTCTCATCCACGCTATCGCTGCCGATAAAGCGCACCATCGGTTGCGAACCGCTGCGCACAGCATGCGGTGGCACGCGCGGTTTTTTCGCCCGGGCGTCCACGGCGGCGGCGCTTTGCGAGGTGGACGCGTGCACCGGACGGCTATCGAGGATCACGCGATTCACGCCGCGTTCCAGCAGGCCACGGTTGAGCGCTCGCTCAGCCTCGCCTTTGGCAAAAAACTGCTCGTGGCGCACTTCCACGCCGTAACTAAATCCGCGCGGCAGGCTATCGAGGAACAGCCACAAGTCTTTCAATTGCGCAGGTGAAAAGGTTGCCGGCAGTTGCAGCCAATACTGCCCGATGCGCTGGCTTAACGGATCGAGCAAGCGGAAGAATTCGTTCAGCAGTTCATCGCAGTTCCGAAGCGCGGCTTTATGGCTGATGCTGTTGGGAAATTTAAAGCAGAAGCGAAAGTCATCGTGTGTCATATTGCGCCAGCGCATCACTGCTTCCGGAGAGGGCAGCGCATACAGCGTGGTGTTGCCCTCGACGCAGTCAAACAGCTGTGCGTAATCCGCCAGAGTTTCCAGGCCATACTGCTTCCAGCGGGGATGCTGCCATTGCGGTAATCCAATGCGAAGTGTCAAACGTGGCTCCTGAATCCTTTTGCGGGCGGGAATAGGCCAGGTAATGTACCCTGTTTTGGTGTTGGCAGGAAAATCCGTGCGATAAACCGCAATGTTTTGTCCGCTTTGATCTGGCTCTACTTATCCTGCCTGGGTTTTTCCATTATAATAGCCGCCTTTTTTGCGACAGCATCTCAGAAGGTTACGCGGCCTGATGCTGTCTGGCAGCAGCGGCGAAGTTAAAAGGATACGTTATGCGTACAGAATATTGCGGACAGCTCAATCTGTCTCACGTGGGTCAGCAAGTCACTCTCTGCGGTTGGGTTAACCGCCGTCGCGATCTGGGCAGCCTGATTTTTATCGATATGCGCGACCGTGAAGGTATCGCTCAGGTATTCTTCGACGCCGATCATCAGGACGCTTTCCAGCTGGCCTCTGAGCTGCGTAACGAATTCTGTATCCAGATCACCGGCACCGTGCGTGCGCGTGAAGAGAAAAACCGCAACAGCGATATGGCCACTGGCGATGTCGAAGTGTTTGCTCATGCGCTGAACATCATCAACCGCGCTGAACCGCTGCCGCTGGACTCTAACCAGACTAACAGCGAAGAAGCGCGTCTGACCTATCGCTATCTGGACCTGCGTCGTCCGGAAATGGCGCAGCGTCTGAAAACCCGTGCGAAAATCACCAGCTTCGTGCGTCGCTTTATGGATAACGAGGGCTTCCTCGATATCGAAACCCCGATGCTGACCAAAGCCACGCCAGAAGGTGCGCGTGACTATCTGGTGCCAAGCCGCGTGCATAAAGGCAAATTTTATGCGCTGCCGCAGTCCCCACAGCTGTTCAAACAGCTGCTGATGATGTCCGGTTTCGACCGCTACTATCAGATCGTTAAATGCTTCCGTGATGAAGACTTGCGTGCTGACCGTCAGCCAGAATTCACCCAGATCGACGTGGAAACCTCTTTCATGACCGCCGAGCAGGTGCGTGAAAAGATGGAGCGTCTGATTCGTGAGCTGTGGGTCGACGTGAAAGGCGTGGATCTCGGTGACTTCCCGCAAATGACCTTTGCCGAAGCCATGAACCGTTACGGTTCTGACAAACCCGATCTGCGTAACCCAATGGAGCTGGTGGACGTAGCTGACCTGCTGAAAAGCGTGGAATTCCAGGTGTTCGCTGGCCCGGCTAACGATCCGAAAGGTCGTGTTGCCGCGCTGCGTGTGCCGGGTGGCGCAGCGCTGACGCGTAAGCAGATTGATGAGTACACCAAGTTTGTTGAGATCTATGGCGCCAAAGGTCTGGCGTGGATGAAGATCAACGAGCGTGCAAAAGGCTTCGAGGGTGTACAGAGCCCGGTGGCGAAGTTCCTGACGCCAGAAATCGTGGAAGCGATTCTGAACCGCACCACTGCACAAGATGGCGATCTGATCTTCTTCGGCGCTGACCGTGCCAAAATTGTCACAGATGCTCTGGGTGCACTGCGTCTGAAAGTGGGCCGCGACCTGAAGATCACGGACGAAAGCATGTGGGCACCGCTGTGGGTCATCGACTTCCCAATGTTTGAAGCGGATGAAGAGGGCGGTCTGGCTGCGATGCACCACCCGTTCACCTCGCCGAAAGAACTGACGGCTGAACAGCTGGCGGTCGACCCGACGCAGGCCGTGGCGAACGCTTACGATATGGTGATCAATGGCTACGAAGTGGGCGGCGGTTCCGTGCGTATCCACAACGGTAAAATGCAGCAGACCGTGTTCAGCATTCTCGGTATTACCGAAGAAGAGCAGCGCGAGAAGTTTGGCTTCCTGCTGGATGCCCTGAAATACGGCACACCACCGCATGCGGGCCTGGCCTTTGGTCTGGACCGTCTGACCATGCTGCTGACCGGCACCGATAACATCCGTGATGTTATCGCGTTCCCGAAAACCACTGCAGCGGCGTGCCTGATGACCGAAGCGCCAAGCGAAGCCAACCCGGCAGCGCTGTTGGATCTCGGCATTCTTGTGGCGCCGAAGAAAGAAAAGTCAGAGAACAAGTAATGGGCTATAAACATCCGGTTTCAGTGCTGGTGGTGATTTTTGCGCGAGATACTGGCCGGGTGTTAATGCTGCAGCGACAGGATGATGAAAGTTTCTGGCAATCTGTGACGGGCAGCCTGGAAGCGGGTGAAAGTCCGCGCCAGGCGGCAGAACGCGAAGTGTCGGAAGAGCTGGGTATCGATGTCGCGGGCGAACAGCTGGTGCTGGATGATTGCCACAAACACATTGAGTTTGAAATCTTCCCGCACTATCGCCATCGCTACGCACCTGGCATCACGCACAACCGTGAACACTGGTTCCGGCTGGCACTTCCGCAAGAGCGCGATCTCCTTCTTACGGAGCATCTCGCCGCGCGCTGGCTCGATCCTGCCGCAGCCGCAGCCCTGACCAAGTCCTGGAGTAACCGCCAGGCAATCGAAGAATTTACCTGAATGCCCGCCGCCGCGCGTTTTTCCGGCGACGATTAAGGTAGATTCCAGAATTTCGACGAAGCTTATTTCCTTCGTACTAAAATCCGGTGCAAGACGTTTACCTTGCACCGCTAAAATTGAACAGATGGCGTAATCGGCACAGATTGTCAGTTCTACGCCGCCCTAATATTGAACAGTCGAGCGTAATCGGCGCAGCGAGGTCGGTTACCGCCAGCGCGCAGCAACCGGAGCGTACTTTTGTACGTGAGGATTGCGAGCACTGCCGGGAGCCGAGATCGCAAGTAAGATAGCTCGTGCGAAATAAAAGATCGGAGAAACAGTAAAGATGGCTGGACATAGTAAATGGGCGAATACCAAGCACCGCAAGGCGGCGCAGGACGCTAAGCGCGGTAAAATCTTCACCAAAATCATTCGTGAGCTGGTGACCGCAGCGAAACTGGGCGGCGGCGATGCCGGCTCGAACCCGCGTCTGCGCGCAGCAATGGACAAAGCCCTGTCCAACAACATGACCCGTGACACCATGAACCGTGCGATTGCACGCGGCGTGGGCGGCGAAGATGATTCCAACATGGAAACCATCATCTATGAAGGTTACGGTCCAGGCGGCTCAGCGGTGATGATCGAGTGTCTGAGTGACAACCGTAACCGTACCGTGGGCGAAGTGCGTCACGCCTTCACCAAAACCGGTGGCAACCTCGGCACCGACGGTTCCGTTTCTTACCTGTTCAGCAAAAAGGGTGTGATCTCCTTTGCGCCAGGCCAGGATGAAGATGCGGTCATGGAAGCGGCGCTGGAAGCCGGTGCGGAAGACGTGGTGAGCTACGACGACGGTGCGATTGATGTGTTTACCGCGTGGGAAGAACTGGGTGCAGTGCGTGATGCGCTGGAAGCCGGTGGCCTGAAAGCGGATACCGCTGAAGTCTCAATGATCCCTTCCACCAAAGCGGAAATGGATGCGGAAACAGCACCCAAACTGCTGCGTCTGATCGACATGCTGGAAGATTGCGACGATGTGCAGGAAGTTTATCATAATGGTGAAATTTCTGATGAGATCGCGGAAACGCTGTAATGGCGTTTCCCATTAACCGAACAGCCGGAGGCGCGTAGTGGCGATCATTCTCGGGATTGACCCCGGCTCGCGCGTCACCGGTTACGGTGTGATTCGTCAGGTTGGCCGCCAGCTCAGCTATCTGGGCAGCGGCTGTATCCGCACCAACGTTACCGATCTACCTTCTCGCCTCAAATTGATTTACGCCGGGGTGACGGAAATCATCACCCAATTCTCGCCAGACTATTTTGCTATCGAGCAGGTATTTATGGCGAAGAATGCAGACTCAGCGCTAAAGCTGGGCCAGGCGCGGGGCGCAGCGATTGTGGCGGCGGTGAATCTCGATTTGCCGGTGTTCGAGTATGCAGCGCGTCAGGTCAAGCAAACGGTAACTGGCACCGGTGGGGCAGAAAAAAGTCAGGTTCAGCACATGGTGCGCACCTTGCTGAAACTACCCGCTAACCCGCAAGCTGATGCTGCCGATGCGCTGGCAATTGCGATTACCCACTGTCATTTGAGCCAAAACACCACGCGACTGAGTGACGCTAAGCTGGTGATGACGCGTGGGCGATTGCGGTCCGGCTGACGAAAACCCAAACATTGAAGGCTGGATATTGATCCAGCCTTTTTTATGATATAAATACCCGTCATATTTCCACTGTCTGATGCGCGGGCTGCCCTTGTTCACCTGAATCACTGACCTCAGTGCGTTCATCGTGATGCGCTCGCTTGCCGCTTTAACATCAGCGGAAATCAATCAGGTATTTTTAGGATTACATAAGGAACTGCTCAGGTGATTGGTCGCTTACGAGGCAATATTCTGGAAAAACAGCCGCCGCTGGTGTTAATTGAGGCGCACGGTGTGGGTTATGAAGTGCACATGCCAATGACCTGCTTCTACGAGCTGCCGGAGATCAATCAGGAAGCGATTATCTTCACCCAGTTTGTGGTGCGTGAAGATGCGCAGCTGCTGTTCGGCTTCAATAACAAACAAGAGCGTGCGCTGTTCCGTGAACTGGTAAAAGTGAATGGCGTGGGGCCAAAGCTGGCACTGGCGATCCTTTCTGGCATGTCAGCTCAACAGTTTGTGACCGCCGTTGAGCGTGAAGAGATCGCGTCATTGATCAAGTTGCCTGGCGTCGGCAAGAAAACCGCCGAGCGTCTGGTGGTGGAGATGAAAGACCGCTTTAAAGGCATGCACGGCGATCTGTTTGGCAGTGACTCGACCTTCACATTGACCACGCCGTCTGAAGCGCCAGCAGCCAATGACGCTGAGGCCGAAGCGGTTGCTGCACTGGTGGCGCTTGGCTATAAACCGCAAGAAGCCAGCCGCATGATCAGTAAAGTCGGCAAACCTGATGCGGATTGCGAAACGCTGATCCGTGAAGCTCTGCGCGCAGCTATTTGAGGTAATGCATGATTGAAGCCGATCGCCTGGTCTCGGGCGGCTCTATAAATGAAGAAGAGAGCCTCGACCGAGCCATTCGCCCTAAGCTCCTGGCGGAATACGTGGGGCAACCGCAGGTGCGCGAGCAGATGGAGATCTTCATCAAAGCAGCGCAACTGCGTGGCGATGCGCTGGACCATCTGCTGATTTTCGGCCCGCCGGGATTAGGTAAAACCACGCTGGCTAACATTGTGGCGAATGAGATGGGCGTGAATTTACGTACCACCTCCGGTCCGGTGCTGGAAAAGGCAGGCGATCTGGCTGCGATGCTGACCAACCTCGAACCTCATGACGTGCTGTTTATCGATGAGATCCACCGCTTATCACCGGTGGTGGAAGAGGTGCTCTATCCGGCGATGGAAGACTATCAGCTGGATATTATGATTGGCGAAGGCCCAGCGGCGCGCTCGATTAAACTCGATTTGCCACCGTTCACCTTAATTGGTGCCACCACGCGCGCGGGCTCGCTGACATCACCGCTGCGCGATCGCTTTGGTATTGTGCAGCGTCTTGAGTTTTACAACGTACCGGACCTGCAACACATCGTCAGCCGCAGTGCAGCGTGCTTAGGATTGGCGTTGAGTGAAGAGGGCGCGTTAGAAGTGGCGCGCCGTGCCCGTGGTACACCACGTATCGCCAACCGTTTATTGCGTCGTGTACGCGATTACGCCGAAGTTCGTGCCAACGGTGTGATGAGTGGTGAAGTCTCTGCCAGCGCACTCGATATGCTCAACGTCGATAATCAGGGTTTCGATTACATGGACCGCAAGCTGTTGCTGGCTATCATCGACAAGTTCTCGGGTGGTCCGGTAGGGTTGGATAACCTGGCGGCGGCGATTGGTGAAGAACGGGAAACCATTGAAGATGTGATTGAACCCTTCCTGATTCAACAAGGATTCATTCAGCGCACGCCGCGCGGTCGTCTGGCCACGCAGCATGCCTATAAGCATTTCGGCATCAGCCGCGAAGAGTAAAGCCGGCCTTCGTCTGGCGGCGCGATTTCACGATCGAACATTCGCTGAGGGGCCATTAATGGCCCCTTTATTACGACGCTGGCTTTTTCGCCATGCTGATGATGAACAGCACAGCGGCGCAGAGTACGACGGAAGGGCCAGCGGGCGTGTCGTAAGTGGCGGAGAAGGTCAGTCCGCCGGTGACCGCCAGAATGCCAATTATCACCGCAAACCCGGCCATCTGTTCTGGTGAACGGGAAAAACGACGCGCTGTGGCGGCGGGAATAATCAGCAGTGAGGTGATAATCAGTGCACCGACAAACTTCATTGCCACACCAATGGTCAAGGCGGTAACCAGCATCAGCATCAGGCGCGTGCGTTGAATGTTGACGCCATCCACTTGCGCCAACTCCGGGCTGATGGTCATCGACAGCAGTGAGCGCCACTGCCATGCCATCACTGCCAGTACAATGGCCACGCCAGCGCCCATCATCCACAAATCATCCGGTGTGACCGCCAGCAAATCACCAAACAGATACGCCATTAAATCGACGCGTACACCCTGCATCAGGCTGACCACCACCAAACCCAGCGATAGCGCGCTGTGCGCCATAATGCCGAGTAGCGTATCAATGGCCAGATGCGGACGACGCTCCAGCCACACTAAGCCCAGAGCCAGAAAAACGGTCACCAGAATCACGGCATAATAGGGATTCACATTGAGCAGCAGGCCAAAGGCCACGCCGAGCAGCGAAGCGTGCGCAAGCGTATCGCCGAAATAAGACATGCGGCGCCAGACCACAAACGAGCCAAGCGGACCTGCCGCCAGCGCCAGCAGCACGCCACCGAGCCAGCCGGGTAATAACAGTTCAATCATGACGGACCATTTCCTTTACGCAGCACAATTCGTCCCTGTAAATCGTGACGGTGATTGTGATGATGGCGATAGATTGCCAGTTGCTGCGCGCCACGTGGGCCGAACATGGCGATAAATTCTGGATGCTGAGACACCGCTTCTGGCGTGCCGGAACAGCAGATGTGGTGGTTGAGACACAGCACTTCGTCAGTTTTTGCCATCACCAGATGCAGATCGTGCGAAACCATCAGTACGCCACAGTTGAGTTCCTGACGAAGCTGATCGATTAAATCGTAGAGCGCCACTTGCCCATTCACGTCAACGCCTTGCGTAGGTTCATCTAACACCAGCAACTGCGGTTGATTGAGCAGGGCACGCGCCAGCAGCACGCGCTGGGTTTCACCACCCGAAAGTTTTTGCAGAGGCGCATTGAGCAGATGTCCGGCCTGCACGCGTTTCAAAGCCGGGAGAATAGCATCACGCTTGCTGCCACGCGTCAGACGCATAAACCGTTCAACGGTGATCGGCAACGTCGGATCAATGTGCAACTTCTGTGGCACATAGCCGATGCGTAAACCGGGGGTGCGTTTGACGCTACCGCTTGTTGGCGTAAGAAGGCCGAGCACCGTCCGGACCAGCGTCGATTTGCCCGCGCCGTTCGGCCCAAGCAGCGTCAGTATTTTCCCCGGCTCCAGTGTCAGGCTGATACCTGCTAGCACAGGGCGCTGGGAAAACTTCACGGAGATGTTTTCAAGTGTAACAAGTGACGACATATTATTTACGGGTTGCATTGAATTTCGAATGTTATAATATCACATTCCATCAACAGGTCACGATGGAATGACGCATTATGTTACACATTAAGCAGCGCTTCGCTTTTACTCTTCCTGCTGCGGCACTCGCCGCCGCCTGCGCGATGCCCGCGCACTCAGCCGTAGTAGCTTCAATCAAACCGATCGGATTTATCGCAGCGGCCATTGCCGATGGCGTGACGCCAGTGGAAGTGCTGTTGCCAGATGGCGCTTCAGAGCATGATTATGCTTTACGTCCTTCTGATGTAAAACGTATTAAAAACGCGGACTTAGTGGTATGGGTTGGACCAGAAATGGAGGCGTTTCTGACCAAGTCTGCGGCAGAGTTACCTGAGGCTAAAAATCTCGAAATAGCGGCGATGTCAGGGGTGAAACCGCTGCTGATTCGTGGTGGTGAAGACGAGGACGAACATGAGCACGGTCACGATCATTACCATGACTCAGATAAGTCTGAAGACCAGGAGCCGTCTCATACACACCACCACCATGGTGAGTTTAATATGCACCTGTGGATGTCACCTGAGATTGCGCGACAATCTGCGGTTGCAATCCACGGAAAATTATTGGAACTTATGCCGCAAAGCAGAGCCAAACTTGACGCGAACCTGCAGCAGTTTGAAGCAGAATTAGCAGATGCGGATAAGCATATTGGCGCGCAGCTTGCCCCCGTTAAGAGTAAGGGTTATTTCGTTTTTCACGATGCATACAGCTACTTTGAAAAACACTACGGTTTGTCCCCTGCTGGACATTTCACCGTCAACCCTGAGATCCAACCGGGCGCCCAGCGTTTACATCAAATACGAACACAGTTGGTTGAGCAGAAAGCCGTATGCGTTTTTGCTGAACCACAATTCAGGCCGGCCGTCATCGATGCCGTGTCTCGCGGAACCAACGTGCGCAAAGGCACACTTGATCCGCTGGGCATGGGAATCAGCTTAACCAAAGACAGCTATGTGAAATTCCTCTCACAGTTGTCGAGCCAGTATGCGAGCTGCCTGAATGGAGCATAGAGGAATAAGTAAAAGTGCAGCAGATAGCCCGCTCTGTCGCCCTCGCATTTAATAATTTGCCGCGTCCCCACCGCGTTATGCTGGGTTCATTAACTGTTATCACGTTGGCCGTCGCTGTTTGGCGGCCTTACGTTTACCATCCCCATGATGTTGCCCCCATCGTGAAAGACATCACGCTGGACAAAAACGAACTGCGCACGCTGTTGCCCGAAGCTAGTGAGCCGATTGATCAGACCACGGTTGAACCGGAAGAAGAGATTCCGGCCGATGACATCGATAAAGATGTGCAGGACAACCCGAATCAACACGATTACACCGTTTCCTCTGGCGATACCCTGAGCAGCGCACTGAATCAGTATGGTATTGATCTCAGTGATATCAATGCGCTAGTCAGTAGCGATAAAGACTTCCGTAACCTGCGCGTCGGCCAGCAACTCAGCTGGACGCTGGATGCGGATGGTCAACTGCAAAACTTTACCTGGGAAGTGGATCGCCGCGAAACCCGCACTTACGAGCGTCAGCCGAATGGCAGCTTTAAGATGCAGCAGGAGATGCAAAAGGGTGAGTGGCAGAATAGTGTGCTGAAAGGTGAAGTGCGTGGCAGCTTTGGCGCCAGCGCCCAGCGTGCTGGCTTGACCAGTGCTGAAACCAGCAACGTCATTAAAGCCATGCAGTGGCAGATGGATTTCCGCAAACTGCGCGCCGGGGATGATTTCAGCGTGCTGATGTCTCGCGAGATGCTGGATGGCAAAAGTGCGCAGAGCCAGCTGCTCGGCGTGCGTCTGCGTACCGGTGGCAAAGATTACTACGCGTTCCGCGCTGAAGATGGCAAATTCTACGATCGCAACGGCTCAGGCCTTGCCCGTGGTTTTATGCGCTTCCCGACGGTGAAACAGTATCGCGTTTCCTCCAACTTTAATCCGCGCCGTCTTAACCCGGTAACGGGCCGCATCGCCCCGCATAAGGGTGTCGATTTCGCGCTGCCGATCGGTACACCGGTATTGGCCGTGGGTGATGGTGAAGTGGTGATGGTCAAAAATGGCGGGGCGGCGGGTAACTACGTGGCGATTCGTCACGGTCGTCAGTATATGACCCGCTATATGCACCTGAGTAAGGCGCTGGTGAAACCAGGACAGAAAGTGAAGCGCGGTGACCGTATTGCGCTGTCAGGCAACACCGGGCGTTCTACGGGGCCACATCTGCATTACGAAGTGTGGATCAACAATCAGGCCGTCAATCCACTTACGGCAAAACTGCCGCGTATGGAAGGGCTGACGGGTAAAGACCGCAGCAACTATCTGGCGGACGTGAAGAGTTATCTGCCACAGCTGGCACTGAAATAACCCATTTCTGTAGCCAATATTGAAAAAACCGACGAATTATTCGTCGGTTTTTTGCTATCTGACGCATGATGATTGCAAAATTAACCACCGTCACTATCATTGTCCCGTCATTGTCAGAGGCGAGTGCATGGAAACCCGAAAGAAAAATAACAGTGAATTTATTCCCGTTTTTCAACGTTCTTTTTTAAAACCGAAATACTGGGGCAACTGGCTGGCGATTGGTGCGCTGGCGGGCATGGCAATGCTGCCAGCCAAAGTGCGCGACCCGATTTTGGGTGGATTGGGGCGGTTTGCCGGTAAGCTGGCAAAAAGTGCGCGTCGTCGTGCGTTGATCAATCTCTATTATTGCCTGCCGGAGCTAAGCGAAGCACAGCGCGAAGAGATTGCTGATCGTATGTTTGCCACCGCGCCACAGGCGATGGTGATGATGGCTGAGTTGGGGATGCGCGATCCGGCTCGTGTGCGCCAACGCGTTGACTGGCACGGACGTGAAATTATCGAAGCCTTGCAGGCCAACAAAGAGAACGTGATTTTTCTGGTGCCGCACGGTTGGGCCGTGGATATCCCGGCGATGCTGCTGGCGTCAGAGGGCCAGATGATGGCGGCCATGTTCCATAATCAGAGCGATCCGCTGCTGGATTATGTGTGGAACACCGTACGCCGTCGCTTTGGTGGCCGCATGCATGCGCGTAATGACGGCATTAAGCCATTTATCGCCTCGGTGCGTCAGGGCTATTACGGTTACTATCTGCCGGACCAGGATCACGGCCCGGAGCACAGTGAGTTCGTGGATTTCTTTGCCACCTATAAAGCAACACTGCCCGCGGTCGGCCGATTGATGAAAGTATGTCGAGCGCGCGTGGTGCCACTGTTTCCGGTGTACAACAGCGAGACCCATCGTCTGGAAATCTATGTGCGTCCGCCGATGGACGATTTGCTGGATGCCGACGATAACACCCTGGCGCGGCGAATGAATGAGGAAGTTGAGATATTTGTGCGGCCGCATCCAGAGCAATACACCTGGATTTTAAAGCTGCTGAAAACGCGCAAAGAAGGGGATATTGAACCTTATGCGCGCAAGGAGCTTTATCCTCGCAAGAAATAACGAAGGGGCCGATTGGCCCCTTTGATTATTTTACCGATTCAACGTGGCTGCGTCGGATACGTTCACGCAGGAACAGCGTGACCAGGCCAAACCACAGCATACCCGCCGCAAAATTGATGCCGCTGAACCATGGCGTGCCCCCACTAAAGTAGCCTGCTTTCGCCAGTTCAATCCCGATGGCCAGCGTCAGAATACTGATCATACCTAGCATGGCTGCCACGCTGCCTTTACCTTCGCTGCTGGAATACAGCGTCAGACGATACAGACCGGCGTTGACCATGCCTGCGCCAAAGGCATACAGGCTCAATCCTGCGGTCAGCAGCAGGTAGGTATGGCTGTCGAGCAGGTTAGCCAGCAACGAGATGCTCAAGCCTATCAAAATCGGCCAGGCGGCGAATTTGACCGGCTGCTCGATGGGAACGCGACCCGCCAGTTTGCCCAGCGTCAGGTTGCCAGCGATCATGGCGAGGAACACTGGCAGTTGCAGCAGCGCATACTCCATGCGCGATAAGCCTTCGTCGTGCATCAGAATCACGGGCGACAGGGCAACCCAGGTCAGAATCGGAATAAACACCAGGCCAATAGCGAAAGATCCATATATCACCTGACGATCGCGTGCCAGACGGCCATAGGCGCGTGCCAGATTGGGCAGGGCAATGGAGTGACTGCGATCGCCAGCGGTTTCCGGCATGATGCGCCACAGCACCACAAAAGCCACCACGCTACAAATCGCAAACAGCCAGAACATGCTACGCCATTCACCCACGGTCAACCAGGCGGCACCTGCCAGCGGACCGGCCAGCGGGGCTAAGAGGGCCACGTTAGCCATTAACGCCATCATGCGCACCGCTAAAGCCTCATCAAACGCTTCCTGCACTGCGGCATAACTGACAGCACCGATAAAGCACAGGCTGATGCCCTGGATAAAGCGCAGGGTGACAAACTGTTCGATGTTCGTGACCCAAGTGGTCAGAATGCAGGCCGCAGCAAAGAACAGAATGCCGAACAGCAGGACTGGACGGCGACCATATTTGTCCGATAGCGGACCGAGCAGCCACTGCAGCACCACGCCGCCCATCAGATAAGCAGTAAGAGAAGTCGACACCCATTCCGGGCCGACGTTGAATTCAGAAGTGACCAGCAGCATGCCGGGCTGAATCATGTCATGGGCGATGTAAGTCGCGAACTCAAACAACACCAGCGCGAGCGGGAACAGCAGCACCCGTCCGGTGAGTTGGGTAATCGGTTGATAGCGGGCCATCTGGCCTCCTTGTCAGAAAAAATAAAAACGCGACTGCCAGGCAGTCGCGTTTATCCATGTTGTTACAGCCGCTGTTGGTGGAGCGTGCGCGTTTAGTCTACGCGCAGAACACGGCTGGTGTTGGTGGTGCCGGTGGTCGCCATCACGTCGCCCTGGGTGACAATCACCAAGTCGCCCGAGACGAGGAAACCTTTGTCGCGCAGCAGGTTCACTGCATCATGCGCGGCGGCTACACCATCATTATTGCTGTCGAAGTAAACCGGCGTCACGCCGCGATACAGCGCAGTCAGGTTCAATGTACGTTCGTGACGTGACATGGCGAAGATCGGCAGGCCAGAAGTGATACGTGAGGTCATCAGCGCGGTACGGCCCGATTCGGTCATGGTGATGATGGCAGAAACACCCTGCAGGTGGTTGGCTGCATACATCGCGGACATCGCAATCGCTTCTTCCACGTTGTCGAACTGCACTTCAAGACGGTGCTTAGACACGTTGACGCTTGGGATTTTTTCCGCACCGAGGCACACTTTCGCCATCGCAGACACGGTTTCCGCTGGATACTGGCCAGCAGCCGTTTCAGCTGACAACATCACAGCATCGGTACCATCCAGCACGGCGTTCGCCACGTCCATCACTTCAGCGCGGGTTGGCATCGGGTTGGTGATCATCGACTCCATCATCTGCGTGGCGGTGATGATGGTACGGTTCAGCTGACGCGCACGACGAATCAGCGCCTTCTGGATACCCACCAGTTCTGGATCACCAATCTCAACGCCGAGGTCGCCACGTGCGACCATCACTACGTCAGAGGCGAGGATGATATCATCCATCGCTTCCTGTGACGCAACGGCTTCAGCACGTTCGACTTTGGCCACCAGTTTGGCATCACAACCTGCATCGCGCGCCAGGCGGCGAGCGTAGTTCATGTCTTCCCCATTACGTGGGAAGGACACGGCAAGATAATCCACGCCGATTTTCGCGGCGGTGATGATATCGACTTTATCTTTCTCCGTCAGCGCTTCTGCAGACAGACCGCCACCGAGTTTATTGATGCCTTTATTGTTGGAAAGCGGGCCGCCGACAGTGACTTCGGTGAAGACTTTCACACCCTGAACTTCCAGCACCTTCAACTGCACGCGACCATCATCCAGCAGCAGGATGTCGCCTGGCACTACGTCTTCTGGCAGGCCTTTGTAGTCGATACCGACTTTCTCTTTATCGCCTTCGCCTTTGCCCATATCCGCATCCAGCAGGAAGCGATCGCCGACATTCAGGAAGACTTTGCCTTCTTTGAAGGTGGAAACACGAATTTTTGGACCTTGCAGGTCGCCCAGAATCGCCACGTGACGGCCAAGCTTAGCGGCAATCTCACGCACCTTGTTGGCGCGCATCTGGTGGTCTTCCGGGGTGCCGTGGGAGAAATTGAGTCGCACCACGTTCGCGCCCGCCGCGATGATTTTTTCGAGGTTATTGTCGCGATCGGTGGCTGGGCCGAGGGTAGTTACGATCTTGGTTCTTCTGAGACGTCTTGACATGAAGGACTCCGTTGACAAAGGTTCGTGTCACTCTCAAGGGGACACGGTGTAATCGCATATTCTATATGATCGATGGGCTGTGATTCGACTCACATTGTGAATGTGATGTTAATTATTTTACTGCACCCGCTTTTCCAGGCGCGAATCTTTGAGCGCTTCTTTCACCCGTTTCAGATTTTCGCGGAAAGCCGCGCCACGCTCAAGGGTAAAACCTGTCGCCAAAACATCAACCACGGTTAATTGCGCAAGGCGGGAAACCATCGGCAGGTAGATATCCGTATCTTCAGGTACATCGAGCGTCAGTGCGAGGGTTGCTTCTGCCGCAAGGGGTGAACCCGGAGAGGTGATAGCCAGTACTGTGGAAGCGTTTACACGCGCCAGGCGAGCCAGTTCTATCATATTTTTGGTTCGACCAGTATGTGATATGAGAACAAAAACGTCATTTGGCCCACTATTTATGCAACTCATGCGCTGGATCACAATATCCTCTGACCAGATGACCGGCAGATTAAAGCGCAGGAATTTATTGGTCGCGTCGTGCGCCACAACCGCTGAGGCACCAAGACCAAAGAAGGCGATTTTTCGGGCCTGAGTCAGAGCCAAAACGGCTTGATCAATGACCTGTAGATCCAACTGTTGGCGCACATGGCTTAAGCCGGCGAGGGCGGAATCAAAAATCTTGTGGCTGTAACTTTCAACGCTGTCATTTTCTTCCACATCGCGACTGACCCAGTTCGGTCCTTTCGCCAGACTCTGCGCCAGCCGTAACTTGAAGTCGGGGAAGCCGCGCGTGCCCATACGATGACAAAAGCGATTGACGGTCGGTTCGCTGACATCGGCGGCACGGGCCAGGGTGGCGATGCTGGAGTGCATCGCCTGCTGCGGAGCGGCAAGAATCTGTTCTGCCACTTTCCGTTCTGATTTGCTCAGCGCGTGAAGTTGCGCCTGAATATGTTCCAGCATGTCGTTAACCCGATGCGTCTCAATCACTTTCGTCGCGTTCATCACATGATAAAACGCTGCCAATTCACAACAATATACCGTGTAATACACCCTCGCACGCAGCAGCGGACAAATGTAAGCGCGTTTTTTTTGTCATACTTTGATCGTTGCCGGGTTTTATCCCGACAAACATCGAAACAGAAAAAGCGGCAAAAGCGCACACCACAACACACCTTTGTTCGCCATCATGTTCAAAGTAATGGCTAATGCCACACCGCGTCTGGGTTGTTCCGATGCGGGGAAAAAAGTACATTGTGCTGTAAGAAAATTACAATAAGGACCTGGGATGATGAGGACGCTCAAACCGGGTATATCCTGCAACGAGGAGAGGAAAATGGCGGTAACACAAACAGCCCAGGCATGCGATCTGGTTATTTTCGGTGCCAAAGGCGATCTTGCTCGCCGGAAACTGTTGCCTTCACTGTATCAGCTGGAGAAAGCCGGTCAGATTCACGACACCACACGCATCATCGGCGTGGGGCGCGCGGAGTGGGACAAAGACGCGTACACCAAAGTGGTCCGTGAAGCGCTGGAAACCTTCATGAAGGAGAAAATCGACGAAGCGCTGTGGGATAAACTCAGCAGCCGTCTCGATTTCTGCAACCTCGACGTTAACGACACCTCGCATTTCACCAAACTGGGCAAGATGCTTGACCAGAAAGATCGTGTCACCATCAACTACTTCGCCATGCCGCCGAGCACCTTTGGTGCAATTTGCGACGGTCTGGGCGCCGCCAAGTTGAATGCTAAACCGGCGCGCGTGGTGATGGAGAAGCCGCTCGGCACCTCGCTCGAGACCTCGCAAGAGATCAATGACAGCGTTGGCAAGTACTTCGAAGAGAGCCAGGTGTTCCGTATTGACCACTATCTCGGTAAAGAGACGGTACTGAACCTGCTGGCACTGCGTTTCGCCAACTCCATCTTCGTCAATAACTGGGATAACCGCACCATCGATCACGTGCAGATTACCGTGGCGGAAGAGGTGGGTATCGAAGGCCGTTGGGGTTACTTCGATAAAGCTGGCCAGATGCGTGACATGATCCAGAACCACCTGTTGCAGATCCTCACCATGATCGCCATGTCACCGCCATCCGATCTCAGTGCGGATGCCATCCGTGATGAGAAAGTGAAGGTACTGCGTTCGCTGCGTCGTATCGACCAAACCAACGTGCGTGAAAAAACCGTGCGTGGCCAATACACCGCCGGCTTCGTGCAGGGCAAAAAAGTGCCAGGCTACCTGGAAGAAGAGGGCGCGAACAAGCAGAGCGCCACCGAGAGCTTCGTGGCGATCCGTGTTGATATCGACAACTGGCGCTGGGCGGGCGTGCCGTTCTACCTGCGCACCGGTAAGCGCTTGCCGACCAAATGCTCTGAGGTTGTGGTGTACTTCAAGAACCCAGAGATGAACCTGTTCAAAGACTCCTACGCTGAACTGCCGCAGAACAAGCTGACTATTCGTCTGCAGCCAGATGAAGGTGTGGATATCGAGATCCTGAACAAAGTGCCGGGTCTGGACCACAAGCACAAACTGCAGACCACCAAGCTGGATCTGAGCTACTCCGAGACCTTCAACCAGTCGCATCTGGCGGATGCCTATGAGCGTCTGCTGCTGGAAACCATGCGTGGTATTCAGGCGCTGTTTGTACGCCGTGACGAAGTGGAAGCGGCGTGGGGCTGGGTGGATTCCATCATTGATGCCTGGAACGCCGATGCCGAAGCGCCTAAGCCATACCAGGCCGGCACCTGGGGCCCGGTGGCTTCCGTCGCGATGATTACGCGTGATGGCCGTTCGTGGAATGAGTTTGAATAAGCCTTGATATCTAAGCCCGCCATTAAGCGGGCTTTTTTGTGCCCAAAATTCATTTTTCTTAAAACTGAACCAGAGTTTCAAAAAATTTTGATATCCGATAGACGCCGCTCCAGCCAATCTTGTATGGTAGAGCCCAAACATTGACAGCCGGATGTGAGTCGGGCTGATGCAACTAAGGAAACGTGATGAAGAACTGGAAAACCACTGCTGAACAGATCATGACGACGGGCCCGGTTGTGCCGGTGATCGTGGTGAATAAACTGGAACACGCCGTGCCGATGGCCAAAGCTCTGGTGGCCGGTGGTGTGCGCGTACTGGAAGTGACGCTGCGAACGCCGGTCGCGATGGACGCGCTGCGTGCGATGATCAAAGAAGTGCCAGAAGCGATTGTCGGCGCGGGCACAGTGATCAACACCCAGCAGCTGAAAGAGGTGACTGACGCCGGTGCGCAGTTCGTGATCAGCCCAGGCTTGACGGAGCCGTTGCTGAAAGCCGCAGTTGAAGGTCCGGTACCACTGATTCCGGGCATCAGCACCGTTTCTGAACTGATGTTGGGTATGGATTATGGCCTGCGTGAGTTTAAGTTCTTCCCGGCTGAGGCAAATGGGGGTGTTAAAGCGCTGTCAGCGATTGGCGGTCCGTTCCCGCAGGTGCGTTTCTGCCCAACCGGCGGTATTTCACCCGCCAACTATCGTGACTACCTGGCGCTGAAAAGCGTGCTCTGTATTGGTGGTTCGTGGTTGGTGCCGAATGATGCGCTGGAAAGCGGCGATTGGGATCGCATTACGCGTCTGGCTCGCGAAGCCGTTGAAGGCGCGAAATAACGCATTTGCAGATTTAATTGAGCATGCATTATTGGAACTGAAAGGGCGGCCTGGTGGCCGCCCTTTCACGCTGTCTTAATAGACGAATAGCAGCCGAGGGTATTAGCCCTCAACTTTCACGGCTGCGGCGCTTGCTACGGCACGCGCAATCGCCTCGTCGGTATTGTCACCGGTAGCCAGTGCTACGCCGAGGCGACGCTGACCGGCAATTTCCGGCTTGCCGAACAGGCGCAGTTGCAGACCGGCACCCAATGCCGCTTCGATGTTCACGAACTGCACATTGTTGCTGTCCAGCTGTGGCAGGATCACCGCCGAAGCCGCCGGGCCATACTGGCGAATACCACCGATTGGCAAGCCGAGGAACGCGCGCACATGCAGAGCAAACTCGGACAGATCCTGAGAGATCAGCGTTACCATGCCGGTATCGTGTGGGCGTGGCGACACTTCGCTAAACACTACCTCATCACCGCAGACAAACAGCTCAACGCCAAACAGACCGTATCCACCTAATGCTTTCACCACGTTGGCTGCAATATCCTGAGCGCGTTGCAGCGCCAGGTCGGTCATCTGCTGTGGCTGCCAGGATTCACGGTAATCGCCATCTTCCTGACGATGGCCAATCGGCGCGCAGAAATGGATGCCATCTACTGCGCTGATGGTTAGCAGGGTGATTTCGAAATCAAATTTCACCACGCCTTCAACGATCACGCGACCGGCACCGGCACGACCGCCTTGCTGCGCGTAATCCCAGGCTTTATCCAGCTGGCTCGCTTCGCGGATGAAGCTCTGACCTTTGCCCGATGAACTCATCACCGGTTTAACGATGCACGGGAAGCCAATTTCATTGGCGGCCGCTACGAAATTCTCTTTGCTGTCAGCGAACTGATAGGTTGAAGTCGGTAACGACAACTCTTCTGCCGCCAGACGGCGAATACCTTCGCGGTTCATGGTCAGGCGCGCAGCACGCGCGGTAGGCACCACTTTCTGGCCTTGTGCTTCCAGTTCCAGCAGTTTCTCAGTGGCAATAGCTTCAATTTCTGGCACCACAAAGTGCGGCTTTTCCTGCGCGATTAACGCAGCCAGCGCATCACCGTCCAGCATATTGATCACGTGGCTACGGTGCGCAACGTGCATTGCAGGTGCATCGGCATAACGATCCACGGCAATCACTTCCACACCCAGACGCTGACACTCCAGCGCCACTTCTTTGCCCAATTCGCCTGAACCTAACAGCATCACACGCGTTGCGGCAGGGCGCAGCGCGGTTCCGAGAGTCGTCATAATTTCACCTTAGCAGTCAAAATGCGCGCGCAGTATATACGAAAACGTTTGCGTACTCACGCATTCACCTTCATCAGGTTTGCCATACTTTTCCCGCTCTGACGTTACCTGACACAAGCTGCGGCAGCATGGAACGCGGAAACTTAAACGGGAGTTAAACGATGAGCAATTGGTTGCAGCAAATCCAGTCGGTGCTGGCGAAGAAGGGCGGCGACGGCAAAGCCGGTGGTTTGAGCGATATGCTGGCCCCCGGCGCGCTGGGTGGGTTAGCGGGATTGCTGGTGGCGAGCAAGTCTACACGAAGCCTGTTGACCAAATATGGCGGCAAAGCCTTGCTGGTCGGTGGCGGTGCGGCAGCGGGTGCCGTGCTGTGGAATAAATACAAACAGCGTGTGCGTGAAACGCATCAGGATGAGCCGGGATTTGGTCAGTTGCAGACGCCCGTTGATCAGCGCGCTGAACGTCTGGTGACGGCGTTAGTATTCGCCGCCAAAAGTGATGGTCATATTGACGATCGTGAACGCGCCGCCATTGAGCAGAATATACATCAGGCGGGTTATGGTTCACAGGCGGAAACGCTGATACAGCAAGCGATGAACCGTCCGCTCGATCCACAGTGGCTGGCAGCAGATGTGAAAAACGAAGAAGAGGCGCTAGAGCTCTATTTCCTGAGTTGCGCCGCTATCGATGTGGATCACTTTATGGAGCGCAGCTATCTCTCTGCACTGGGAGATGCCCTGAAGATCCCGCAGGATGTGCGCGACGGTATTCAGCGCGATATTCAGGCGGAGAAAGCCGCATAATTGAACGGAGGGCCTGGTCATGGGGCCCTTCACTGTACTTCCTGTGCGCTGCTGCTTGGCTTCCCGCGTGATAAGTGCCACGCTTGCTGAATGTTGTCTTTCAGGGAAAGGAGCCAGAATGAACCAGCCGCAAGCGAAGAAAATCCCCCACGTCATGAACCTGCACGGCGAATCGCGTACCGATAACTATTATTGGCTGCGCGATGACGAGCGTGAAAACCCAGAGATTCTGGCACATCTGCACGCCGAGAATGCTTACGGTAAAGCGATGATGGCGTCACAGGACCCACTGCAGGAGCGGGTATTAAAAGAGATTGTCGACCGCATCCCGCCGCAGGACCACTCCGTCCCCTACGTAAAAAACGGCTATCGCTATCAAAGCCGCTACGAGGTGGGCAACGAATATCCGCTCTATTTTCGTCAGTCGGTGAACGCACCAGCGGATGAACCCTGGCAACTGCTGATCGACGGCAACCAGCGTGCCTCCCACAGCGATTTCTACACCATGGGCGCACTGGCCATTTCTCCTGATAACCAGGTGATGGCGCTGGCGGAAGATTTTCTGTCGCGTCGTCAGTATGGCATCCGTTTCCGTAACCTCGAGAGTGGTAGCTGGTATCCGGAAGTACTGAGCAATGCCTCTTCCAGCGTGGCGTGGGCCAATGATTCGCGCACGCTGTACTACGTGCGCAAGCACCCGAAAACGCTACTCGCGTACCAGGTGTGGCGCCATGAGTTGGGCCATCCGCAATCGGACGATCAGCTGGTGTATGAAGAGCAGGATGAGAGCTTCCACCTCAGCGTGCATAAAACCACCTCCGAGCACTTCATCCTGATTGCGATGTACAGCACCACCACCAGCGAGATCCAGCTGATTGATGCCGAGTACCCGGATGCGCAGCCGCAGGTGTTCTGCCCGCGTCGTCGCGATCACGAGTACAGCATCGATCACTACAATCATCAGTTCTACATCCGCTCGAATCGCGACGGCAAAAACTTTGGCCTGTACCGCAGCGCGTGGCTGGCAGAGAACCGCTGGCAGGCGTTGATTCCGGCACGCGATAACGTGGTGCTGGAGGATTTCCAGCTGTTCCGGCATTGGCTGGTGGTAGAAGAGCGCCAGCGCGGTGTCAACACGCTGCGCCAGATCAACTGGGAAAGCGGAGAAAGCATCGGGATCGCCTTTGACGATCCGGCTTATGTCACCTGGCTGGCCTACAATCCAACCCCGGAAAGTGACACGCTGCGTTATGGCTACTCATCCATGACCACGCCGACCACGCTGTTTGAACTGAATATGGAGACGGGCGATCGCCGTGTGTTGAAACAGACGCCCGTGCCGGGCTTCCACTCAGAGGACTACAAAAGCGAACATCACTGGATCACGGTGCGTGATGGCACCGAAGTGCCGGTATCGCTGGTCTATCACCGCAAGCATTTCAAACCGGGCAGTAATCCCCTGCTGGCATACGGCTATGGCGCTTACGGCAGTAGCATGGATGCCAGTTTTGGCACCAGCCGCATCAGCCTGCTGGAGCGCGGCTTTGTCTACGCGATTATCCATGTGCGCGGCGGTGGCGAGTTGGGGCAGCAGTGGTATGACGATGGTCGCCTGAAGAATAAGATGAATAGCTTCACCGACTTCATTGATGTGACGCAGGCGCTGGTGGCGAAAGGCTACGGCAATCCGCAGCAGCTGTATGCGATGGGTGGCAGCGCGGGCGGCTTGTTGATGGGCGGTGTGATTAACCTTGCCCCCGAACTGTTCCACGGTGTCGTGGCGCAAGTGCCGTTTGTCGATGTGGTGACGACGATGCTGGACCCATCGATCCCGCTGACCACCGGCGAATATGACGAGTGGGGCAACCCGGAGCAGGAAGAGTTTTACCACATCATTCGCCAGTACAGCCCGTATGACAACATCGAAGCGAAAGCCTATCCGCATCTGTTAGTGACGACAGGATTGCACGATTCCCAGGTGCAGTATTGGGAACCGGCGAAGTGGGTAGCAAAACTGCGTGAGCTGAAAACCAACGATACGTTACTGCTGCTGTGTACCGAGATGGATTCCGGTCACGGCGGTAAATCGGGGCGTTTTAAAGCGTATGAAGGCGTCGCGCAGGAGTTTACCTTCCTGATCGGTCTGGCGCAGGGCAGCTTGCCAGACCGCGTCGATTATTGATCGACCTTCACGTACTTGCGCAGCGCCTGCCGTAACGGTGGGCGCAAATCGCGCACATTTTCCAGCACCCAGCGCAAGTAGCCGGGATCTTTACGCGCAATGCTGCCAATGCTTTGCCCACGATATTTACCAAACGGGAACACATCACCGCTGACTTCTGCGGGCTGACAGCGGCCGACCATATCACTGACGCTCCAGCCGGAGGTCTCCATGATGCGGATCAGCAGCGCAGCGGTGACATAGCAGTCATACAACGCACGGTGCGCATGCAGTTCAGCAGGTGGCGTGACGTCCAGCTTCAGGCTGTGACGCAGTGCCTGATTACCGTATTTAATGCCCGGCCACAGCTGGCGTGCCAGCGTCATGGTGCAAATCCATTCACCGGGCATGATGGGCAGCATGCGACGATCGAAACTGGCATTGTGCGCCACGTAATGTGGGCTGCCATGATAGCGACCAATCGCTTCTTCAATGGTCGGCTTATCGGCGACCATCGCTTCCGTAATACGATGCACCGCCATGGCCTGACGGCTGATAGGGCGGTCCGGGCAAATCAAATCGCTCATCGGATTGACGATCTGTCCGTCGATCACATCCACCGACGCGACTTCGACCACGCCGCCTTGCAAGCCACAGGTTTCGGTATCAATAACGCGTAACATAGGTTAATTACTTCTGTTTGGGTTCGTAGGGCAGGCGAGAGAGGCTGAGCGATGCCTGGCGATAGCTCATCAAACGCTGGCGGAACCACTCGCGCAGGGCTTCCGGTTGCTCGCGCTCAACCATTTCCGCGATCACGGGCATATTGTAGCGCTCTTTAAAGGCCACACCTGCGGCGGCCAGATCGACATTCACTTTGTCTTTCTCTTCCTGCGACAACAGGGCAAGGTTTTGGCTCATGCATTTCTCCTGATAAACAGGGGCAAAAGTAATGGTTTCCCCTTTACGGATCAAGGAAATTGGATCGCACCGCAAGTCTCGACACGTCTTTGCCAGCGGCGTATCCTGCTGCCACGTTTGCGGCAGAGCGCCGCATGGCAAAGGGAAGAAGTGATGAAGAAAACTGCGTTAAACCCGATTATGGCGCTGTTGCTGGCGTCATCCACGTTGGTCTTCAGTCAGTTTGCACTGGCACATGCTCACCTGAAAACGCCGGTTCCCGCCGATAAAGCGGTGATCGACAGCTCGCCACAAAATCTTACGTTGACCTTCACTGAAGATGTTGAGCCTGCCTTCAGTGGTGTTGAGGTGCTCAATGCCCAGAATCAGCCAATGGCCGTGGAAAAAGCCAAACTCAACGACAAGCAGCATGATCAGTTGATCGTACCGATCAGCAAACCGCTGCCGTCAGGTCACTATCAGGTGAACTGGCATGTGTTGTCCGTTGATGGTCACAAAACCAAGGGAAGTTACGCGTTCAGCGTGAAGTAATCGATGAGCCTGAGCACGTTGTGGATTGGTCTGCGCGCCCTGCATTTTATTGCGGTGTTATTGCTGGCTGGCAGCGCGTTCTATACGGCTCTGCTGGCGCCACGGCGTTATCGCCCGGTGCTGGCGCAACGTCTGCACTCAATTTTAGTGACGACAGCGCTATTGAGTTTGCTCAGCGCGGTATTGATGCTGGCCACGCAAACCGGTTTGATGAGCGGCGACTGGCGCAATGTCGGTGACGTGGAAACCTGGCAAGCGGTATTAGCCACGCGTTTCGGCGCGGTGTGGCGTTGGGAGCTGGGGTTCGCACTGCTCAGCACGCTGGCTTTACTGCTGCGTGGCACACTGCGCCAGCAGCTTTTGCTGATCAGTGGTCTGTTGCAGCTGGTGGCGCTGGCAGGCGTCGGGCATGCCGCGATGCGCGATGGTTTACCAGGCTTATTGCAGCAGAGCAATTACGCGCTGCATTTGATTGCTGCTTCGTTCTGGACCGGCGGCTTACTGCCTCTGTTAATGCTGATGCGTGAAGCCCGTCAGATTACGTATCGCACCGATGCGATTCGCTGCATGATGCGTTTTTCGCGTTATGGGCATCTGGCTGTCGCACTGGCGTTGCTCACCGGGATGATCAACAGCCTGATGATTGGCGGCACGCCGCTCAATTGGGGTGCCACGCTGTGGGGTGCGATGCTGGTGGTTAAAGTGATGCTGGTGATGATGATGGTGGGCATTGCGCTGATCAATCGCTATATTCTGGTGCCACGTTTTCGCGTCGCGGGCAGCCACGCGCCGCAGCAGTTTATTCGCCTGACGCAGCTTGAGCTGCTGCTGGCCATTGTTGTTGTCGGATTGGTTAGCGTGTTTGCCACGCTGTCACCGGCCTGAATTGTAATAAATGAAAAATGAGGTCGATATTTTGCTGAAGAAATTGATTCCAGCCTGCATTCTGATGGCGCTGTGCAGCCAGGCGATGGCCGCACAGATTATTACCGTCAGCCGCTTTGAGATTGGCAAGGACAAATGGCCCTTCACCCGCGAAGAGGTGATGCTGACCTGTGAGAAAGACGGCGCGCTGTTTGCCATCAATCCGAGCACCTTGTTGCAGTATCCGCTGAATGATAAAGCCCAAGCACGCGCTGATGCCGGCAAGGGCACACTGCAATCCATCGATACCATCGTGGCGGAAGACAAAGCGCATCCTGGCCAGAAAATGAGCCTGCAACCGATCGTTGATCGCGCGCAGCAGTTGTGCGGTAAGTAATCCCTGCAAAATTCGGGCGTAGCGCACAGTTTTGCCGCTACGCTTGCTTTTCCGATGTGTCAGCACGATCACAGAGTTGGCAGCTTCCTGACCGCATCGTGACGGTTGGCTGGAAAATAACCACCCTTGGACTACCTTTAAATGGCAAGGCGAACTCGCCTTCAAAAATGCCAACTTTTAGCGCACGGCTCTCAAAGAGCCATTTCCCTGGACCCGATACAGGAATCGTATTGGGTCTTTTTTTATTTTATTGATTTTTATGATTAAAATTTTATTTTCACCCAGATTTCCCGAAATTTGTCCGAAATCTTTATATCCGAATCAAATTCCAACCCCGCATTCCTTACCCAGCCTTTGCACAAAATAACCACAAATCGCCCAGCTAATCCGCCAATCGCGCCACGCTTCACGTGCTACATTTCCTCTCAGCCACACGCCAACCCTGCCGGCCAAAACGAGAGTCTTGCGATGTTAAAACCTGCTGTGCTGTTTACCGCGATGCTGCTGCTCAGTGGCTGCGCACTGAAGCAATACCCGCAATCACCCAAAGTCAGTGATGAAGAAGCGCAAACCTACAACTGCGCGGCACTGGATCAGGAGATCGCTAAATCCCACAGCGTCCAGCAGCAAATCGACAAAACCGACGAGTTTGATGCGCTCACGGTGATTGGTTTTATCGGTGATTTTGGTATCGGCAACGGTATCGCCAAGGCCAGCGCTAACAAGCATGCGACTGCGCGGTTGAATCAGCTGGAACAATTAAAAACGGTGCGTTGCGGGCATCCAACGGCGTAATAGATCCATGCCAGCACGAAAGATGCGGACATTTAACAGCAGCCAGATAGCGTGAAAAATGGTATAAGAGTGCGCACTGTTTGTATTGCCGATTAATAAGGATCCTTCATGGCAAATGCGCAATATCTTCTCTGGGTAATGATTGGTACCTTAACGCTGCTGAGTCTCTTTATTGGTGTTGTCGTCGGAAGGACGAAAACCCCGCGTGTAGGCTTTGCGACCTTCGCCGGATTGTGGGTATTCTTCTTGCTGGCGATATTCTTCCTCTCGCGCTAGAGAGCACCGTTTGCCACACGGCTTGTGTGGCAAATCAGTTGGTTAAGCGGTGTGGTGTAGAGCGGCACGATGCTGAGCAATTAGCGTGTCAGCCAGGTAACGATCTTCTTCATGTTGCGACACGTAATATTCATAAGGGTCGCGCACGCCAAGGCTATCAATATAATCCAGGTGAGCTTGTTTAACTTCCCGATTAATATATTGCACCACCTCTAATCCCAATTCATCCGCATAGACTGGCGCTTTGCTTTTAATGTCGCGAATCAAGTCCGCGTTATTTTGCATGAAAAGCTCCAGATCGATTTTGTAATAGTCTTTCATTGCTCACTCCTTAAGAAAATACTGTCCCTTAAGTCTGGCACACGCTGTTAATTGCGTGTGGCTTAAGATGCCAGCCACGCCGCAACGCCGCCGTGACGCGAGCAGGTGCCACGATGATGGGTGCTAAAACTGTATGAACCATCGCGGCAACGGGCCGTTGCGCCTTCGGGGACGTCATTATTTTGCGTATGCGCGGGACGATGGATCGACTGTCCTTCGCTGTTGATGTAACTGCCTTGCTCGATCAGTTCAAGGTGCCTTTTGGCGTGTGTGGGCATGCTGACCAGCAACAGCATCAGTGTGATTGCAGAAAGCCTCTTCATGATCTCTTTGCGGTGGAAAGGGGGATAGGACGTTATCGGCAGCAAGGATAAAAGCTTAAATCACCATCATTAATGTAAGCGAAGCGTAAAAATCAATGATGAGAATGATAGTTAATATCATTTAACTTGTTCGGAATTCTCTGGATTGATAGAGTAGCCGCCGTCCCGCACAGAGCTAACGCCTTTAATGAGCGCCGGAGATAAGCGCCGGACGGGACTTTCATCAGGGCTGCAGGACGCAGCCGCTGTTGAAACTTCTGAGATGACCAAATCCTTCAGCCCACAAACAGCAGATGCACCAATCGCGCCAGCGATTCCAGCAGCAACAGGCTGCCGAGAAATATAAACACCAGTACACCGATAAATTGTTTACGGCTGCTCACGCTGCTCCCTCCCCTGGCTTCATCTCACCGGACTATACTTTATGCCGGGTTCACTAAACTTCCAGTCAACCGGGGAAGATTACATGTTTTACCAGACGGTGAGTGCCAAAACGTGGCGTAACATTTGGGTGGTGGGTGATTTGCATGGTTGCCGCGCTCAGCTGGATTCGCAACTGATTCTGCATGACTTCGATAAAGAGCGAGACCTGCTGCTGTCAGTGGGGGATTTAATCGATCGCGGGCCCGACAGCCCCGGCTGCTTGCAACTGTTGCAGGAGCCATGGTTTCGCTGCGTGCGTGGTAATCACGAACAGATGGCATTGTCGGCACTGGAAGGCCAGGATCCGATGCTGTGGATGATGAACGGCGGTGACTGGTTCTGGCAGTTAAAAGGCGCGGATTTAATTGCGGCACGCCATGCGCTGAAACGCTGTGCAGATCTCCCACTGATTTTGCATCTTGAGTTAGCCGATCGCGTGGTGGTGATCGCCCATGCCGACTATCCCGCCAGCCATTATGAATTGGGTCAGGACGTGGACTGGCATCAGGTGGTGTGGAGCCGCGATCGTCTCGGCCGCCATCATCGTGGCGCTTCCGCCAGTATTGACGGTGCGAGCGATTTCTATTTCGGCCACACGCCGCTGGAACAGCCGCTTAATGTGGCGAACCAGCATTACATCGATACCGGAGCAGTATTCGGTAATCGCTTAACGCTGGTTCAGCTGCAGTAGAATTAACGGAATAAACGCCCGTCGCGCACCAGTTCGCGTGGATAGCTGTTTTTGATGCGGTTACTGACTTTTTTGGCTAAACCCAATGGCTGTTGCTGATAGGTGACGATCACTTCATCGCGAGCCGGAGCGGTTTCAGGGTGAATATCCTGACCGCGATACCAGCTTTCTGCTTCGGCTTCCGTCAATTCGAAATCCAGTGCATTGCCAGGTTTTGTCAGGGCAACCACGGCTTCATGCTGCCAGCGATAACCTTTCGGGAAAGTCTCTGCCAGCTTGAGGCCAATACGTGAGAACCGCACTCTGCCGAGCCAGTTTTGCAGCGCAGCCGGGAACAGCCACAGTTCTTTATCACGCTGCCACAGCGAGTGATGCTCATCCCACTCGATACCCACCTTAGCTGCCGCCTGTTGCACTTCAGCAACCAGCTTGCGGCTGGCCGGCGAGAAGGGCAATTTACCCACTTTATAGGTGGGCGCGGGCAGCGCCGGGATGCTGGCGGTTTTGCGCAGGCGTGCGACAAAGAAGCCTTCACTGTCGAAGATCTGTGGGAAGACATGCAGGAAGCCTTCCGGCGTCAATGCACGCTCGGCACCGACAAACAGGTCGCCCAGAGGCACGATTTCAACCGCATCGGGATAGTGCTGCTGCAACCAGGCGATGACCTGTTGGTTCTCAATCTGGTTCAGCGTGCAGGTGGAGTAGATCAACGTGCCGCCAGGTTGTAATGCATGGAATGCACTGTCGATCAGGTCACGCTGGGTTGCGGCAATCTCTTCAATGCTGGCCAGCGTCCAATTGCGCAGGGCGTCGGCATCTTTGCGCACTACGCCTTCGCCGGAGCAGGGTGCATCCAGCAGGATGGCATCAAACTGTTCAGGAAGGGCGGCGCCAAACACGCGGCCATCAAAGTGCGTTAATGCCACGTTACTGACGCCACAGCGGCTGATATTGGCATGCAGCACTTTTACTCGACTGGCAGAATATTCATTGGCGAGGATCGCACCTTCGTTGCGCATCAACGCTGCCATTTGCGTGGTTTTGGAACCGGGTGCCGCAGCGACATCCATCACCTTACGTGCTTCCGGCTCGGCATCAAATAACGCGGTGACCGGCAGCATTGAACTGGCTTCCTGAATGTAGAACAAACCACTCAGGTGCTCAGCCACACTGCCCAGCGGCAATGTCTCATCTTCCCGCTCGATCCAGAATCCTTCGGCGCACCAGGGAACCGGCGTTAAGCGCCAGCCATAGTGCGCGGTGCGCGCTAAAAAAGCCTCCACGCTGATTTTCAACGTATTGACGCGCAGGCTACGGCGCAGCGGCTGTTGGCTAATCGCCAGGAAACGCTGCAGTTCATTTTCGTCAGCCAGGCTGGTGCGCATCAGCGCAAGGAAATCTTCAGGAAAGCGATCGGACACGGACATTTACCGGGGTATCAAATTTAGCGCGAAGTGTAACACGTGCAAATAAAACGGGCAGCCCGCAGGCTGCCCGATTGCTTAATTGGGATCCGGAATCGCCGTTCCCCAACTGCGCCACTCTTTCGGCGCTTCATCCTGCAGCAGGAAGTGTTTATCAGCACCGGCCTGTGGCGCCAGCGGCACCGTCGGCGGTGTGGCAAATTGAATGCCGCCACGAATGAACTGCTGGAAGGTGCCGGTTTTCACTACGCCACCAATCAGACCGAAGTCGAGGTTATAGCCAGACGCCAGCCAGAACACGGAGTTATTACGCACCAGATGCTGATACTTCTTGCTGATGCGCAGCGCGATCTGTACGCGATCCGCCATGTTGCCCAGCGAGGTACCGGTTACCGTACCCACTTCCACCCCACGGAACAGCACCGGGGTACCCAACGACAGCGAACCGGCTTCGGTAGCATCAACATAAATGTTGAGTCCGTTGAGGTAACGCGAATCGGTGATGGTACTCTCCTGCAACTCAAAGGTACGTGCCTGAGCCCCTTTGCCGGGATCGACATTGAGGTAAGGCTGCAGCAAGGTCTCCAGATGATTAACACCCGCTGGCGAAATTTCCGGTGAGACCACTGAGAAGCGACTGCCGATACGCGCAAAGTCCTGCACATACTCGGGATAAAGCACCGCTTTCGCCACCACCTGATTGTTGTCTTTACTCAATGCCAGTGATTCGACCTGGCCGACATTAATGCCGAGGTAACGAATCGGCATGCCCGCGGCCAGCTTGCTGGCATCAAAGGTATGCAAGGTGATCTGGCTGCCGACTGCACGCGCAGCCGTTTCAGAGGCATACAGTACGCGTTTCATGCCTTTCGCTGCTTGCGCGCCAGTGAGGTTATCGAAGCTGATCGCGCCTTTCAGCGCACGGTTAAGCGGCGAAGCCTGCACGGTTAAACCGCTGCCGTTGAGTTGTACTTTCGCACCACCTTCGGCCCAGAATACGCTCTCGCTGGTCAGCAGCTTGCGGTATTGCGGCTCAATGTGGATGGAGATCTCAAAGGCATCGGCGCGCGGCACTACATCCACCACTTCACCCACCTGGAATTTACGATACAGCACCACTGAACCGGCCTGCACATCTGGCAAGCTGTTGGCGGTCAGTTTCAGTGTGGTTGGCGGCTGGTCACCAATAATCCCTTCCTGCGCACGCTCAGCATCGGCATATAAAGGATAACGGGCGGAAGGATCGCCTTTCGCACCCGGCACCAGACGTATGCCACCGTCTACCCATTCACGGGCACTGGCACCCAGCACCTGTATTCCGTCGAGACCAAACTTCACGTCGAGACGGCTATTCACGATGAATTTGCTGTCCGCGTGCACCAGATGGCGATATTCCGGATTGATGGCTACCGCAAAGCTAATGCCATTCTCATCCAGTTGGCGCGAAATGACCTGCCCAATCTTCATGCCGTACAGCATCACCGGCTGGCCGCCATCAATACCGTAGGTTTCCGGCGCGCTGAGTTTTACCGTCAGGACATCCGGTTTTTGCAGCAGGGTTTCGCTGGCAGGCAGCACGGTAAAGTGATCCTGCGCGGGACCTTCACCCGGTACCAGTTCGAAGGTGTTACCGGTCAGCAAGCTGCTGAGATTGGTGTTGGTCAGGCTCAGCTTTGGCGCACGCATTTCAATGCGGGTACCGCTGCGCATCAGGCTGGTTACCGAAGGATCCACGGTGAGTTCGCCGGTGACTTTGCCGCCCGGCAACAGATTGAGTTTGGTCAAGGTACCGACTTCCAGACCCTGATACATCAGCGGCGTGCTATTCGCTTTGAGGTTATCGCCGCTCGGTAAATCCAGACTGATCTGCACACCACGCTGGCTGCGTGCCAGATCAGGGTAGAGCTGATAGTTTTCGTCGCTGTTGGCCTGCTGGCCTTCTTCTGGAGAATCAAAGGCAATCGCGCCATTTACCAGCGCGGCCAGGCTCTCCAGCTTGACTTTGGCACCGCTCAGACTGACGTCAGCGTCTACTCCGGACACGTTCCAGAAGCGGCTCTGCTTTTTCACCAGATTGACGAAACGACGCTCTATCAAAACGTCGACCGTGACGCCATCAGTATTACCGTTGATGCTGTAGTCATAGACGCGTCCCACCGGGATTTTGCGGTAGTAGACCAGCGAACCGGTGTTCAGCGAACCCAAATCGGGAGAGTGCAGGTGGATCAGCAACTCGCCGGTGTTGACGCGATATTTGGGTTGCGTGTCGAGCGCGGTAAAGTGCTCACGCGGATTGCCGCCGCCGGGCATCATGCCAATATAGTTACCGCCCACCAGCGCATCCAATCCTGAAACGCCCGCCAGCGAGGCTTTCGGCGTCACCAGCCAGAACTGTGTATTGTCCTTCAGCGCATCGCGCATATCGCTCTTGATACTGGCCTTGATCTGGATGCTGTGATAATCATCGCTCAGCACAATACCTTGCACGGTACCCACTTCCACGCCCTGATAGCGAATCGGCGTACGGCCCGGCACGATGCCATCTGCGGTCTGGAAATTGATGGTGATAGTGGTACCGCGTTCCTGATAGTTGGTCCATAGCAGCCAGCCAGCAATCAGCAGGGCGATAATGGGCAATAACCAGAACGGCGAAACCTTGCGTTTGTTACGCAGGTTGGCGCTAGTCGGTGTAGTCGGCGTTTCCTGTTGCATGTGCATCCCAGATCAGGCGGCTATCAAGCCACTCTACAGCCATAATGGTCAGGATGACTGCCGCACCGAAATAGAAAGCGGCAGGTCCCATGGTAAAAGCCAGCAGTTGATCGCGATTCACCAATGACATGGTGACCGCAATCACGAACAGATCCAGCATTGACCAGCGTCCCACCCAGGTGATGGCACGCAGCAGTCGAATGCGGGTTTTTAAGCCCTGTTCACACTTAAAATGGATGCTGACTAGCAAAGTCAGCATCACTAACACTTTGGTAAACGGCACCAGAATACTGGCGATAAACACTACCGCCGCTACCGGGATGTTACCGGAAGCCAGGCCCAGAATACCGGAGAAGATCGTATCTTCACGGCGCGCGCCATTGACGTAAACCACTGAAATCGGCAGCAGGTTAGCGGGGATCAACAGCACAATCGAAGCGATCAGCGCGGCCCAGGATTTCTGCAAACTGTGGCGACGACGGAAGTCGAGCGGGGTGTGACAACGTGTACAACGTCCGCGTTCGTCCGGCACACCGGTTTGATGGCAGTTCAGACACACCTGCCACTGTTCAGGAGGGGACGTCGGCAAAGCCTGCGGATAATAGTGTTCCCACAGCTCTTCCACGTTAAGGTGAATCAGCGTCAGCAGACTCAGCACCGTCAGCGCGATGTAGGCCACCAGACCGTAGCCCACTTCCAGCGCGGCATAATCCTGCACCTTAATAGAGGCGACCGCCACACCGACCAGATAGATATCCAGCATCACCCACTCTTTGAGCTTCTCCAGCATCAGCAACACCGGACGCAGGTTCATCCCGATGGCGTTGCCAATCCATAAATAGCAGATGCCAGCGACTAAGGTTACCGGTGCACCAATGGTACAAAACGCCACCATTGAGGCCGTCAGCACGTTGCCCTGCTGCGCCATCTGGATGACGCCTTCCACCAGGCTGGCGTTGATGCGCATGCCAAGCAGGCGAATATCCACCAAAGGCAGGCTGAAGGCGAAGGGCATCAACACGATCATGGTCACGGCCATCACGGTGAGTCGCGTCATTGACCAATCGCGGCCGCTTTGAATTTTTGCATGACAGCGCGGGCAATGCGCCGACTGATGCGATTTCACATCCGGTAAGGAAAAAAGGGTATCGCATTGCGGACAACGCTGATAACGTGCGTGGGGCAACGTCTGGCTGATAGCGTGAATTTTCATAGGTGACGCAAGTGGCCCATCGTTCGTTACGTTTACCGGCATGCTGTTCAGAGCATTCTGACTGCAATAGGGAGTGGTACAAGAATAGTCTTAACCACCGACTGCTAAGGGTATAGTAACTAACATAATGATTCACCTGATGGGGCTGGATTATTAGTGCTTATTTTAACAACTGAGTGACAACAAGCTCACGACAGTGACGAGTTATGGTTAAACAATGAACAAAAAAGCCTTTTACGAGGATTTAAATCGCGATGTCCGTGCACTGTTAGCGGGCGAAACCTCTTTCCTGGCAGCACTGGGTAATTGCAGTGCGCTGTTGTTTGAACGCCTGGAAGGCGTGAACTGGGCAGGATTCTACTTGCTCACCGAGCCGAATACGCTGGTGCTGGGCCCGTTCCAGGGAAAAATTGCCTGCGTACGCATTCCGGTGGGCAAAGGGGTTTGTGGCACAGCGATTGCAGAAGATAAAGTACAGCTCGTTGAGGATGTGCATGCGTTCCCTGGCCATATCGCGTGCGATGCGGCCAGCAACGCTGAAATCGTGATTCCTCTGAAAGTGAATGGCACCGTTGTCGGTGTGCTAGACATTGATAGTACGGTTTATTCTCGCTTTGATAGTGAGGATGAAGCGGGGCTGGTGGCCCTTACCGACGGGCTTTGTGAAGTGCTGGCGGGCAGTGACATCGAAAAATTTATTCAACTGTCACGCAGCTAATCGACTGGATCACATAGCATTTGGCGATGTTGTCATTATAATGTCGCCTGTTCATGCCTGCTCTGGTCGGCAAACCCGTAGTAATCAGGAAATTTCATGGAAAATCAACCTAAGTTGAATAGCAGTAAAGAAGTGATCGCCTTTTTGGCGGAACGTTTTCCGCAATGTTTTAGCGCCGAAGGTGAAGCGCGTCCGCTTAAAATCGGTATCTTCCAGGATCTGGTTGAGCGCGTTCAGGGTGAAAACAGCCTGAGCAAGACGCAACTGCGTTCAGCCTTGCGCCTTTATACCTCAAGCTGGCGTTACCTGTACGGCATTAAAGCGGGTGCAATCCGTGTTGATCTCGATGGCAACGCCTGTGGCGTGCTGGACGAACAACACGTTGAACATGCGCGCAAGCAGCTGGAAGAAGCCAAAGCGCGCGTTCAGGCGCAGCGCGATCAGCAAAAAGCGAAGAAACGCGAAGCCGGTGAAGAGACCGCTGAACGTCGTCCTCGTAAACCTGCTCCTCGCAAAGCGGCTGAAGGCGAAGCACCACGCAAGCCTCGTCCACAGGCACCGCGTGCCGCATCAGCAGAACGTACTGCTGCACCGCGCCCACCGCGAGCTAAACCTGTCACTGATACCTCAACTTTGCAACCCGGCCAGAACATCAAAGTTAAAGCAGGCAAAAGTGCAATGGACGCCACCATTCTTGAAATCACCAAGGATGGCGTTCGGGTGCAGCTCGCTTCCGGCATGGCAATGATTGTGCGCGCAGAACACTTGCAGTTCTGAAACGGAGGCTGACCTCGGCATGAACAACATTTTAAAGATCGGTATGATCGCGGGCCTGCTGTTAGCAGGCCCCACCTTTGGCGCAGATAACATTACCCGCGCCGACCAGATTCCACAGTTACATGAAGACCCGCAGCATCCTACCGTCAGTGAACGCGTCACTTCGCGTTTCACCCGTTCTCACTATCGCCAGTTCGATCTGAATCAGGATTTCTCTGCGAAAATTTTTGATCGCTACCTGAATCTGCTCGACTACAACCATAACGTGTTGTTGGCTTCAGACATCGCGCAATACGCCGATAAGAAAACCACGTTGGGTGATGAACTGCGCAGCGGTAAGCTGGATGTGTTCTACGATCTCTACAATCTGGCGCAGAAACGCCGCTTCGAGCGCTATCAATATGCGCTGAGCGTGCTGAATCGCCCGATGAATTTCACCGGCAATGACACCATTGACATTGACCGTGCAAAATCACCTTGGCCGAAAAACAGCGATGAGCTGAACGCGCTGTGGGATGCCAAAGTCAAATATGACGAGCTGAGCCTGAAACTGGCCGGCAAAGATGACAAAGAGATTCGTGAAACGCTGACTAAGCGTTACAACTTTGCCATTCGTCGCCTGGCGCAGAGCAACAGTGAAGATGTGTTCCAGCTGGCGATGACCGCCTTCGCGCATGAAATCGACCCGCACACTAACTATCTGTCGCCACGCAATACCGAACAGTTCAATACCGAAATGAGCCTGTCTCTTGAAGGTATTGGTGCCGTGCTGCAGATGGACGATGATTACACGGTCATTAACTCCATGGTGGCCGGTGGACCGGCCGCGAAGAGCAAATCCATCAGCGTGGGCGACCGTATTGTCGGCGTTGCTCAGCCAGGCAAGCCAATGGAAGATGTGATTGGTTGGCGTCTGGATGATGTGGTGTCCAAAATCAAAGGACCGAAAGGCAGTAAAGTACGCCTGGAAATCCTGCCTGCTGGCAAAGGCACCAAAACCCGCACCGTGACACTGACGCGTGAAAAGATCCGTCTGGAAGATCGCGCAGTGAAAGGCACCGTACATAACGTCGGTAAAGAGAAAGTTGGCGTACTGGATATTCCAGGCTTCTACGTTGGCCTGACTGACGATGTAAAAGTGCAGCTGCAAAAACTGCAGAAGCAGAACGTCGACAGTATTGTGATCGACCTGCGTACCAACGGCGGCGGTGCTCTCACCGAAGCGGTATCACTGTCTGGTCTGTTTATTCCAAGTGGCCCAGTGGTGCAGGTCCGTGACAATAATGGTCGCGTGCGCCAGGACAGTGATAACGACGGTATCGTTTATTACAAAGGTCCGCTGGTGGTGCTGGTCGATCGTTTCAGTGCTTCCGCATCTGAAATCTTTGCCGCTGCGATGCAGGATTACGGCCGTGCGCTGATTGTTGGTGAACCGACCTTTGGTAAAGGCACCGTGCAGCAGTACCGTTCGCTGAACCGCATCTATGATCAGATGCTGCGTCCTGAATGGCCGGCGCTGGGCTCAGTGCAATACACCATCCAGAAGTTCTATCGCATCAACGGTGGCAGTACTCAGCGTAAAGGCGTGACGCCAGATCTGCTGATGCCAACTGGCGTAGAAGCGGCGGAAACGGGTGAGAAATTCGAGGATAATGCGCTGCCATGGGATAGCGTGAATGCCGCGACTTACACCAAAACCGGTGACATCACCGCGCTGGTACCGCAGCTGACCAAAGAGCACGCCGATCGTATCGCTAAAGACCGCGAGTTCCAGTACATCATGAAAGATATTGCGCGCTTTGACGCGATGAAAGACAAACGCAATATCGTGTCGCTCAATCTTGCTCAACGTGAGAAAGAGAACCACGAAGATGATGCACTGCGTCTGGAACGCATTAACGCGCGCTATCAGGCGGAAGGCAAAGCCCCGCTGAAGAGCATTGAAGATTTGCCGAAAGACTACAAAGAGCCAGACCCGTATCTGGACGAAACCGTGAAAATTGCCAATGACATGGCGCAGCTGGAGAAAACCCAGCCTGCTGCCGAAAGCGCGAAGTAAATTTTCGCTGAATAAAAGCACCGCTCCGGCGGTGTTTTTTTTTGCACCAAAGGTATTGTTCATTGTGGCTAATGGGCAGATTTGCGCACATCATTACCAAATGTAAAGTTATGTCTTTTTAGACACTTAAAGATTAAGGTTGCTTGAAAACCTGCGCAATGGACATAGGATGTATATCCGCGCATGAGCGCGAGCACAACTGAGGAAGATTAACGTTTATGATGCGTATTGCGCTTTTCCTGGTCACCAACCTGGCGGTGATGTTGGTATTCGGACTGATTCTGAGTCTGACAGGAATTCAGTCAAGCAGTGTTCAGGGTCTGATGATTATGGCAGGTCTGTTTGGCTTTGGCGGTGCGTTTGTTTCACTGCTGATGTCTAAATGGATGGCGTTGCGCTCCGTCGGCGGTGAAGTGATTCAACAACCCCGTAACGAGACAGAACGCTGGCTGATGGATACCGTCAGTCGCCAGGCTCAACAGTCCGGCATTGCGATGCCGCAAGTGGCGATCTATCACGCGCCAGATATTAACGCCTTTGCGACCGGTGCACGTCGTGACGCCTCACTGGTTGCGGTCTCAACCGGCTTGCTGCAGAACATGAGCCGTGATGAAGCGGAAGCGGTACTGGCGCACGAAATCGCCCACATCGCTAACGGTGACATGATCACCATGACGCTGATTCAGGGTGTGGTGAACACCTTCGTGATCTTCATTTCGCGTATTATCGCGCAGGTGGCATCGGGCTTCCTGTCGGGTAACCGTGACGGTGAAGAGAGCAGCAACGGTAACCCGCTGGTCTATTTTGCGGTCGCGACCGTGCTGGAACTGGTGTTCGGCATTCTCGCCAGCATCATCACCATGTGGTTCTCACGTCACCGTGAATTCCACGCGGATGCAGGTTCAGCCAAACTGGTGGGCCGCGAGAAGATGATTGCCGCTCTGCAGCGTTTGAAAACCAGCTACGAGCCGCAGGAGCCAAGCAGCATGATGGCATTCTGCATTAACGGCAAAAGCAAATCGTTGAGCGAATTGTTTATGTCGCATCCGCCGCTCGATAAGCGTATCGAAGCGCTGCGTAACGGTGACTATCTGAAATAATGGTTTGGCTGTTGCAATAAACAAAGGTGCCCAATTGGGCACCTTTGTTGTTTTATGACTTCACCGTCTGACTCGATTGCGTCATCCGCGACATACTGACGAAGGCTGCCACCGTGGCGAAGCTCCCCGCTAAAACCAGTGATGCATGTGTTCCGCTGTCGTTAAACAGATTGAACATCAAGGCAACCAGTGCGGCACCGCTGCTCTGACCGACCAAACGCGCCGTCCCTAACATACCGCTGGCGCCACCGCTACGATGGCGCGGGGCAGAGGAGATAATCGTGTGATTATTCGGCGACTGGAACAGGCCAAAGCCCGCACCGCACAGCATCATTCGCCAGATAATATCAATATCAGTGGGTTGTGTAGGCAGCAGTGCCAGTAAGAACAGACCCGCCGCAAACATCGCCAGCCCCAGGCCACCCAATAATCCCGCATGGACTTTCTCAATCAACCGGCCGGCAATCGGTGCCAGCACCATGGTGGCCAGCGGCCAGGGTGTGAGCAGCAATCCGGTCGCTACTTCATCCCGTCCCAGCACGTTTTGCAGGAAGAACGGCAGTGAAACCATTGCCAGCATCTGCGCGCAGAACGAGCAAATAGAAGTGCACATCGACAACGAAAAAATGGGGATACGCAGCAAATCCACCGGCAACAGCGGAACAGGCATCGCCAACTGGCGACGAACGAACACCACGCCCACCAACACCAGTGCTACGACTTCCGCCAGAATGAGCCAGTGATCCTGCCCCTGTGAGAATCCGCTGAGGGCCGATATGAGCAGGCCAAAGAACAGGGCGTTCATGATGGCGCTGGGAATATCAAACTTCTGCTGTTTGGCTTTCTGCGTGTTATCCGGCAGAAAACGCAGCGCTAGCCACAATGCCACAATGCCCAGCGGCACGTTGATCAGGAATAACCATTTCCAGCTGGCGATGGAGAGAATCGCGGCAGCCACCGTTGGGCCCGCAGCGCTCGATACCGCGACGATAAGCGAGTTAATCGCCATACCGCGGCCGAGAAAACGCTGCGGATAGATAATACGAATCAGCGCTGTGTTCACACTCATCAGTGCCGCGCCGCCAAAACCCTGCAGGATACGCGCCACGGTAAGCATATTGAGTGAAGGGGAGAGGGCGCAGAACAATGAAGTGGCGATAAACAACGCCAGCCCTACCTGATAAACACGGCGATAACCCAGCATATCGCCGAGAAAGGAGAGCGACAGTAACGAGATAACAATGGCGATTTGGTAGGCGTTAACAATCCAGATTGATTCCGCCGGACTGGCATTCAGTTCGCGCGCAATGGTGGGTAACGCGACGTTAGCAATAGCTCCATCCAGCACTGCCATCATGATGCCTAACGCAATAGTGATAATCGCGCCGTACCGCTGCGGAACAGGTAATCCATCCTGAGAGACTGTAGGGGACATAAATGAAATAAATGAAGGAAGTGAATATCATCATGCTAATCAATTTTGTGACGGAAAGCACCGCATTCATTGACAAAAAATTACGAAGGAATGTGTCGCTGAGTGCCAGTCGTTGCCGCCGTTGGGCTGAAACGCATATACTGGCGCTTCTGTTCCGTTTTTTTTGAAACACCGTCAAAAAAGGATACGCGCAATGGCGAGCAGTGATAACGATAAACAGCCAGACTCCGTCTCTTCGGTAATGAAAGTGTTCGGCATTTTGCAGGCGTTAGGCGAAGATCGTGATCATGGTATCACCGAACTGTCGCAACGCGTGATGATGTCAAAAAGCACGGTTTACCGCTTTCTGCAAACCATGAAATCATTGGGTTACGTGGCGCAGGAAGGGGAAAGTGAAAAATATTCGCTGACGCTCAAGCTGTTTGAATTGGGTGCCAAGGCACTACAAAACGTCGATCTGATTCGTAGTGCCGATGTCGAAATGCGAGAACTGTCGCGTTTGACCAAAGAAACCATCCATCTGGGTGCACTGGAAGAAGACAGCATTGTCTATATCCATAAAATCGATTCACTGTATAACCTGCGCATGTACTCGCGCATCGGGCGTCGTAACCCGTTGCACACCACCGCCATCGGTAAAGTATTGCTGGCGTGGCGCGATCGCACTGAAGTTCAGGAGCTCCTGAGCGAAGTTGAATTTCGTCGCAGCACCGCAAACACCATCGTCAGTGCAGAAGCGTTGCTTGAGGTATTAGATCAAGTAAAAGTGCAGGGCTTCGGTGAAGATAACGAAGAGCAGGAAGAGGGCTTACGCTGTATTGCCGTGCCGGTTTTCGACCGCTTCGGCGTGGTGATTGCTGGATTGAGCATCTCTTTCCCGACAATCCGATTCTCCGAAGAAGCAAAAAACGAATATGTGGCGATGCTGCATCGTGCTGCGCGCAATATTTCTGATCAGTTGGGTTATCACAACTACCCATTCTGAATAGCAGAACGGGCTGTCGCCAGCCCGTTTGAATCACTAATTATCTACCACTTCGCCACTTTTCTTCAGCAGTGGACAATCGGTAACACCCACGATACCGCTGTCGGTATGCAGATATTGCGCGGTGATCATGCCGCGTGCAGTGAGATAGCTACACTGTAAGCCCAGTCCTGCGGCGTTTTTGTTGCTTCCGGTGAGTACGCCATAGCCGGTGAACAGCATCCCTAACCAGACCACTGCCACCACGAATATCGCCCGAATGAATAGTTTCATTTTATCTCCTTGTGATACACAACGCAGCTATCCTGAAGTCGCTGCGATTTCTATAGTAGCAGCATGACGCGTCCTGCTCATGAAATCGATCAGAGATAACTGAAAGCCATCAAGATGCGGGATAATCTGCTTTCCACCGGCAACCATTATCTTTTCCGCACACAACGAGTAGAATCAGCGGCGGTGTAAGTGTTTTATGTTTGACAATAGAGGCAGTTATGAACGAGTTAGCCGCAAATACCAGTCCGCTGTTCAGTTATGGTGTACTGGCCATCATTATTGTTGTGGCCTTGATAGCCTGGTTCTTCGTTAACCGGGCCAGCATGCGCGCCAGTGAACAGATTCGTTTGCTGGAAGCACTGCTGGAAGAGCAGAAAAAACAGAATGCATTGTTGCGCCGCCTGGCGGATGCTCAACCTGCCACAGCAAAACAGCAGGAGGAAGAAGACGCCGTAGAACAGCGCGACTTCATCCGTATGATTCCAGAACGTTAAACACATGATGGAGCAGTAATGGCCTGGCAAAATCCCTGGTACGACGCAGCGCTGGCGCATCACACGCCAGAAGGTTTCCGCAACCCGGAACCGAAATTGCGCCAGCCAGGGGATTTGCAGCGTTGGCGGCGGGAGCGCAAAGCGGACCATTTGCCGCTGCCGCCTCAAGCCGGTTATCCGGCATTTATTGCCCGCTGGTATCAGGAAAGCGATCTGGGTGGTGATGACGATCGCATCTGGTGGTTAGGTCATGCCGCCGTGTTGATGCGGCTCAATCGCCGCTATATTCTCATCGACCCGGCGCTCTCTGCGCGTGCTTCACCGCTGCCGTTTGCTGGACCACAGCGTAAAACGCCCGCTCCGCTCCATATTGCACAGTTGCCACATCTCGACGTGGTACTGATTTCGCACAATCACTACGACCATCTTGATCGGCCTACGGTAAAGCGCATTGCACGTCACTTCCCGGATGCGCAATTTGTTGTGCCGCTGGGGATAGGAACCTGGTGCCGCAAACGTGGCGTGCGTCATGTCACCGAGCGCGACTGGTGGCAATCCATTGATATCGCAGGAGTGACGTTGACTGCCGTACCCGCGCGACACTGGAGCATGCGAACTTTCTGGGATCGCAATCGCTCATTGTGGTGTGGCTGGGTGGTGCGAAACCAGAATGTGAATTTTTGGTTTTCAGGTGACAGTGGCTATAGCGAAAACCTGTTAGAAATTGCAGAACGTCTCGGGCCCTTTAATCTTGCCGCGTTGCCCATTGGCGCTTATGCACCAAAATGGTTCATGCGCGGTCAACATATGGATCCCGATCAGGCGGTGCGTTTATGGCAGGCGATAGGGCGTCCGTTAACGCTGCCGATCCACTGGGGTGTGTTTGAACTGGCGGATGATCCCTTAGATGAACCCCCTGCCGCTTTGGCGCAAGCAATGCAATCCGCGGGAGAATTGGACTCACGCTTTATGCCATGGAGAATAGGCACCAGCCGAAGCCTGCAGAATAGGGATTCAGATGTGTCCTAAGCCCGATTTGTTAAATCAAGTGTCACAGTGCGTTTTTTTAACATTTAATTGTAGCGTCGTTAGTTAAAAATAAGATAACCGCCAAAACGAGCGTGCATATATTTGGGGCAAGAGCGCTTATATTTTCCTGATTTTGGTGCAAAACAATTAATGACTTGTACTTAATAAATCTGACTGTACAAGTTTTGTACAGTGCACGAATGTTGCATTCCACGTTAATTTTTTGGCGAAATATTTTATCAATGCCATATTAATGCAATACTTTTTGCGTAGCCTTGACTGCTTTAATTGTGCTGATTTAAGTTGCGTCGCTACGCTTGACTAATGTAAGTACTGGCGCTAACTACTCTGACATATAACAATTTTTTGTGCAGTTATTCCGTCATCTGTCAATATGCTAATGGCAGAAGAGTGCAGAGCAACGGCCAATTATGTGCGTTATGTCGATCACCGTTTAAAAATGGCTTGCCATTAATTTGCGGATATGTGATAACGACTCTTGGGTCAAACGAGGTACAGTTCTGTTTATGTATGGCATCTTCAGTAAAGAAGTTACGAGTAAAGACGTTGACGTTGAATTCCGCTTCCTTGCCGAACCTTAAATTAGTGCCTCATTCAGTAACGTCTCTGGTTTATCTGTAAGACTGCCTTCGGGCAATATAAACAATCAAAGGAATTTGCAAAAATGGCAAAGATTAAAGGTCAGGTTAAGTGGTTCAACGAGTCTAAAGGTTTTGGTTTCATTACTCCTGCTGACGGCAGCAAAGACGTGTTCGTACACTTCTCTGCAATCCAGGGTAACGGCTTCAAAACTCTGGCTGAAGGCCAGGCTGTTGAGTTCGAAATTCAGGACGGCCAGAAAGGTCCAGCTGCAGTAAACGTAACTGCTATCTGATTTCGTTTTCAGACTCGGTGCCATGCGCCGCTGACACGAATTGTAAAGCCCTGGTCTCTGACCGGGGCTTTTCTTTTATCCTTTCTGTTGCCAGACGATCAGGGTAAACTGCGCGCGAATCGTGAACCCGGAGTTGTCTATGTCTTTGATTTGCCCACTTTGCCAGCAACATTTGCACCAGCAAGCTAACAGCTTCCGCTGCGATGCCGGTCACCAATTCGATCAGGCGAAAGAAGGGTACGTCAATTTGTTGCCGGTGCAGCATAAAGGCTCAAAGGAACCGGGTGACAGTGCGGAAATGCTGCTGGCACGCCGTGTGTTTCTTGATGCTGGACACTATCAACCCTTGCGCGATTCGGTGGCGCAACATCTGGCGCAGCGTCTGAATGGCAAGGCTGCTCAGGTATTGGATATTGGCTGTGGTGAAGGGTATTACACTGCAACAATGGCGCAAGCGCTTCCACAAGCACAGTTGTTTGGCCTTGATGTGGCGAAAGCGGCGATTCGCATGGCGGCTAAACGCTATCGTGCGGTGAAATTCTGTGTCGCCTCCAGTCAGCGTTTACCCTTCGCCGACGCATCGCTGGATGGCATTGTGCGCATTTACGCTCCTTGCAACGAAGCGGAATTGAGTCGCGTCGTCAAAGCGGGCGGCTATCTACTGACGGTGACTCCGGGCCCACATCATCTGCAGCAGTTCAAAGCGCTGATTTATCGTGAAGTGCAGCTGCACGCGGCAGAAGAAAAGGCTTACGAAGGTTTTAGGCAGGTCGAGCAACACAACCTGCGTTATGAGATGGCGTTAAATGGGGCCGAAGCGGTGAGCTTGCTGCAGATGACGCCTTTTGCCTGGCGTGCGCGCGAAGAAGTCTGGCAGACACTGACGGCAGCCGATACCTTTAGCTGCGACGCCGACTTTATGCTGACGCTATGGCAGCGCGTTTAACGCGCTTCCACCAGCGTATTGTAGATACGTTCCAGATCGTCGAGCTGTTGCACTGCAATCAGCAGGCGACGCTGTTCCAGCTGCATGACTAAAATGCCATCCTCAGACAAGTTCATACTTTGAATGCGACGATAGTCGATCCACACGCTGCCGAAGAACAGTCCCTCGGTCTTCATCAATAATTTCGGCGTGCGTAGCCAGAATAGCCAGATCGCCATAAAGCACAACACCATCAGCAGCGTGGTGGTGAGTTGCGGGCCATGGTTGCTGACGTTATTCCACAGCAGAATCAGCAGTAACACGATAAAAATGCCGCTGTCGATTTTATGGCGACGACGCAGCGCGACACGCAGTTTGGTCGGCCCCTTGCGCCGCGGCAGGATAGCGTCATCGTAAATCGCGAACAGGGCGAAGGCGAAGATCAGCAGGGCAATCAGAGCGTCAGTCAGTGACATTACATTTTCTTCCTCAACCGAATTTACCTCAACGTTGGCGCTCAGGTAACCTCGCTTAAAACGGCCGGGAGCCAAAGCCCCCGGCGAGATGATTACAGACCGAGCAGGCCGATCCAGTAACCAAAGATACCCAGGGCAAAGAAGCCCACGATAATCCACAGTGCGTTAACTTTACGGCGCAGCAGCCACATACAGCCGAAGGTCAGCAGCAGCGGGATTAAGCCCGGCATCAGCTGATCGAGGATCGATTGAACGGTCGTCACGGTGGTTTTGCCGGTGTGATCGGTAATGCGCGACACCACAAGCGGCACGTTCACGTGTGTCCACTTGTTGACCAGCGCCCCCATGACAAACAGGCCGAGAATCGACGCCCCCTCCGTAAGCTTTTGCAGGAAGCCGCCACCCATATCGCTGACGATATCCACGCCTTTGCGATAACCATACGCCACACCGTAATAACGCGTCAGCATACGCACGGCGTTAAACAGAATGAAGAACAGCAGGGGACCGAGCAGGCTGCCGCTCATCGCGATACCGGCACCGAGTGCAGCAAACACCGGGCGAACGGTACCCCAGAAGATTGGGTCACCAACCCCCGCCAGCGGTCCCATCAGGCCGACTTTAATACCGTTAATTGCGGCATCATCAATCGCCGCGCCGTTAGCACGCTGCTCTTCCATCGCCATGGTAACGCCCAGCACAGGTGCAGCCACGTATGGATGGGTGTTGAAGAACTCCAGGTGACGCTTAATGGCCTGTTTACGATCGTCGTTGTTTTCAGGATAGAGGCGACGAATCACCGGTACCATCGAGAAGCAGAAGCCCAGCGCCTGCATACGTTCAAAGTTCCATGAACCCTGAAACAGGTTAGAGCGGATGAACACACCACGGACGTCGCTCGGGGTGAGTTTCTTTTGCGTGTTAGTTGTATCAACCATGATTTCACCTGTTCCTAGTCGAGTTCGTTGTCGAGGTCATTGTGTGCAGGACCGGCAGCGGCCGCGCCTGCTGTACGGTTATATTTCGGCGCCAGCTGGATATACAGCACCGCCATGACCACACCAATCACGCCCAGAGCAACCAGGTTGAAGTTGGTGAAGGCCGCCGTCACAAAGCCCAGATAGAAGAACGGCATCAGGTAGCCTGCGCGCATCATGTTGATGACCATCGCGTAACCCACGACGACGATCATGCCACCGGCGATGTTCAGACCGTTGGTGACCACTTCTGGAATGGAGCTCAACAGTTCCTGTACCACGCTGGTACCCACTGAAATCGCCACGATCAGGGCTGGAATGGCAATACGCATCGCCTGCAATACCAGTGCAGAGACGTGAATCCAGCTGATGGCGCTCAGATTGCCTTTCTCGGCGGCCTTATCGGCAGCGTGCTGGAAGGCAACAGTGATGGTACGGACGATGATGGTCAGCACCTGACCGGCTGCCGCCAGTGGAATCGCCAGTGCGATACCCGCACCAACGCTTTGGCCACCTGCGATAACCAGAATGGTCGAAATGATGGAGGCCAGTGCCGCATCAGGTGCAACCGCCGCACCGATGTTCATCCAGCCCAGCGCGATCATTTCCAGGGTACCACCGATGATGATACCGGTTTTCATGTCACCCAGAACCGCACCAATCAAGGTACAGGCCACCAGTGGACGGTGGAACTGGAACTCATCAAGAATCGATCCCATCCCGGCAATACAAGCCACAATAAATATCAGGATGATTTGTAGCGTGGTTATTTCCATTGCTTTTCTCCTCAGCAAGGTCTCAAGTATTCGCCCGCCAGCGCAGGCAAAAGCGAACTACTGATTGACCTTGGCAATCAGGTCCATCATTTTCAGTCTTGGGTCGTTTGAAACTTTACGCACTTCCAACTCGATACCGCGTTCATTCAGTTTACGGAAGGCTTCAATGTCCTTCTGATCGACCGAAACAGCGTTGTTGACCTGGGTTTTACCCTGTTTGAATGCCATGCCGCCGATGTTGACCGACTTGATATCCACGCCTTGTTCAACAATCCGTTCTACATCAGTAGGATTGGTAAACAGCAGCATCACGCGGTCACGACCGTATTTCGGGTTGTTCCACACGCGGATCATTTTGGCGATGTCTACCACGTGGGCGGTTACGCCCGGCGGTGCCACCTGGGTCAGCAGCGTTTTACGCACATGATCGTTGGCGACTTCATCGCTAACGACAATGATGCGCGTGACGTTGGTCTCTTTGGTCCAGCGGGTTGCCACCTGGCCGTGAATTAAACGGTCATCGATACGGGCCAGACCGATCTTCATGTGCTCGCCTGGCGCCAAAGGCTTTTGCGGTTGCGCCGGGGCTTTTGCGGCAACCGGTGCTGCAGCTTCCGGGGTAGGGGTTTCGGTCTTCAGGGCTTTAACGCCTTCGCGACCGGCTTCCACGGCAATGTGAATCAATTCCTCAAAGGATGGGTTGTCATCGCGCCCCATCAGGGTTTCCACCAGCATCGGGATATTCACCCCGGCGATGACATCATAATCCGGCTTATCCACCACAATGCGGCTGGCCGCGTTGAATGGACTGCCGCCCCAGGTATCCACCAGGAACAGCACGCCTTTCGACGTGTCGAGTTCTGCCAGTCTCGCCTGATACTTTTCGATTAGCGTTTCTGCATTTTCGCCGGGCACGAAATCAATCCATCCGACATTTTCCTGCTCACCCAACAACATTTCTGCTGTTTTAAGCAACTGTTCTGCCGCCCAGCCATGTGTACCAATTACAATAGCAATGGTCACTTGCTACCTCCGTTCGCATGAGAGATTCTCTGGCATTGCCGGGAATCATTGAGAATTACCGTTGTTGATTCAGGTGGATCGTTTGGGTCTAAGATGAAGAGTCGCATCAATAAATATTCCGAAACTGTCCGCTGCACAGCAGTAAGGTCGCGATTTATTTTAGTGTGCGAAAAAATAATTTATGTGATGTTTGTCAGCTATTTCGAGCGTAACGCTGCAAAATTGCATTTATGTTCACTATTCCTGAGTTTGTGCAGTTGTTTGTAAATGTAATAAAATTTTTTGACGTTGTTGATGTAACTGATACATTAGCGTTCTGTTTAATATTCAGGAGTATCGGGCTTCAGCTCACCTATATGGACCGTCACCGACGTCGCTCAACATGTTCTCAGCGCTTTCTGGCGCACACTACAACGCTCTTCAGCGTGACCTCATTTGCTAACGATCTCTCGTCTCGCTTCACAGCGCAGGCTCACTCTCGTTCGCCCCTCTGTGTTGTAAGGAGTCATTGATGGAATTTCTCTTCGACCCCTCAATTTGGGCGGGTTTGCTAACGCTGATCGTGCTGGAGATCGTTCTCGGCATCGATAACCTGGTGTTCATCGCTATCCTTGCCGACAAGTTGCCACCGAAACAGCGTGATAAAGCGCGTCTGATTGGTTTATCCCTTGCCCTGGTGATGCGATTAGGCCTGCTGTCGCTGATTTCCTGGATCGTGACATTGACGCGACCCCTATTCAGCGTAGGCGATTTCAGTTTTTCCGGGCGAGATTTAATTCTGTTGTTCGGTGGTTTGTTCCTGTTATTCAAAGGAACCATGGAACTGCATGAGCGGCTGGAAAACCGCGGCATGGAACATCAGGGCAACAAAGGTTATGCCAGCTTCTGGGCCGTGGTGATCCAGATTGTGGTGCTGGACGCGGTATTCTCGCTGGATGCGGTGATTACTGCGGTGGGCATGGTGAACCATCTGCCGGTTATGATGACGGCCGTGGTGATCGCCATGGGTGTGATGCTGTTGGCTTCGAAGCCGTTGACCAATTTCGTCAATGCCCATCCGACGGTCGTGGTGCTTTGCTTAAGCTTCCTGCTGATGATTGGTTTGTCATTGGTGGCGGAAGGCTTTGGTTTCCACATTCCGAAAGGCTATCTGTACGCCGCAATTGGCTTCTCGATTGTTATTGAGCTGTTCAACCAAATTGCGCGCCGTAACTTTATTCGCCACCAGGAACATCGGCCGATGCGTGAACGCACCGCCGAAGCGATTTTGCGCCTGATGGGTGGTCGCCAGCGTCATCAGCCGGTGACCACAGAAGAAGCTTCGCTGACGCAGGCGATGCCACAGGAAGCATTTAAAGACGAAGAGCGTTATATGATCAACGGCGTGTTGACGCTGTCACAGCGCTCAATTCGCAGCATCATGACGCCACGCGGAAACATTTCATGGGTGGATGCCGAACGTCCAGTGGATGAAATTCGTATTCAGCTGCTCGACACGCCGCACAGTTTGTTCCCGGTGTGCCGAGGTGAGTTGGATGAGATCATCGGTGTGGTACGTGCCAAAGAACTGCTGGTGGCGCTTGAGCATGGTATGGACGTGGCGACGTTTGCTGCTACCACTCCGGCCATCGTGGTGCCTGAAACGCTGGATCCGATCAACCTGCTGGGCGTACTGCGCCGCGCTAAAGGCAGCTTTGTCATCGTCACCAACGAATTTGGTGTGGTGCAAGGTTTGATTACCCCACTGGATGTGCTGGAAGCGATTGCCGGTGAGTTCCCGGATGAAGATGAAACGCCTGATATTATCGCGGATGGTGATGGCTGGTTAGTGAAGGGTGGTACCGATCTGCATTCACTGCAGCAGTTGCTTGACCACCATGAACTGGTTGACAGGGAAGAGGATCATGCCTCGCTGGCGGGTCTGTTGATTGCCCAGAAAGGCCAACTGCCGCAGCCTGGTGAGATCATCGACCTGCCGCCGCTGCACTTCCAAATCATTGAGGCTACCGATTATCGTATCGACCTGGTGCGCGTCACCAAAGATAAGCCGCATGAAGATGAAGAGCATGAGTCGTAAGCGCTAAGTTAATTGTCATCGAAAAGGCCGACATCCATGATGTCGGCCTTTTTTATTCATATGTTTCGCACTGAATGACGCTGACACCTTTCACACTCACACTGAGGAGTAGGTAATGGACGAGTATGTTAAACGCATAACGCGATTGATCCATTCCAGGTTCAACATTGTGCAGACCGCAAAAATGCCACATGAAGCCGGTAAAGGGGGATGAGGAGTAAAGCGTACGCCGCAGGGATGCGGCGTCCGAGGCTACAGGGATGTATTCACGCCGTCTTTACGGAACTTCCCCCTTTACCGGCTGGAACGCACCCTCAGACACAGCCATCGAACGCACCCTTCAGACGCAGTAATCGAACTCACATCAGACACTACAATCCAACCCAACGTCAGGCCCTAAGATGCGCCTGATGCTGCTCCAGCCACACAGGGAAATCTTCGATTGGCATTGGACGGGCGTAATAATAGCCCTGTAAATGATCCACGCCGCGCTCACGCAGATAGTGTGCCTGCTCAGCGGTTTCCACGCCTTCAGCCACTAAGGCAATGTTCAAACGCTGCGCCAGCGAAATCACCATATCGGTTACCGTGGCGTTAATCGCATCGGTGCCGATGGCCGCAGTGAAAATCTTGTCAATTTTCAGCACGTCTGGCTTCAGGTCTTTCAGGTAGGCGAGGGAGCTGTGACCAGTGCCGAAATCGTCGATCGCCAGACGTACGCCGATCTCATGAAGCTGCGATACCACAGATTGATCGATCACCGGCAAGGCATCACGCTCAGTCAACTCGACCACCAGCTTTGGCAGCGGGTTAGCGGGCCACCAGATACTTTGCAGATCCTCGACAATCGCACGATCGCGGAAATGGCTGGCGGCAACGTTAATCGCAATATGGAAAGAGGAACATTGTGGCAGGTTGGGCAACTCATTAACCACTTTGGCTAACACAAAGCGAGTCAGTGGTGCTATCAGGTTCTGACGCTCAGCTAGCGGGATAAACACATCCGGCGCAATCCAGCCCTGACGCGCATTATGCCATCGCAGCAGCAACTCCATGCCATCGCACTCACCACTTTTGGCATTAATCAGCGGCTGACAGTACACCATAAATTCATTCGCGGTAATGCCATAACTGATTTGCCAACTGAGGCTCATGCGGTTCGCGGTGGCTAACCAAACGATATAACCCATCAGCAAGCTCAGCAACACCGCGAGCGGCAATTGGGAAGGAAGCGTATGCAAAGCCAGACGTGCCGGAGAAGGGCCATACAAGGTAATGCTGTAGGGGTAACGCAGTGAAGCCTGATCGAAAGCCACTTCATCTTCCGATGGCTCTGTCTCTTCAATCAGCGGATTACCATATTCCAGACTCTGTCCGCCGACATTAAAAATGGCCCGTTCGACCCAGGGTAACTGCGGCTCCAGCAAATAATTCGTCATCAATTCCACATTGATAACCTGTAGCAGCCCATCGCGATTATCCAGCGATTTGGGCGTCCACAGCAGCAAGACCGGTGAACCTTTCAGCAGGTAGTTATCCGTGGTCAGCATCATGCGCTGATTGTTAATTGCCAGTTCCGGATAGGTCTGACTAAACGAAATATTGCGCGGACCGTAAATGCTGGAGCAGTAAATACTGTCGTCCTGCACCAGTAGAATGGTGCGCACGGTCTGCAATGAAGAAATCTTTTCGATCAACGGATAGCGAACTTGTGCGCAAGGTACGCCAACCAGCCCAAGCGTGTTGTTGGCGGACACATCCAGCGGGGAGAACATACGGTCAAAGCGCTCAATGGCGCGGCTGGAAAAATTCAGTGACTGCTGCTCAATACGCGATTTCTCTTCGATATAACGAAAAGTCAGCGTGAGAATCAGAACCAGCGCCGCGATCACCAACGCAATAAGCAAACGCTTACGGCGAAATTGACCAACAAATTGCTGGGGAATGAGCATCAGTAACCACCTTGCAAAACAAAAATTGAAGCCAAATTAACGTGTAGGTTATCGGCATGGAGGCGGCCAGGTTTAGCGCAGCGCAGAGAAAAAAAGCGGCACTAAAAAACAGCGCGGCCACTAAGGGCCGCGCGCAAATTAATGTATCTGGTTTACTCACCAGGAGGTAGCGTGAGATGCAGAAAATAATTCAATTGATTACTTTTTCAGCATGTCTCGTTAATCACATTGCACTTTGATCGCCAGACCACCGCGAGAGGTTTCACGGTATTTGGCATTCATATCTTTACCGGTTTCGTACATGGTTTCGATCACCTTATCCAGCGAAACTCGCGGCTCACTGGTACGGCGCAACGCCATGCGCGCGGCATTGATGGCTTTGACTGAGGCGATGGCATTACGTTCGATGCACGGCACCTGCACCTGGCCTGCCACCGGATCACAGGTCAATCCCAGATTATGTTCCATGCCGATTTCAGCGGCGACACACACCTGCTCCGGGCTGGCGCCAAGCAATTCCGCCAGGCCAGCGGCAGCCATCGAACAAGCCACACCGACTTCGCCCTGGCAGCCCACTTCGGCACCGGAAATCGAGGCGTTCATTTTATACAGCACGCCAATGGCACCCGAAGCCAGGAAGTAACGGATGAAGATGTCTGGCGTCACGGTCTCAATAAAGTGATCGTAGTAGGCCAGCACTGCAGGCACGATACCGCAGGCGCCATTGGTTGGCGCGGTCACCACACGTCCACCGGCGGCATTTTCTTCATTCACCGCCAGGGCAAACATGTTAATCCAATCAATCACGTTCATCGGATCGTTGGAGTGTTTGGAGGAGGAGACCAGCAAACGACGCAACGAGGCTGCACGGCGCGGCACCCGCAGTGGACCAGGCAATACGCCTTCCGTATTTAAGCCGCGATCGATACAGGCCTGCATGGTTTGCCACACGTTGCCGAAATAGGCATAAATGTCTTCACGACTGTGCAACGCCAGTTCATTCTTCATCACCAAACCGGAAAGTGACAAACCGCTTTCATGGCAGTGGCTCAACAACTCTTTGGCAGAGTTGAACGCATACGGCACGGATACCTCATCCAACACGGATTGGCCGAAATGCTCTTCATCAACGATAAAACCACCGCCGATGGAGTAGTAAGTCTTGGTCAGGATCAACAGATCGCCGGCGAAGGCGAAAACCGTCATGCCGTTTTCATGCAACGACAGATTTTCACTGCGGAACACCATGCCGCCTTCGCGTGGGAAATCGACTTCACGCGCACCATTAGCCAGCAGCAGGCGCTCGCGCTGTTCTACATCTTTAATAAAGGCGGGAATGCTGTCGATATCTACCGTGGCAGGCTCAAACCCAGCCAGCCCCATAATGATGGCGATATCGGTATGGTGACCTTTACCTGTGAGCGACAGCGAGCCATAAACGTCGACGGCAATACGCGTCACGTCCTGCAGCTTGCCCTGTTCGGCCAGCAGATCAACAAACTGCTTGCCCGCTTTCATCGGACCTACAGTATGTGAACTGGATGGGCCAATGCCCACTTTGAACATGTCAAAAACACTAATCACCGGTGACACTCCTCACAAATCTTATTCTGCACGGCTGAGGCCGTTTATGCGGCTAATAGTAATCGCCCGCGTGACTGAGCGAGCAGCTTTTCGCATGAAATAAACTAATTATAATCCACAGAAATAGTTATCCCATTCAGCTGTTGTGAAGTGGATCGAGTTTATGGCGGAAGTAACACGCAGTGTGGAACTCAGGGAAGGGCGATCTGCTGACTGAGTGCGCGAATAATACCGGCGGTCATGCCCCAGATAAAATAATCCTCATACCACGACAACCACACCTGATGCTGACGATGACCTCGGCGCAAGGTGAGTCCACTGTAGCGGCTGAGACGCAGGGCTTCTGCCAGTGGCATCGCAAAGGTGCTTTCCACTTCGTCAGGATTAATATCAAGGGACAGGCCAGCGGGAATGATGCCGACCACCGGCGTGACGGTAAAACCGGTGCTGCTGGTGACCGGCGGTAACACACCCACAACGTTGACCATGGCGGGTTGAATGCCGACTTCTTCCTCGGCTTCACGCAGTGCGGTATGAATGAGTGAATTATCCGTTGCATCCTGCATCCCGCCCGGGAACGCTACCTGACCGGCATGCTTGCGTAAATGTGATGAGCGACGCGTCAACAGTAACCCGGGTTCAACCCCGTCTATTACGGGCACCAGCACCGCCGCCCGCCGACCGCTGATAACGCTTTTGGGCGTACTTACAGGGGGTTGCATGACAAAGCGGTTCAGGAACTGGTCAAGCGTCAGGCTCATTCAAACCTCGCCGCTCAGGCTGGGCAAAATACGATTGACCTTGTGGAAGGTCTCCTGATATTCCAGCTCCACATCGCTATCCGCCACCAGGCCACCACCTGCCGCACAATAAAGATGCTGATTTTCAGCGATTAACGTGCGGATGGTGATGCTGGTATCCATGCGACCACACAAGCTGATGTAACCGATGCTGCCGCACCAGGCGTTGCGGCGCTGCGGTTCCAGTTCCTCAATAATCTCCATAGCGCGTATTTTCGGTGCACCGGTAATGGAGCCGCCGGGGAAACAGGCGCGCAGGAGATCGGTTGCGCCGAGATCTTGAGGTAGTCGCGCGCGCACGGTGCTCACCAGATGATGCACCGCCGGGAAAGGTTCCACCACAAACAGCTCAGGGACGCTGACGCTGCCGGGTTCAGCCACGCGACCAATGTCATTGCGCAGCAAATCGACAATCATCAGGTTCTCGGCGCGATCTTTTTCCGCATGGGCCAGTTTCTCTGCCTGTGCGCGATCGGCTTCTGGATCGGCTAAGCGTGGCAAAGTGCCTTTGATCGGGCGGGTCTCAATCTCCTGCTGCTGTAGCGAGAGAAAACGTTCCGGCGACAGGCTAAGAATGACGCTCTTAGGCAAGCGAATAAACGCACTGAAGGGCGCACGGTTGTCGCGGTTGAGTCGTAAAAAGGCCAGCCACTCGTCGCCGTGATAGCGAGCCTGAAAGCGTTGAGCCAGGTTTACCTGATAACAATCACCGGCTTGAATGTAGTGCTGAACCTGGGCAAAACGCGCAGCGTACTCATCAAAACTGAGGTTTGACTGCCAGTCGCTGGTCAGTGAAAACCCTTTAGGCTGTGGAATCGCCTGCGCCTGCAGCCACTGCCAGCGTTGCCCGGCATCGGTGAGTGAAATCAGGGTGAGTTTTTGCTGATGATGATCCGCGATCAAAGCCCAATCGTAGATGCCGACTGCCATATCCGGCGTCGCCAAATCCTGCTCCGCGCGCTGCGGTAAGGTTTCAAAGCGGCGTCCCAGATCGTAGCCAAACAAACCCAGCGCGCCGCCCTGGAAAGGCAGATCAGCATCAAACAGGGGAGTCGCGCCCAGCATCTCGCACTGTTGCTGTACCAGGTGCAGTGGATCGTCGGCGGAGAGTATCACCTTGCCATTACAGTCGATTTCCGTCATCTCACCGCGCGTGGTGAGCGTGGCACGGGGATCCGCCGTTAAAATGTCAAAACGATTATCGGCATGGTCGGCATCGCCAGAGGTGAGCAACATCGCCCAGGGACGATGAGCAAGCGCAGAAAAACGGTGCAACAGCGCATCCGGCGTATACTTCAGGTTAAGGGTTTTTACGATCATCGGGCTAATTAATCCAACAAGCAGGCGCGTAGCCTGGCACATTTTTTTGTTGCTGGCACCTGTTTGTTCCGCGTGGAATAATGCGTTCCCTTTTGCACCAGGAGCAAATAATGTTTACAGGTCTTCCGGCTTTATCTCATGAACAGCAGCAGCAAGCTGTGGAACGTATCCAGGAATTGATGGCAGGTGGCATGGCGAGTGGTCAGGCGATTGCGCAGGTGGCGCACGAGATCCGTCAGAGCTATCAGGGTGAATCGATTCGGGCGATGTTCGAAGACGACGAAGAAGACGAATAACGCCCGAAAGGGTTACAGCGCAGCGATGATTTTGATTTCCACTTTGTATTTTGGATTCATCAAGTCGGCTTGCACGGTGCAACGTACCGGTGCGTTGTCAGGTGAAACCCACGCATCCCATGCACGATTCATGGCAGGGAAATCGGCTTTATCGACCAGGAAAATTGTGGCATCAAGGATCTTACTTTTGTCTGATCCGACACGAGTCAGAATCGCGTCAATCACCGCCAGCGCGTTGGCGGTTTGCGCTTCGGCATCGGCATCCAGATTTTCGGGCACGCTGGTGTAATAGACGGTCTGGTTATGTACAACAGCTTCTGACATGCGGGGTGCGGGATCAATACGCGTAATAGTCATGGTGTTCTCCTGTAATTTCGCTGCGCTAGCCTGCCATATCCAGTAGGGCGCTGTCATCTGTTGTGGTCGCCTCAGGGGAATCCTGACATAATTACAGTGTTTTTGACCAATCGGTGAGGATGTGTGGCAGACGATTTTGCAGCTGATGGCGCGCTGGCGCAGGCTATTCCAGGTTTCAAACCGCGTGCCGCGCAGCGTGAAATGGCGCAAGCGGTCATGGAAGCGGTGAAGAAAGGCGGTGAGCTGGTGGTCGAAGCCGGCACCGGGACCGGTAAAACTTACGCCTATCTGGCGCCCGCACTGCGTGCGAAAAAAAAGGTCATTATCTCAACCGGCTCCAAAGCTTTGCAGGATCAGCTGTATAACCGCGATTTGCCCACCATCGCTCGTGCCCTGAAGTTCAGCGGTAAAACCGCCCTGCTGAAGGGACGTTCCAACTATTTATGCCTCGAACGTCTGGAGCAGCAAAATCAAACCGGTGGCGATCTGACGGTGCAGGCGCTCGGTGATTTGATTAACGTGCGCAGCTGGTCAAATCAAACTTCGGATGGTGACGTCAGCAACTGTTCCGGCGTCGCCGAAGACAGCCCGATCTGGCCGTTTGTCACCAGCACCAACGATAATTGCCTGGGCAGCGACTGCCCGCTCTACAAAGATTGCTTTGTGGTGAAAGCGCGTAAGAAAGCCATGGATGCCGATGTGGTGGTGGTGAACCATCATCTGTTCCTTGCCGATCTGGTGGTCAAAGAGGGCGGTTTTGGCGAACTGATCCCAGAAGCGGATGTGATGATCTTCGATGAAGCGCATCAGTTACCCGATATCGCCAGTCAATACTTTGGTCAGCAACTGTCGAGCCGCCAACTGCAGGATCTCGCCAAAGACATCATTATTGCCTATCGCACTGAAGTGCGCGACGTGCAGCAGTTGCAGAAATCAGCCGACCGTCTGGCACAGTGCGCGCAGGATTTCCGCTTAACACTGGGCGAGCCGGGTTTTCGCGGCAATCTGCGTGACCTGCTGAGCGACAACAACATCATGCGTATGCTGACCTTGCTGGATGATGCGCTGGAACTTTGCTACGACGTCATCAAATTGTCGCTGGGACGTTCGGCGTTACTGGACGCGGCATTCGAGCGCGCGGCACTGTATCGCACCCGGCTGAAACGCCTGCGCGCCATTGATGAACCGGGCTTAAGCTACTGGTATGAGTGCACCAGCCGCCACTTTACGCTGGCGTTAACGCCGCTATCGGTGGCAGAGCGTTTTCGTGAAGTGATGGACAACCGTAAAGCCGCCTGGGTATTCACCTCCGCGACCCTGGCGGTGAATGAGCAGATGAGTCATTTTTCCAGTCGTTTAGGGGTTGATAAAGCCACCACTATGATTCTCGACAGTCCCTTCGATTACACGCAGCAGGCGCTGTTGTGTGTGCCACGCAATATGCCGGAGCCGAATCAACCCGGCGGTGCCCGTCAGCTGGCACGGATGATGAAACCGCTGATCGATGCCAATAAAGGACGCTGCTTCTTCCTCTGTACTTCCCACAAGATGATGCGCGAACTGGCCGCCGAATTTCGTGCCTCGATGACCTTACCCGTGTTGTTGCAGGGAGAAACCAGCAAAGGCCAACTGCTGAAGCAGTTCCTTGAAGCCGGTAATGCCTTACTGGTGGCGACCAGCAGTTTCTGGGAAGGCGTCGATGTGCGCGGGGATGCACTGTCGCTGGTGATTATCGATAAGCTGCCGTTTACTTCGCCGGAAGATCCGCTGCTCAAAGCGCGCATGGAAGACTGCCGGCTGCGCGGCGGCGATCCCTTCAATGATGTGCAACTGCCGGATGCCGTGATCACCCTGAAGCAGGGTGTCGGCCGTTTAATCCGCGACACAGAAGACCGGGGTGTGCTGGTGATTTGCGATCAGCGTCTGGTATCGCGTCCGTACGGCGGGTTGTTCCTCAATAGTCTGCCACCCACGCCGCGCACCCGCGATTTGCAGCGCGCCATCGCCTTCGTCCGCCAGCCAGAGAAGCACTAATTTGTGCCAGGCTGTGTTAAGATGCGCACCATTTTGACTTTCAGAGGTTGTTATGTCCGCCCGAATTTTAGCTCTGGACACGGCGACAGAAGCCTGTTCTGCCGCGCTGCTCAATCAGCAGCAGATCGATGCCCGCTTTGAAATCGCCCCGCGCGATCACACCCAACGTATCTTACCGCTGGTACAAGAGCTGTTGCAGGCGCAGCAGCTGGCGCTGACGGCACTCGATGCGCTGGCGTTCGGCCGTGGGCCAGGCAGTTTTACTGGCGTGCGCATTGGCATTGGTATCGCGCAAGGGCTGGCGCTGGGGGCGAACTTGCCGATGATCGGCGTATCTTCTCTCGCAACCATGGCTCAGGGCGCATGGCGCTTAACCGGCGCTGAACGCGTGCTGGCCGCCATTGACGCGCGCATGGGCGAAGTTTACTGGGCCGAATATCAGCGTGATGCTAACGGTGAATGGCAAGGTGCTGACTCCGAAGCCGTACTGAAACCCGAAGATGCACAGGCGCGCATCGCCCAGTTAAGCGGCGAATGGGCAACGGTGGGCACCGGCTGGGCAGCTTATCCACATCTGCTAAGTTCGACCGGCGCAACCTTAGTGACCACGGTGGTGACGCTGCCGGCAGCTGAGGATATGCTGCCGCTGGCACTGAGTGCCTGGCAGCGCGATGAGGTTGTAGCAGTGGAAAATGCTGAGCCAGTGTACCTGCGTAACGAAGTGGCATGGAAAAAGTTGCCGGGCCGATAAGTGTGACGCAACTATTCCGTGAGCGCCCAGTCTAACTGAGAAATAACAGGAGAAGTGCTATGCCAATAAGTCGTAAAGGGATGTCTGGCGCTTTGTTAGCCTGCGCGCTGTTGCTCAGCGGCTGCGTTTCGGTACCAGATTCCATTAAAGGGAGTTCTCAACTTCCACAGCAAGATTTATTACGCGTGATGAATGCGCCGCAGCTGTATGTCGGCCAGGAGTCCCGTTTTGGCGGTAAAGTGGTGAAAGTCACTAACCTGACCGGTCTCACACGCCTGGAAATTGCCACCCAACCGCTGGATGACAGTGCGCGGCCACGTTTAGGTTCTGCATCCGTAGGACGCATTTTTGCCGATATTCGCGGGTTCGTCGATCCGGTGGATCTGAACAATCAATACATTACGGTGTTGGGCAACATTAAAGGCATCGAAAAAGGTGAGATTGGGAAAGCCAGCTACAACTTCGTGGTAGTGGATGTGCGTGGCTATCAGCGCTGGCACCTGACTCAGCAGGTGATGACGCCACCGCAGCCTATCGATCCCTGGATCTGGTATGGGCCAACGCGTCGTCATCCGGGTTATTGGGGGCCAAATCCTTATTGGGGGATGAACATGAATACCGGTCCCGCGCAGGTGGAAACTATCCTGACCGAGTAATCCATCATCATTATTTAACGGCCCGGTCGCGGTGCTCGCGACCGGGCTTTTTTATTGGGCGCGCAACCGATGCGCGAAATTTAGTGATGCGCTTCGCAACCTGAAAATGCCGAAACAGGCAAACTGGTACAATCAGTTAAAATATTGTTAACAACACTGATTGCAGAGGCGGCGATGGCTACGCAACAAGAATATCGGGGTGATTCTTTGAATAAGGTTTGGCTTAAACGCTATCCGGCAGATGTTCCTGCGGAGATAAATGCGGACCGTTATACCTCTTTGGTCGAACTTTTCGAGCACGCAGCATTGCAGTATGCCGATCAAACGGCGTTTATTAATATGGGCCAGCCGATGACCTATCGTCAGCTGGATAAGCAAAGTCGTGACTTTGCGGCCTGGCTGCAACAGGGGTTGGGCCTGAAGCAGGGCGACCGCGTGGCGCTGATGATGCCAAACTTGCTGCAGTATCCGGTAGCGCTGTTTGGCGTATTGCGTGCGGGTATGGTGGTGGTCAACGTTAACCCGCTGTACACGCCGCGTGAGCTTAAACATCAACTGAATGACAGCGGTGCCAGTGCGATTGTCATTGTGTCCAACTTTGCCCACACGCTGGAAAAAGTCGTCGCGGAAACGCCGATCAAGCACGTGATGCTGACGCGCATGGGTGACCAACTTGCCCCGATCAAAGCCACGCTGGTTAATTTCGTGGTTAAGTATGTTAAGAAGCTGGTGCCGAAATACCATCTGCCAGGTGCGGTGCCCTTCCGCAGCGCATTGCAGCAGGGTGCGCAGATGACTTACCAGCGTCCGACACTGACGAACAGCGACCTGGCATTCCTGCAATACACCGGCGGCACCACCGGCGTCGCCAAGGGCGCGATGCTGACCCACGGCAACATGCAGGCTAACCTGGAGCAGACAAAAGCCACCTATGGCAAACTGCTGCGTGCGGGCAAAGAGCAGGTGGTCACGGCTCTGCCGCTCTACCATATTTTTGCGTTAACGGTAAACGGCCTGCTGTTTCTCGATCTCGGCGGTACCAACCTGCTGATCACCAATCCGCGTGATATCCCCGGTTTTGTCAAAGAGCTGAGCAAATTCCCGTTCACCGCCATTACCGGCGTCAATACACTGTTTAACGCGCTGCTAAACGACGAAAACTTTAATAAGCTCGATTTCTCTACGCTGCGTCTCTCTGCTGGCGGCGGCATGGCCGTGCAAAAGGCCGTGGCTGAGCGCTGGGAAAAACTCACCGGGCATTATCTGCTCGAAGGCTATGGTTTGACTGAATGTTCACCGCTGGTATCGGTCAATCCGTATGATATCACTTGCCACACCGGCAGCATCGGTCTTCCTGTACCCTCCACGGATGTGCGTATCGTCGATGACGAAGATAACGATGTGGCGCCAGGCGAACCGGGCGAACTCTGTATTCGTGGTCCACAGGTGATGGTGGGTTACTGGCAGCGACCGGATGCCACCGAAGAAGTGTTGAAAAATGGCTGGCTGCACACCGGTGATGTTGTTAACGTTGATGGCGAAGGTTTTATTCGCATCGTCGATCGGAAGAAAGACATGATTCTGGTGTCAGGCTTTAACGTGTATCCTAACGAAATCGAAGATGTGCTGATGCAACATCCGAAAGTGCGCGAAGCCGCCGCAATCGGTGTGCCCAGCGACCTTTCCGGCGAAGCGGTGAAAGTGTGCATCGTTAAAAAGGATCCGTCACTGACGAAAGAAGAAGTGCTGGATCATTGCCGCCGTCAGCTCACCGGCTACAAAGTGCCGAAGATTATCGAGTTTAGAGATGAGCTGCCGAAGACCAACGTGGGCAAAATTTTGCGCCGCGAATTGCGTGACGAGGCGAAGCGAGAAGGGCAGTAAGCTGCCTTTCTCTCCAGGTTAACGCCGGCTCAGTCCGGCGTTTTTATTGCTTTTAACATGGAGCGCTGCGCGAAGTGTGCCGCAGCGAGAATGAATACGTGAATTACACTTTGATCGACCAAAACAGCCAGCTGGCTGCCGTGTGCGAACAAGCGCGCCAGCATGATGCCGTTGCGCTGGATACTGAATTCGTGCGCACGCGCACTTACTATCCGCAGTTGGGTCTGATCCAGCTGTTCGATGGTGAACAACTGGTTCTGATCGATCCGCTTAACATCAGTGACTGGACGCCGTTCATCGCACTGCTGCAAGACAAGCAGGTGACAAAATTCCTGCACGCCGGTGGCGAAGATCTTGAAGTTTTCTTGCATCGTTTTAAATGCCTGCCCGATCCGATGATCGATACTCAAATCCTGGCGGCCTTCGCTGGGCAGCCCCTGTCATGGGGCTTCGCTTCGATGGTTAATCACTTTAACCAAATCGAACTGGATAAGAGCGAATCCCGTACTGACTGGCTGGCGCGCCCGCTCACTGAGCGTCAATGCGACTATGCCGCAGCAGATGTCGCGTATCTTCTGCCGATTGCCCATCAGTTAGTTGAGCAGACGCAAGCCGCAGGCAACATGGCTGCAGCGCTGAGCGAATGCGATAACCTTTGCCAGCGTCGTCTTGACGTTTTGCAGCCAGAGGATGCATGGCGCGACATCACCAACGCATGGCAGTTGCGTCCGCGCCAGTTGGCAGCGCTGCAACGCCTGGCGGCATGGCGCTTGAACATCGCCCGCCAGAAAGACATGGCCGTGAATTTTGTGGTACGTGAAGAGAATCTGTGGAAAGTGGCGCGCTTTATGCCTGGTAGCCTGGGGGAACTCGATCATCTGGGCCTGAACGGTCATGAAATCCGCTTCCACGGGAAAGCGATGGTGGCGCTGGTGGCGGAAGCTCAGGCTCAGGATGAAGCGACCTTGCCACAACCGTTGCCCAATCTGATTGACCATCCACATTACAAACAGGCATTTAAAGCCATCAAAGCGCTGGTGTTACAGGTAAGCGAAGAGACGGGTTTCAGTCAGGAGCTATTGGCTTCACGTCGCCAAATCAATCAGGTGTTAAGCGTTTATTGGGGCTTGAAAAGCGGATGCCGTACACCAGAATTACTGACTGGCTGGCGTGGTGAATTGCTGCAAAAACGAATCGACGAGATCCTGCAGGCGCTATAAGCGGAATGTTTTCCCCTGCGCACAACGCAGGGGAAAATCAGGAACCCGCTACAATCATTTAGGAACGTCTTCCGTCTCCGTCTCCGGCAGTGTGACGTTGAGTTCCAGGATGGAGATATCGTCCCCTTTCTGATCCAGCTGAACGGTCACCATATCCGGGTCAATTTTCACGTACTTACAGATCACTTCCAAAATATCGCGCTTCAGTTGCGGCAGGTAATGGGGCTCACTGTCGCCCCTTCTGCGCTCGGCTACGATAATTTGCAGCCTTTCCTTGGCTATGTTGGCTGTGTTCTTCTTACGGGATAAAAAGAAATCTAATAATGCCATTGGTTATCCCCCGAACAGGCGTTTCAGGAAACCCTTCTTCTCTTCTTCAATAAAGCGGAAGGGGCGTTCTTCGCCAAGCAGGCGATCTACGGTATCAGCGTAAGCTTTACCGGCGTCAGAGTTAGCGTCGAGAATGACCGGCTCACCCTGGTTAGAAGCACGAAGTACCGACTGATCTTCCGGGATCACACCCACCAGTGGTATACGCAGAATCTCCAGCACGTCTTCCATGCTCAGCATGTCGCCACGCGTCACGCGGCCTGGGTTATAACGTGTCAGAAGCAGATGTTCTTTCACCGGGTCCTGGCTGTTTTCAGCACGACGCGATTTAGAAGAGATAATGCCGAGGATGCGGTCGGAGTCACGCACGGAAGAGACTTCCGGGTTGGTGGTGATAATCGCTTCATCCGCAAAGTACAGTGCCATCAACGCACCGGTTTCGATACCCGCAGGGGAATCACACACGATGAAGTCGAACTCCATCGCGGCCAGGTCGTTTAATACTTTTTCCACGCCTTCGCGGGTCAGCGCATCTTTATCACGTGTTTGAGAAGCAGGCAGAATATAGAGTTGCTCCGTGCGCTTGTCACGAATCAGTGCCTGGTTCAGTGTTGCATCGCCCTGGATGACGTTGACGAAGTCATAAACCACACGGCGTTCACAGCCCATGATCAGGTCGAGGTTACGCAGACCGATATCAAAATCGATCACGACAGTTTTCTTGCCTTTCTGCGCTAAACCGGTTGCGATGGCCGCGCTTGACGTGGTCTTGCCAACGCCCCCTTTACCCGATGTAACTACAATGATGCGTGCCATAAATGTTGATTTCCTTAACGAAAGAAAAGGGGCCTAATAAAGTGTCTGAATGGTGAGCGCGCCCTCTTTAAGGCACAGGCGCGCGGCTTTACCAAAGAATTCCGCCGGTATCTGATCCATGATCCAATATTCCCCGGCAATAGAGACCAACTCGGCTGCGAGGTTGGTGCAAAAAATCTGGCTGTCACGTTCGCCACTGGCACCCGCCAGCGCACGACCACGCATCATGCCGTAAATATGAATATTGCCGTCTGCCACCAGTTCGGCACCGGCGCTGACGCTGTTGGTGACGATAAGGTCGGCATTCCGTGCGTAAATTTGTTGGCCTGAGCGCACTGGCGTATTGATGATGCGGGTTTTACTGGCGGTTTCAGCCACCGGTGCCACGATCGGCGGCGCATCTTCGACCACTGGCGCTTCTGCACGCTTGCGATTCTCTTTGCCTTCTGACAACACCGGCAAGCCTGCTCGGGCAATCATCTTTTTCAGGGCTTCATCTTTACAACCGCTGACACCAACAATCCGTAAACCAGTGGCGATGACCGCCTGCTGCATCTGCTTCCAGTTGATGTCACCGTTCAGCGCTGACACATTGAGCACCACCGGCGCATTCTGCAAAAACGCAGGTGCCTGGTCGATTTTGTCCTGCAGCGCCTGACGAATCACCTCGGGTTGTGAATGGTGCAGATGAACCACTGACAGGGTAAAACTGCTTCCCTTGAATTCGATTGGCGTTTGCGACATCTGTCCTGACTCAGTCCTGTTTTACGACCCTAAGATGTACGTCGATAAAATCGTCATTAACATCAAACGGTCAATATTCGAAGTTCTGCAAGCATGTTATAGTTACTGCTATATTCAGGCAAGTGACGCCACAGGTTAATTCGAGTAAAAAATATGTTTTGTGTGATCTACAGAAGCCCGCAACGTGAACAAACTTATCTTTATGTTGAAAAAAAAGACGATTTTTCGCGCGTTCCTGAAGAACTGCTGCGTGGCTTTGGTAAACCCCAGCTGGCAATGGTGCTGTCACTGGACAAACGCGACAAACTGGCTAATGCAGATATCAATAAAGTTAAGCAAGGTTTGAGCGATCAAGGCTATTATTTACAGATCCCACCACCGATTGAAAGTCTGCTCAACATTCATCTTGATCAGAGTAAAAAAGTTTAATTCGGATTCATCTGTAAATATGCCCTGTAAATATCCTCAGTATTATTTGCATTAATTATTCGCCCGCTTTAAAGCAATATTGCGGGCAATAATCTCCGGCGGTGATCCTGTTTGTTAAGCATGATTAACGACTTTTGACAATTTCCGCCACGTCTGCCGCTATAAAACCGCTAATATAATCTTCCTCAGCTTGCCGCGTTCCGGCGCTGAACCTGACCTATCCGCCAGTCAGACTGGCATCAAACACAACCAATGCAGGGGAACAGCATGTATCAGCATCGTAACTGGCAGGGCGCTTTGTTGGATTATCCCGTCAGCAAAGTGGTTTGCGTAGGCAGCAACTATGCGAAGCACATCAAGGAAATGGGCAGCGCCACGCCGACAGAACCGGTGGTGTTTATCAAACCGGAAACGGCGGTGTGCGATCTGCGTCAGCCGCTCTCAATTCCCGCTAACTTCGGCGAAGTGCATCACGAAGTGGAACTGGCAGTGTTGATTGGATCAACACTGAAGCAAGCCAGTGAAGAGCATGTGGTGAAGGCCATTGCCGGATATGGCGTGGCACTGGATCTGACGCTGCGCGATGTGCAGGCAGGCTTAAAAAAAGCCGGGCAGCCGTGGGAAAAATCCAAAGGGTTTGATAACTCCTGCCCGCTGTCAGGTTTTATTCCGGTTTCTGAATTCAGCGGCGACCCGCAAGACACCGAACTGAAACTGGTGGTGAATGGTGAAGTGCGCCAGCATGGCAGCACGGCGGATATGATTCACAAAATCCTGCCGCTGATTGCCTATATGAGTCAGTACTTTACGCTGCGCGCCGGCGACGTGATCCTGACGGGCACCCCGGAAGGTGTCGGGCCAATGCGATCTGGCGATAAACTCGAAATCTCGCTGGCCGGTCACGGAATTACCACCCGCGTACTGTAAAACTTGCATCACCGCACCTAACCCTTTATAAGGTGCGGTCTTATTGCACAACCCGGACCGCGATCATGACTGAACAACCTTTCTGGCAGACAAAACGCCTTGACCAAATGGACGATGCAGAGTGGGAATCACTGTGCGACGGCTGCGGCCAGTGCTGCCTGAATAAGTTGCAGGATGCGGACACCGACGAAATCTATTTCACCAATGTGGCCTGCAATCAGCTGAACATCAAAACCTGCCAGTGCCGTAACTACGAGCGCCGGTTTGAATTTGAAGAGGACTGTATCAAGCTGACGCGTGAAAACCTCACCACCTTTAACTGGTTGCCGCGCACCTGCGCCTATCGTCTGTTAGGCGAAGGCGGCACATTGCCTGCCTGGCATCCATTGGTGGCCGGTTCGAAAAAAGCGATGCATGCGCAGCGTATCTCGGTGCGGTATATCGCGGTACGGGAGAGTGAAGTGCGCGACTGGGAAGATCACATTATCGATCGGCCCGATCGTAACGGTTGACGTGATAACAGGCAGCGAGAGCTGCCTGTTTTGTTTTGATTAGCGGCTAAACAGATCGCGGCGTTTTGGCTTAAACGGCTGGGCAATCAGCACCAGTGCACCAACCAGCAGATACGCGGCAAAGATGACGATCATCCACTGCGGCATACTCCAGGTCAGGAATGTCCAGCTGCGTTCGGCACAATCACCGCTGGCTACAAATACCGATGGCAGCCATTTATCCAACGGCAGCCAGGTCGGGAAGCGCGCGGCAAAGTCACAAGTGACAAACGGATTCGGGTGCAGCTGAATATTCGTATGTTCAATCGAAAGCATTAAGCCCTTATAAGCGCTGTACAGCCAAATCAGGATAGCGGCCCAGCGCAGTGGCAGGGACTTCGGGGCGAACGCGCCAACGATTCCTGCACCCATGACGCCAAACAGCGCACAACGTTCGTAGATACACATCACGCAGGGTTTCAGTCCCATGACGTGTTGAAAGAAGAGTGCAGTCAGTTCAAAAGCCAGTGCTGTCAGAGCCAGCAATAACCATGCCCCGCGTCCTCGTGAGCATTGATTCAAATATCGCAACATATTGCTTATCCTGTAACCATTAATGCTTCGCAGTGTAAACCAAAAGCGTAACCGTGCCAGCCAGGTAAGGGGAAAAAATCATGTACAAAAATGACTTAAGCCTGATCCAGGCCATAAAAAGCGCATTTACTGATCAAGCGGAGGTGACAGAAGGTCTATACCAAGCAAACGAGTGCGTTGCCGTCTGACCGGTTAAAAACACCGCTGAATTTTGCGCCAGCGCGCGCTTTTAATCAGTTGTCAGTCTATTTCCGCTATAGCCGCTCTGGTATGATGAGTGCCATTACGACAAAGAAAGCAATGAGAAATAAATGCTATGGTGATTAAGGCGCAAAGCCCCGCAGGATTTGCTGAAGAGTATATTATTGAAAGCATCTGGAACAGTCGCTTTCCGCCGGGGTCTATTCTGCCTGCTGAACGTGAGCTTTCTGAACTGATTGGCGTCACGCGCACTACGCTGCGTGAAGTTTTACAGCGTCTGGCACGCGATGGATGGTTAACCATTCAGCATGGTAAACCCACGCGCGTGAATGATTTCTGGGAAACCTCCGGTCTTAACATTCTTGAAACGCTTGCCCGCCTCGATCACGATAGCGTACCGCAGTTGATTGATAATCTGTTGTCGGTGCGTACCAATATCGCGTCGATTTTTATCAGCCGCGCACTGCGCCATCATCCGGACAAAGCGCGCGAGGTGCTGGAAACTGCACTGAGCGAAGAGGATAAAGCAGAAGCCTACACCGAACTGGATTATCGCGTGTTCCGTGGTTTGGCCTTTGCCTCCGGTAACCCGATTTATGGATTGATCCTGAACGGTTTGAAAGGGCTGTATACCCGCGTGGGACGCCACTATTTCTCTAATCCTGAGGCGCGTCATCAGGCTCGTAGCTTCTATCGTCAACTGGCGGATTTGTGCAGTGCGAATCCCACGCAGGACCAGATTGTCGATACAGTACGTGAGTATGGTCGTCGCAGTGGAGAGATCTGGCATAGCATGCAAAAAAGCATGCCCGATGATTTAGCCAGCAAGCGCTAAAAGAAAACCGGACTTTAACAGTCCGGTTTTTTTATGCTTACAGTGCCGGGCCACGTGAAGGCGAACGGTCCAGCAGCTCAACGCTGCCATCTTCGTTCTGTTGTTCCAGAATCACATCGAAACCCCACAACCGATGCACATGCTTCAGCACTTCGCGGCGGCTTTTATCCAACGGCGCGCGTTGCTGTGGCACGTAGCGTAAGGTCAGCGAACGGTCGCCGCGCAGATCCACATTATAGACCTGGATGTTAGGCTCCAGATTGCTCAGGTTGTACTGTGCTGACAGTTGCTGGCGGATGGCGCGATAGCCTGCCTCATCGTGGATCGCGGCAATTTCCAGGAAGTTATTGCGATCGTCATCCATTACCGTAAACAGGCGGAAGTCTCGCATCACTTTGGGCGACAGGAATTGGCTGATGAAACTCTCATCTTTAAACTCGCGCATGGCAAAGTGCAGCGTTTTCAGCCAGTCGGAACCCGCAATATCCGGGAACCAGTAGCGATCTTCTTCCGTCGGTGACTGGCAGATACGCTTGATATCCTGGAACATGGCGAAGCCCAAAGCGTAAGGGTTTATGCCGTTATACCACTGGCTGTTATACGGCGGCTGATACACCACATTGGTGTGGCTGTGCAGGAACTCCATCATAAAGCGTTCCGACACTTTCCCTTCGTCGTATAGATGGTTGAGGATGGTGTAATGCCAGAAGGTCGCCCATCCTTCGTTCATCACCTGCGTCTGTTTCTGCGGGTAAAAATACTGGCTAACTTTACGCACGATGCGCAGCACCTCACGTTGCCAGGATTCCAGCAGCGGGGCGTTTTTTTCCATAAAGTAGAGCAAGTTTTCCTGCGGTTCCGAAGGATAGCGCGCCGCTTCCACGTGCACGGACTCCTTCTCTTTACGCGGCAGGGTGCGCCATAACGTATTCACCTGGCTCTGCAGATACTCTTCACGACTTTTTTGTCGCGCTTTCTCTTCCTGCAGCGAAATTTTTTGCGGACGCTTGTAGCGATCAACGCCGTAGTTCATCAGAGCATGGCAGGAGTCGAGCAGCCGCTCCACTTCTTCCACGCCATATCGCTCTTCGCAATCAGTGATGTAGTTACGCGCGAATAACAGGTAATCGACGATGGAGCTGGCATCGGTCCAGCTGCGGAATAAATAGTTATTTTTAAAGAAAGAGTTGTGCCCATAGCACGCGTGCGCCATCACCAGCGCCTGCATGGTCATGGTGTTCTCTTCCATTAAATAAGCAATACAAGGATTGGAGTTGATGACGATCTCGTACGCTAAGCCCTGCTGACCATGTTTATAGCGCTGTTCGGTTTCAATAAATTTTTTACCGAACGACCAGTGGGCATAGTTAATCGGCATACCCACGCTGGAGTAGGCATCCATCATTTGTTCGGAGGTGATGACTTCGATTTGATGCGGATAGGTATCAAGCCCGTAGCTTTTCGCTACACGGTCAATTTCTGCCAGATAAACATCAAGCAGTTCAAAGGTCCAGTCGGGTCCATCACTGAGTCGTTTACTGCTCCGGGTTGGCTCGTCAAAGATTGTCGTCATAGCGCACCTCTGTTTTGCAAGCGGCAGGCAACGGAGTGTCACCTGTCACGATCGTTTAAGGCTTCATCCTGAGAAAGACGGCCCAATAAAACTGAGCGAACACTTCAATGATAGTCCACTGTCGCTTATCCGAAACCGGAACTCAATCGAATTCTTTTGGCAGAAAATCATTCAAAAATCGTCGCTTAAGTCATTACTGATGACAACTGTTGGTTTTTAGCAAACTTGTAGAATAAAACTCTGTTTATAAGCGCATTATATGACTGCGGCGCTTTCTCCTGAAAAAAGATAAAAGCACTCCCTTGCGCATAATAAATTGCTGATTAATGGTTTTATGGCATAAAAAATCCTGATTTTTGCACTGCCTCATGATTTCTGTGTGCAGGAAGGTGAAAAACATGTGAAATATGTCTGTCGAATGTAAGATAAGAAGTGCTGTCTGGTTATGCTGATACAAACAGCATTCATAGTTGATTATGCTTTTGCCGCGGCGAGGGGCTTATGCGCGTAGTGATTCTTGGAAGTGGTGTCGTGGGAGTGGCGAGTGCCTGGTATCTGGCGCAGGCTGGACATGAGGTGACGGTCATCGATCGCCAGCCGGGGGCCGCGCTGGAAACCAGTGCCGGTAACGCTGGCCAGATCTCTCCAGGTTATGCGGCGCCCTGGGCGGCACCGGGTGTGCCACTGAAAGCGGTTAAATGGATGTTCCAGCGCCACGCGCCATTGGCCGTCCGCCTCGATGGCAGCAAGTTCCAGCTGGAATGGATGTGGAACATGCTGCGCAACTGTGACATGCGCCATTATCAGGAAAACAAAGGACGCATGGTACGTATCGCGGAATACAGCCGTGATTGCCTGAAAGCATTGCGCGCCTCGACCGGTATCGCCTATGAAGGCCGGCAGGGCGGCACCTTGCAGTTGTTCCGCACTCAGCAACAGTTTGAGAGCGCCAGCAAAGATATTGCCGTGCTCAAAGAAGCCGGCGTGCCTTACGAACTCCTGGAAGCACACCAGTTACACAGCGTTGAACCGGCGCTGGCCACGACGGCACATAAACTGACCGGCGGGCTGCGTTTACCGAATGATGAAACCGGAGACTGCCAGCTGTTTACGCAGCGCCTGGCCGAGATGGCAGCCGCTGCGGGTGTCACCTTCCGCTACGACACTCAGGTTGATCAACTGCTGCGTGAAGGCAATCGTATTTACGGTGTGAAGTGTGGCGAAGAGGTGATTAAAGCGGACGCCTATGTGGTGGCGTTCGGCTCCTACTCGACCGCGCTGCTGAAAGACATCGTGTCAATTCCGGTCTATCCGCTTAAAGGCTATTCCCTCACTATCCCGATTAAGAATCCAGACGCAGCCCCGGTCTCCACCATCCTTGATGAGACCTACAAAGTGGCGGTCACGCGCTTTGACGATCGCATCCGCGTGGGGGGCATGGCGGAAATTGTTGGTTTTAACACCAAACTGACGCCTGCACGACGTGAAACGCTGGAGATGGTGGTCAGCGATCTCTATCCTGAAGGCGGTTTTGTTGAACAGGCCACGTTCTGGACAGGATTGCGTCCGATGACGCCGGACGGCACGCCGATTGTCGGGCGTACACCGCTGTCCAATCTCTATCTCAACACCGGTCACGGAACGCTGGGATGGACCATGGCCTGTGGTTCCGGTCAGCTATTGGCCGATTTGATTTCCGGTCAGAAACCGGCGATTGCCGCAGACGATTTGTCAGTACTGCGCTACCTGCCGGGTTTCGAACCCCATTCGTCGCCGTTGCGTAACGCTAACGCGGCGCGTTGAGACCTCAGGGAGAGCACAAGCATGTCACGTCCTACTGGCGCCACCATTAACCAACAGGCGCTGCGCCACAATTTGGCGATTGTACGGCAGGCTGCACCGCAGTCGCGGGTTTGGTCAGTGGTTAAAGCCAATGCTTACGGGCACGGTATCGCGCGTGTCTGGCAAAGTCTGGCAGAGACCGATGGTTTCGCGCTGTTGAATATGGAAGAAGCGATTCTGTTGCGTGAGCAGGGTTGGAAAAAACCGATTCTGTTGCTGGAAGGTTTCTTCCATGCCGAAGATTTAACCTTGATCGATCGTTATCGTTTGACCACCAGTGTGCACAGCAACTGGCAGATTCAGGCGCTGGCCAAAGCTTCACTTTCTGCACCGGTTGATATCTATGTGAAGATGAACAGCGGCATGAATCGGCTGGGTTTCCGTCCGGAACAGGTGCAGGCGGCGTGGCAGAAACTGCGTGCGCTCCCTAACGTCGGTGAGATGACGCTGATGGCACATTTTGCGGACGCGGAAAACCCGGAAGGACTTATCGAACCGATGAAGCGCGTTGAACTGGCCGCCGAAGGTTTGGATTGCCCGCGCTCGCTCTCCAACTCTGCCGCCACTTTGTGGCATCCAGAGGCGCACTTTGACTGGGTGCGTCCGGGGATCATTCTCTATGGCGCATCGCCAAGCGGGAATTGGCAGGATATTGCCAGCAGCGGCTTGCAGCCGGTGATGACGCTGAACAGTGAAATCATTGGTGTGCAGCAGCTCAGTGCTGGTGACGGCGTGGGCTATGGCTATCGCTATCATGCATCGGGCGCACAGCGCATTGGTATTGTGGCCTGCGGCTATGCAGATGGCTATCCACGCCATGCGCCAACCGGCACGCCAGTCAGCGTCGACGGTATTCGTACCCAGACGCTGGGCGCGATCTCCATGGATATGATGATGATTGACCTCGAACCTTGCCCGCAGGCCGGGATTGGTTCCAAAGTGGAACTGTGGGGCAATCAGGTGAAAATCGATGAGGTGGCGAAAGCCGCTGGCACGGTGGGCTACGAGCTGATGTGCGCGCTCGCGCCCCGCGTACCAGTTGAGATTATTTAAGCGCGGTCACGCTGCCGTGCATCTTCTTACTGCAGCGCCAGGCAATCAGGGCCAGCGCTGCACCTAAAAGCATCATTAAAGCCAGTGCTGATTTTTCTGCGACCGGCAATGCCACAATCATCAGGCTGCCACCCGCGCCGCACGCCATCTGAATAAACCCCTGCAATGCCGCGGCAACGCCTGCCTGCTGCTGATACGGCTCTAACGCGTAGCTGGTGGCGGGGCCAACGGTAAAGGCCAGTCCTGCAACCGATACCGCCACCGGAATCATATACAGCGCCCAGTGTGTCTGCCATGCGGCAGGCAACAGCATCATTCCCGCCAGCAGCAGAATGGCACCCAGCTGCATGGTGACAAAGCCCATCGCCAGGCAGAACGGGCGTCCGGCTTTACGGATAGTCTTATTCACAAACGCACTGACCAGCATGATCCAAAAGCCGTTGGCACCAAAGGCAAAGGAGAATTGCAGGGGCGTCAGACCCCCTTCCGTCATTAGCACGTGGGGGGCAAGTGACACATAAGTCAGCACCATGCCGAGCGCACCCGCGTTGGCAAACGCGAAGGCAAGAAAACGCGGCTCACGTGCAATTGCCGCATATTGCGCTAACGGCAATCCTTTGACGCGTAACGTATCGGCTGGACGGGTTTCCGGCAGGAAGAACACCACAATCAAACCAATGACTGCAGCATAGCCACACAGGAACCAGAAGGGCGCTCGCCAGCCGTAGGCTTCAGCAAGGATACCACCCAGTAGTGGCGCCAATGCCGGCACAATATTCAATGCACCATTGAGAAAACCATAGGCGCGCGCAGCTTCATCACCGCTTAAACGATCGCGCACGCCACTGAAGGCCACCACTGCACTGCAACAGACCGCGCAGCCCTGAATCAAACGGGCGAGGAAGAACACTGGCCATACGGTGGCCGTTGCCGCCACGGCGCTGCCAATGATGTAAAGCACCAGGCCAATGATCGCAATCGGCTTACGGCCAAAATTATCTACCAAGGGTCCGGTCACCAGCTGGCCGATGCCCATCACCAGTAAGAACAGCGGGATGGTGATCTGAATCAAACTGACCGGACTGTTAAGGCCTTCAGCGATTTGCGGCAGAGTAGGAAGGTATAGATCGATGCCGAGTGGTGCCAGCAGCACCAGGCTTAAAAGCAGCAGGGTAAATTTTTGCATCTGAAACCAGAAACGTCCTGTTAAACAAGCGGGAAGGGTAATGACTTAGCAGGGAAAAAGAAAGGAATAAAAAAGCGATGTCTGCTGAGACAACACAGACATCGCATCGCGGGTAGGATCAGTAGGCCCCGTCGCGGCGTAACACCACACCTGCGGTTTTGAACAGAATGGCGATGTCGGTCCACAACGCCCAGTTTTTCACATACCAGGAATCGAAATAGACGCGAGTGTCATAGTCGATATCGTTACGACCGCTCACCTGCCACAGACCGGTCATGCCCGGTTTCGCCATCAGGTAATAATCAACATCCCCCGCATAGCGTTCCAGCTCAACTTCAATCACCGGACGTGGACCCACCAGACTCATTTCACCACGAATCACATTCCACAGCTGCGGTAATTCGTCGAGGCTGGTTTTACGCAGGAAGCCGCCAATTTTGGTGATACGTGGATCGTTTTTCAGTTTGAAATCACGATCCCATTCTGCGCGCGCCTCTTCGCTGGTCGCCAGCAGATTTTGCAACACTTCCTGAGAGTTAGTGACCATCGAACGGAATTTCAGGCATTTAAACTTCACGCCATCCTGCCCAACACGCTCATGCCCATAGATCGCATTGCCGCCATCACGTTTTACCATCGCACACAGCAGACCGAATACCGGGGCGAGGAACAGCAGCAACAGGGAGGCGACCACAATATCGAAGGTACGCTTGAGGAAGCGAGAAGAACGTTTTGCCAGGTTATTACTGACGCGCAGGATCATCACTTCGTGGCTGAAGATGAATGACATATCCGTACCGTAGAGCGGCACGCCGCGCAGGGTTGGGATCACGGAGATCGAGCGGCACTTCATTTTGGACAGGAACTTCAGCCATTTATCGCGCACCACCTGCTGTTCAAACTCAGTGGCGACGATAAATTGCGTGTTGTCGCCATCCATCGTTTGCCAGTTGATGTCTTTCCAGGTGATCACGGGTACACCATTAACGTTCTCAGGATGGAGCTCATCTTCCAGTGAGATGAAAGCCTGGACGTTGTAGCCGAGGATTTCCTCACTCTGCAGTGCTGCATAAGCTTCCATGGCATTCTTGCCTGAACCAATAATGATGGTCTCTTTCTGCCACTGACCTGCGCGGTTGATGGCTCGCTTGACCACCGCACGCATCAGCGGCAGCAGTAGCAGTGCGTAAGTCCAGCTAAACACCCAAACCATGCGTGAGAAGTCCCACTTGGAGAAGGCGATCAGCGCCAAATCCAGCAGCGAAAAAACGAACAGGGTTTTTACAATCTCTTTTAACTCGAACCAAAACGGTTTGCGGTAAGTATAATGACGCATGCGCACCCAAAACCACGCGGTGCAAAGTACAGAAAGCCCTAATTGAGCGATAAAGCGGTATTCAATCTGCTGCGGCGGAATAAAGGTGTCCAGTTCTCCCCAAATACCCTGAACGGTTGCTGCAGATAAAAACAAAGCCAGATTCAGAGCAATTAAATCCGAAAAGCTTAAAGCGACTTTTGCGATGAGATTTTTACGCAATCCGCTCCACGAGCGGGTTGCATCATTCATTACCAATGTACTTGCCATAAAACCTGCTCTCTTTTCTTAAGTAAAAGATGGCCTGACCAGAATCAAGTACGCGCTCAGGAGTTGTCCACCGAAAATAAAAAGAAATGATTTTTCAGTGCGATATAAGTCAATGCTGCCATAAGCGCTGCATGGAAAGGGCCGTTTGAGACGTGATGTACGTCACGAAAAGCTGCAGCAACGTTTAAGAGTATGCAGGAGTTATTTGACAGAGTTAATATGGAAATAGTCTTAAAAGGAAATAAATGCTGCGTGAAATAGTGAGTTAGCTAATTGAAATACAAGGTTAAAACCAAAAAAAACGCAGATAGAACGCTTCATTTTAAGACTGCTTTTAGGAATGACCGCCATACGAAGCGGATGGCGGCGGGGGTACATCAGGCGGGTTTTTTTAATACCCAGCGGTCTTGTTGCTTGTCATAGTGTCCGATCTGCAGATCGACGGGCTCGCCATCAATCCACGCCGGCACACTGGTTTCATGATCCCAGCCATCGAGTTGGTAACTCAGGCCGGGGTTGGTATTGCAGGGAATGCTGATGGTATCGAGCTTTTCAGCATTCAGTTCTGCATCAACGATCTCGTAACGACCAATTTTTACCACGTGTCCCATGCGCTTCTCCCGTTTGTGCTGGGTGGAATAGTGATCATAGTCGCTCACACGCAGTTTTGGCGTTTTCGCAGTTCGGATTACTCCTTGTCTTCCATGACACGTACGCCAATTTTAACGATTTGGTTGTCCTCTTTCTCCGCCACGGTCCAGGTCAATTGGTTCCACTCCACCTGATCGCCCACCACGGGTGTACTGCCTAGCAGGCCCATCACCAGTTGACCGAGGGATTGCTGATCGTTGGTGGTTTCATCAAGTTCCAGCCCATAAATTTGCGCCACATCGCGTAAACGTGCCTCAGCATCCAGAATGAAATCACCAAAGAAGCGTTGATCGAGCGCGACGGGTGGCGACTGGCTGAACATTTTACCTAAAGCGGGCAAATCGCGTTCACGTCCAATCACACATAGCACATCGCCCTCTTTAAGGCGCGTACTGCCATTGGGATGCATCAGCGCGTTATCGCGGAACAGGGCAGCGATGCGCGTTTCGCGTGGCATCTGCAAATCACGCAGCGCGGCACCGATACACCATTTGTCAGCACTGAGTTGGTAAACAAACTGCTCCCAGGGGTTTTCAGGGTGGATATCCAGTCCGACGCGGCTGATAGGTGAGGCAGTAGGGGGAACCACAACTTTGGCGCGTTTGGCCGCATAGCCCAGCGAGGTGCCCTGTAGCATTAGCGACACGAGAACCACGAAGAAGGCGATGTTGAAGTAGAGCTTGGCGTTTTCCAGCCCGGCCATCATCGGGAATACCGCGAGGATAATAGGGACTGCGCCACGCAGACCAACCCAACTGATAAAGATGCGTTCGCGGCCGGTAAACCCTTTAAATGGCAACAGACCCACCAGAATTGAAAGCGGGCGCGCCACCAAAATCAGCCAGAGAGATAAAATCATGGCTGGAACGGCGATGTGCCACAGATCAGATGGCGTCACCAGTAAGCCGAGCACGATAAACATGCCGATCTGACTCAACCACGCCATACCATCGAAGGTTTGCAGAATACCGTGACGGTTGCGGATCGGGCTGTTACCCAGCAGATAACCACACAGGTAAACGGCCAGTATGCCGCTGCCTTCCATGACCGTGGTCAGTGCGAACACAATGATGCCGCCGCTTAACGCCAGCAGGGGGTAGAGACCTTGCGCCAGATTGATACGGTTTATCAGTTGCTGTAGTGCCCAGCCGCCGCCCAGCCCCAGTACAATACCGAGACCGAACTGTTGCACCAGATGCACCACAAACATCCAGCTTAAGCCTGACTGGCCTTGCTGGATCATGTCAATCAGCGTGATGGTCAGGAATACCGCCATAGGATCGTTACTGCCGGACTCAATTTCCAGCGTGGAGCTGACACGTTCGTTAAGCCCTTTATCCCCCAGCAGCGAGAAGACTGCGGCGGCATCGGTGGAACCGATAATCGCGCCAATCAGGAAACCTTGCATCAAATCGAGTTTAAAGAGCCAGGCCGCCGCCAAACCGGTTAAACCGGCGGTTATCATCACACCGACCGTGGCGAGCGATAATGCGGGCCCCAGCGCCACCTTGAATGAGCTGGCTTTGGTGCGCATGCCGCCATCCAGCAAAATAATGGCCAGCGCGAGGTTGGATACCAGATACGCCACGGGGTAGTTGTCAAAAGCGATGCCGCCAATTCCGTCAACGCCAGTCAACATGCCTAACGCAAGGAAAATCACCAGAATAGGGATACCAAGCCGTGACGAGAATGAACTCAGAAGAATACTTGCTGCAACCAGCACGGAACCAATAATAAACAAACTGTAAATCATGCTGGCATTCAACGGCGTTCTCCTGCGGTACGAGCGAAAATGACAAACTGCGGGGGATTCACACAGACAAGGTGAAAAGATAATGCCTTATCAATAGCTTGTCAGCGCTTAATTGCATATTTTTTCAATCTGCGGAGCGCTATCCCATAGATCGTTAAAATTGTGTGAAAAATCAGCGGGGATTTGAGGCGAATGAGCGGTGGCGCGGGAAAGAAAAAGCCGGTCAATGACCGGCTTGATGTTCAGGCTTCTGCCACCTGTTTGTGGAAAAGTTCTCTAAATACCGGATAAATGTCTTCTGGCTCGCGGATGTGCTGAATCGCGAAGTTATCAAACATGGCCTGCAGATGTTCATACTCACGCCACAGCGTCTGATGCGCACGGCGCGTGATTTCGATGTAGCTGTAATAACGTACAACCGGCAAAATATGTTTGGCCAGAATCTCATGACATAATGGAGAGTCATCCGCCCAGTTGTCGCCATCAGAGGCCTGTGCCGCATAAATATTCCACTGCGCCGGGTCATAGCGCTCTTTAACCACTTCATCCATTAACTTCAATGCGCTAGACACAATGGTGCCGCCGGTTTCCTGCGAGTAGAAGAACTCCTGCTCATCGACTTCTTTCGCCTGCGTATGGTGACGGATATACACCACCTCCACATTTTTATAGGTACGGCTCAGGAACAGATAGAGCAGAATATAAAAACGCTTCGCCATGTCTTTCGTGGCCTGATCCATTGATCCGGAGACGTCCATCAGGCAGAACATCACCGCCTGGCTCGAAGGCTCGGGGCGCTTCTCAAAGTTCTTGTAGCGCAAGTCGAAGGTATCAATAAAAGGCACACGTTCAATACGTGCCCGCAGTTCGGCAATTTCTTTGCGCAGCCGCTCCTCTTCCAGTAACTGAGCGGGTTCACTGTTTTCCACTTCCGTCAGCGTGGCTTCCAGTTCGTGCAGCATGCGGCGCTTGCCGGCGGTCATCGCAGTGCGACGTGCCAGTGAGTTTTGTAGCGAACGCACCACGCTGATGTTGGCCGGGACCCCATTGGAGGTAAAGCCTGCGCGGTGGGTTTTATACTCATTCAGCTGCCGGTGCTGATTTTTACGCAGATTCGGTAAGGCAAGATCTTCAAACAGCAGATCGAGATATTCATCTTTCGATATCTGGAAAACAAACTCATCTTGACCTTCACCGTCCTGACTGGCGTTGCCCTGACCGCTGCCGCCGCCACCGCCGCCCCCTTGTGGGCGCTCAATGCGGTCGTTCTGGACGAAATGATCGTTCCCCGGATGCACGCGATGGCGACTGCCGCCGCGTCCCTGATGGAAAATGGGCTCATTGATGTCATCGATAGGAATCGAGACAGATTCGCCGCTCTCCACGTCGGTGACCGACCGCTTGTTGATGGCCTCGGAGATCGACTGCTTGATTTGCGACTTGTAACGGCGCAGGAAACGCTGCCGATTGACCGCGCTCTTGTTTTTACCGTTCAGACGCCGATCGATAAAATAGGCCATACATATCCCCCAAACTACAGTGCAAGCCAGGCCGGAACCACTCCGGCCTCCTGTTGCGGCGTCGCGGCGCCGCATAGCTTACAGGTAACGATTAAGACGATTTACGCACGCGCAGATACCATTCGCACAGCAGGCGTACCTGCTTGCGGGTATAGCCTTTCTCCATCATGCGATCGACAAAATCATCGTGTTTTTTCTGTTCGTCCGTTGAGGTCTTGGTATTAAACGAAATCACCGGCAGCAACTCTTCGGTATTGGAGAACATTTTCTTCTCAATAACCGTGCGCAGTTTTTCGTAGCTGGTCCAGTTGGGATTACGTCCACTATTTTGCGCCCGGGCACGCAGCACAAAGTTGACGATCTCGTTACGGAAATCTTTCGGGTTACTGATCCCGGCAGGTTTCTCGATTTTTTCCAGCTCGGCATTCAGTGATTCACGATCAAACAACTGTCCGGTATCGGGATCGCGGTACTCCTGATCCTGAATCCAGAAGTCGGCGTAGGTTACGTAGCGGTCAAAGATGTTCTGGCCGTATTCTGAATAAGACTCCAGATAGGCGGTCTGAATCTCTTTGCCGATAAACTCCGCGTATTTCGGGATCAGATAACCTTTAAGGTGCTCAAGGTATTTCTCTGCCAGATCCTGCGGGAACTGCTCGCGTTCAATTTGTTGCTCCAGTACGTAGAACAGATGTACAGGGTTGGCCGCCACTTCGGCATGATCAAAGTTGAACACGCGCGACAGAATCTTAAACGCGAAGCGGGTCGAAAGGCCGTTCATGCCTTCATCCACGCCGGCGTAGTCATGATACTCCTGCCATGATTTCGCTTTTGGATCGGTATCTTTCAGGCTTTCACCATCGTAGACGCGCATTTTTGAATAGATGCTGGAGTTTTCCGGATCTTTCAAACGCGACAGGATAGAGAAGCGCGCTAAGGTCTCCAGCGTGCCCGGGGCACATGGCGCCGTCGTCAGCTCACTGTGATTGAGCAGTTTGTCGTAGATTTTGATCTCTTCCGACACCCGCAGGCAGTAAGGCACTTTGACGATATACACGCGGTCAAGGAACGCTTCGTTGTTCTTGTTATTACGGAAAGTCACCCATTCTGATTCATTGGAGTGCGCCAGAATGATGCCGTTAAACGGTAGGGCAGAGATCCCTTCAGTACCGTTGTAATTACCTTCCTGAGTGGCGGTCAGTAAGGGATGCAGCACTTTGATCGGTGCTTTGAACATCTCAACGAATTCCATAATGCCCTGGTTCGCGCGGCACAGTGCGCCCGAGTAACCATAAGCGTCAGGATCGTTTTGCGCGTGGTTTTCCAGTTTGCGGATATCCACCTTACCGACCAATGCAGAGATATCCTGGTTGTTCTCATCACCCGGTTCCGTTTTGGCGATGGCCACTTGCTCCAGGATAGAAGGCCAGACTTTGACGACTTTAAAGCGGGTAATATCGCCGCCGAAGTCATGCAGGCGTTTTGCCGCCCACGGTGACATGATGGTGCCCAGGTAACGCCGCGGCACGCCATACTCTTTCTCCAGAATATTGGCGTCTTCCTGCGGGTTGAACAGGCACAAAGGATGATCGTTTACCGGGCTGCGTTCGCCATCAGCGCTCAGCACGTAGATCGGTACGCGTTGCATCAGGGCTTTCAAACGCTCAGCAAGTGACGATTTACCGCCACCGACCGGCCCCAGCAAATAGAGAATCTGTTTCTTCTCTTCCAGGCCTTGCGCAGCGTGTTTCAGGTAGGAGACGATCTGTTCAATCGCTTCCTCCATACCATAAAACTCTTCGAAGGCGGGATAGCGTCCCATGACGCGGTTAGAGAAGATTCTGGAAAGGCGTGGCTCCTGCGCCGTGTCAACCATCACCGGCTCACCGATAGCCATCAATAGTCGCTCTGCAGCGTTGGCGTATGCACTGCGATCCTGCTTACAGATAGCGAGAAATTCCTGCAGTGTGAACTCTTCGTCCTTGGCAGCTTCATAACGCTGACGATAGTGATCGAATATATTCATAGCGATGCCCGTCCTTTCGTTTTTAGCACAGGTAAAGGAGCGAAATTAGATACGTTTGCAGCTCCCGGAAGATATTCTTTATTGAGTACAGCAACCCTTATGCCAACCTGACGTTTTTTTATCGGGATACACAATTCTTATGGTTACTCTGCTCGTATAAAAAGTCTCGTCTTACTTTTAACTGTAGAAGGCATTCAGAAAATCTGCAGACACTTTTCTCCTTATTTAGCGATATATCAATAACAAAGTCTCATAAGCACTAAGGCATTCAGTTTGCATGTCTACGCAGGCAACCAGCCTCAGACTATTCCGTGCGGGTGATAAACATCCCTGATTTAACGTTAACTCATCGCGAAAATTTAGTTAGACTCTGCGTGTGATTGTTATATTAATGGACTGATTAAATTGTGAACCAATTCAAACTTAAAGCGCTTGCTTGTGTTGTTCCTTGTTATTTTGCGGCGTTCAGCACTCATGCAGAACCCTTATCACTCGGGGCTTCAGTTATTTATGCCCAGTCACCTTATCGCGGTGGGCAGGACCGATACATCCCCATCCCGGTCATCAATTATGAAGGCGAAAACTTCTGGTTCCGTAGCCTGCAAGGTGGCTATTACCTGTGGAAAGATCAGCAGAATCAACTGTCGTTAACGCTGCTGGGTTCACCACAGCAGTATGACCCTAAAGATAATGATTTAGGGGATATGAAGGCACTGGATAAGCGTCGGATGACCTTGATGGCGGGTGCCAGCTACCGTCATGTTGCCGATTGGGGCATTGTGCGTACTGCGCTGCTGGGCGATGTGCTGAACAACAGTAATGGCATCATCTGGGATCTTACCTATCTGTATCGCTTCGATTTTGGCGCGTTTAGCCTGACACCAGGCATCGGTGCAATGTGGAACAGCGCCAACCAAAACCGCTACTACTATGGCGTGTCTTCGCATGAAAGCGCACGGACAGGTATTGCTGAATATCAACCGGACGACAGCTGGTCACCCTATGTGGAAATGAATGCCAGCTACCAGATTAGCGATAGCTGGAACGCCAGTTTGTCCGGGCGTTACACCCGTTTTGACAGCGAAATCAAAGACAGTCCGATGGTGGACAAAAGTGGCCAGTTCACCCTCTGGACCGGCATCAGCTACAGTTTCTAATGGTTTTCTGCGACGCCTCTTAATGGGGCGTTTTTATTACATTGCACCAATAGCGCGCCCCATCCTGGGGCATCGGGAGCCTTAATGAAGACAATTCAATTCCGTGGAGAACCAGCATTACCTGCCATTGGGCAAGGAACGTGGTACATGGGGGAGAATGCAGCGCTGCGTCGTCAGGAAGTCTCGGCATTACAGGCTGGATTGGATTTGGGCTTACAACTGATTGATACCGCGGAAATGTACGCCGAAGGCGGCGCGGAAGAGGTGGTGGGCGAAGCGTTACACGGACGCCGCCATCAGGCCTGGCTGGTGTCAAAAGTCTATCCGTGGAATGCCGGCGAAGTGGATGCCATAGAGGCCTGCGAGCGCAGCTTAAAGCGCTTAGAGACCGATTACCTTGATCTCTATCTGCTGCATTGGCGCGGTAATGTGCCACTGGAGGAGACGATTCATGCCATGGAAACCTTGCAACAGCAGGGAAAAATACGGCATTGGGGCGTATCCAATTTCGATACTGACGATCTGCAAGAACTGTGGAGCGAGCCGGGCGGTGAAAACTGCTCGACTAATCAGGTGCTGTATCACCTGGCATCACGAGGAATCGAATACGATTTATTAGCGGCATGCCAGCAACGTGATATGCCGATCATGGCGTATTGCCCTCTGGCGCAGGCGGGACGCTTGCGTCAGTCACTGTTTGAAGATCCCCATTTGCATCAAATTGCACAACAGAAGGGCATCAGCGTGGCGCAATTGCTGCTCGCGTGGGTGATTCGTCGGCCAGGCATGATCGCCATTCCCAAGGCCAGCAGCCAACAACACGTGGCGGAAAATGCGGCTGCGTTAGACCTGCATTTGAGTGTTGAGGAGTTGGCGATCATTGACCGGGCGTTTCCAGCACCGCAACATAAAACGGGCTTAGACGTGGTATAGCGGCGCATCTGCGCCGCGAACCTACTTATTGCGTACGCGCAGGGTGGTACCGAGGCGAGCAGGGGATTCACCGGCACTTTTCATCGGCTTGTTGATGCGAGCCGTTTCTACGCAGACCATGGTTTTGTAACCCTCATTAGGCATATCCGCCATGCTACAGGACAATTCCGGCCCTGGGTTCCATGTGACAACGTCACTTTGATAGTGGTGGTACACTTCAATCTGACGTTTACCCGCGATGTCATGAATCACACTGCAATCCTCGGCAGCCGTGTGAATCCGATCGACGCGATCAGGGTAGGTTTGCTTGCCATCAGCCGAACTGCCCACCGTGTTAGCATTCACCTTGTCAATATAGCTATTTCCTAAGCCACTCACTTCAACCTGAGCAATATCTGCGATCTGGAAGTAGGTGTGCAAGGCTGCGGTGGCTTCATAATCGCCCCAGGCTTCCAACTCGATTTCACAATGCTCGGCGATACGGAAACGGGCCAGCAGGGTGAAATCATGCGGCCACAGCTTCTTCGTTTGTGCGTTGCTTTCCAGTGTGAACGTCAGCATCACGGCATCGTCGTTCTCATCGTGTGCCGTCAGTGTCCAGGGCTGATTACGGGCAAATCCGTGCGCCGGTTCACCTGCAGGGCCAAACCATGGCCAGCAAATGGGCACACCACCGCGAATCGCTTTGCCTGTGGCAAACGGCGTCTTCTCGCTCAACCAAATCACCGGTTGCTGACCGCTGGGCTGCCATGAGAGCAGATGCGCGCCTTGCAGCGCAATCGCTGCACGAACCTTGGGATGACTCACGACGACGATGGGCAAATCGCCCATCTGGCGTTGTGACAGATATGGGGTGATCTGATTCACCACCGGCAAACTATAAAGCGTATCTTGCATCGTCAGACCTTCTCTTCTTCCAAATGAAAAAAAAGGGGCGACCGAAGTCACCCCTTGTCTGGTTCGCCAGTTGCTTACTTAGCAGCAACCAGTGCAATCAGATCCAGAACTTTGTGTGAGTAGCCAGTTTCGTTGTCGTACCATGAAACCAGTTTCACGAAGTTGTCGTTCAGTGCGATACCGGCTTTAGCATCGAATACTGAAGTCAGGGTTTCGCCGTTGAAGTCGGTAGATACGACGTCGTCTTCGATGTAACCCAGAACGCCTTTCATCTTGCCTTCAGATTCAGCTTTGATTACGGCACAGATTTCTTTATAAGTTGCTGGTTTTTCCAGACGTACAGTCAGGTCAACAACAGACACGTTAGGGGTAGGAACGCGGAACGCCATACCAGTCAGTTTACCGTTCAGCTCTGGCAGAACCACGCCCACTGCTTTTGCAGCACCGGTAGAAGATGGGATGATGTTCTGAGCTGCGCCGCGGCCGCCACGCCAGTCTTTGTGAGACGGGCCATCAACGGTTTTCTGAGTTGCGGTGGTGGCGTGAACAGTGGTCATCAGGCCTTCAACGATACCGAAGTGATCGTTGATAACTTTAGCCAGTGGCGCCAGGCAGTTAGTGGTGCAAGAGGCGTTAGAAACGATGTCCTGTCCCTGGTATTTGTCGAAGTTTGCACCACGAACAAACATTGGGGTCGCATCTTTAGATGGACCGGTCAGAACCACTTTCTTCGCACCAGCCTGAATGTGTTTGCGTGCGGTTTCGTCGGTCAGGAAGATACCGGTTGCTTCAGCAACAACGTCAACGCCCACTTCATCCCATTTCAGGTTAGCCGGGTCTTTCTCAGCGGTAACACGGATTTTCTTACCGTTAACAATCAGCGCGCCGTCTTTCACTTCTACGGTGCCGTCGAAACGACCGTGCGTAGAGTCATACTTCAGCATGTAAGCCATGTAATCGGCGTCGAGCAGGTCGTTGATCGCGACGATTTCGATGTCAGAACGCTGCTGTGCAGCACGGAAAACGATGCGACCGATACGGCCAAAACCGTTGATACCTACTTTGATAGTCATATATTCCACCAGCTATTTGTTAGTGAATAAAAGGTTGGCTGTAAAATTACAAAAACCTTACCAGGCGTCAAGCGGAATCGTGTCAATTGTTGCGACAGGTCAATTCCAACGCCAGGAATAATTGGTTGCGCAATCGCTTACGCAGCACCCTTATTGAGCGCCTATGTTACGCCGAATACCGACCGAAAAGGGATGACTTTTGCAAAGGGTGATCGACGTCACAATTTTGCGCTGTGGCAGTCGTGGCGAACGGGTTCGCACGAAAAAAGACCGTGAAGATGTTGTTCGTTTGTTAGAATACTAGTCGATTTTTACAGAATGACACTCCGGAACTCAAAATGGCTAAAGACACCGCACCTGAGGCAAAAATCGCGCAGCTTTCTGAGATGCAGCGCTATGTCACACAGCATCGCGGCACGGAACCTCCTTTCAGTGGCGCACTACTGCACAACAAGCAGGAAGGCATTTACCACTGTTTAGTGTGCAATTCACCGCTGTTCCTCTCCGACTCTAAATATGATTCAGGCTGCGGCTGGCCGAGCTTTTACCAGCCTTACAGCGACGAAGCGATTCGTTACCTGGAAGATGATTCCCACGGCATGCACCGCGTGGAAATTCGCTGTGGCAATTGCGATGCGCATCTCGGCCACGTGTTCCCGGATGGCCCGCAGCCTACCGGTGAGCGCTACTGCGTTAACTCTGCCTCATTGAGCTTTACCGATGAGCAGGGCAAGCAACAAGAGGGCTGAGCATGAAGCAAGAACTGGAAGCCATGCTGGCGGCGATGACGCCGGAAGTCTATGAGCGGCTCGCCACTGCAGTGGAAACCGGTAAATGGCCGGACGGTGTCGCGCTGACGCAGGAGCAGCGCGATAATTGCCTGCAGCTGGTGATGCTGTGGCAGGCGCGTCACAACGACGACCCACAGCATATGACCATTGGCAAAGGGGGCGAGATGGTGATGAAGTCGAAAAAGCAGCTTAAGGAAGAGTTTGGTATCGAGCCGGACATCACGCGCATTAACCTGCACTAGAACGCAAAAGGGCTGGTTTTCACCAGCCCTCATTTTCAGATTATTACCGCACCCTGAGCTTGCATCTGTTCGATGGCAATATCGCTGTCATCAGGATTCAGGTTGACGCCGCGGCAACCCTCTTTCACCACTTCAACGTTATAGCCCAGCTCCAGCGCATCCAGCACGCTGTATTTGACGCAATAGTCGGTAGCGAGCCCCAGCATCACCAGGTCGCTGATGTCGCGTTCACGCAGCCAACTGTCTAGCTCCGTTTTGCGGCGATGGCCGTTATCGAAGAAAGCACTGTAGCTGTCCACATCAGCGTCGCCCCCCTTATGGAACACCGCATCAATCAGTGTGCGGTCCAGTTCTGGGTGGAAATCTGCCCCCACTGAGTTCTCGACTCCGTGATCGGGCCACCAAATCTGCGCCAGACCGTTCAATTCACCCAAGGTATACACCGGTTCGCCAGAGACGGAGGCGAAGCTGCCATGATCTGCCGGATGCCAGTCTTGCAATGCCACTACACATTCTCCCCGATCGCGGAACTCGCGTGCGTAGCGATTAGCAACGGCAACCGTTTGGTCGCCTTCGCGCACCGCCATTGGGCCGCCGGGGCAAAAATCGTTCTGAATATCGATGATTATCAATGCCCGCTTCATTACATCTCGCTCCGTATCAGTCGTCGGTCAGTTCGCCGCGTAAATTCTGTTGCATTCTGGCACGAATTTCCGGGTTGGTGAGGTTTTGGCTCAACAAAAAGTGCAGTTTTGTTAATGTTGCCTCAACGGTAAGGTCAAAACCGCTGATCACCCCCGCATGCTCCAGCGCATTACCGGTGGCATAGCCCCCCATGTTCACTTTGCCGGACATGCATTGCGTCAGATTCACCACCACAATCCCACGTTCGCTGGCCTGCTGCAGTTCAGCCAGGAATTCTGCATTTTGCGGCGCGTTGCCGACACCATAAGAGCGCAGAATCAGTGCTTTCACCGGCTGGCGCAAGAAGTTACGCACCACATCGGCAGAGATCCCGGGGTAAATGGTCACCACGCCAATCGGTTGTGGGGTAATCGGATGCACAATCAACTCGCCGCTGCCCTGTGGTGCCGGCGGCGTATTGAGTTTACGAATGTGAATACCGGCTTCCAGCAAAGGAGGGAGATTCGGTGAAGCGAAGGCGTTGAAGCCGTCAGCATGTGCTTTGGTGGTGCGATTGCCACGAAACAGCGTGTTGTTAAAGAACAACGCCACTTCATTAATGGGATAGTTCGCCGCAACATACAACGAATTGAGGAGGTTCTGCTGACCATCTGAGCGCAATTCCGCCAAAGGAATTTGCGAGCCGGTTACGATGACGGGCTTCGCGAGGTTTTCCAGCATGAATGACAGCGCCGAGGCGGTAAACGCCATGGTGTCGGTGCCGTGCAGAATCACAAAGCCATCATAGCTGTCGTAATTCTGTTTAATGTCATCAGCAATCGATTGCCAATCCAATGGCGTCATATCTGACGAATCCATCAGAGGCTGATATTCGTGGATGGTGAAATTCGGCATCTCAGGCCGATGGAACTCTGGCATATTGGCCAGTTGCTGCTGCAGATGGCCGGAAACCGGAATGTAGCCGTGCGCGGAGCGCTGCATACCGATGGTACCGCCCGTGTAGGCTACATAGATATTTTTCTTTTGCATGGAAGAACTCAGACTTGCCGTAAAACGCGCAGTATAAGGGGATTAACAGCGAAAAGCAGCCCGACCAGCGGCCGGGCTGTAAAGATTAGCGTACGTTGCCGCAGTTCAGGCAGAAGGCGTAGCGATTTTGCGGATCATTGAGATTGTTCATCAGGCCAGGCTGATCTTTCACTGCACTCATTACGTCCAGCATCGGCGCGGGCAGCCACACTTTCAGTGCTGCTGGCAGCATCGCTTGTGCAGAGGCATTCATCTGATTTAACAGCAGGTCAATCATGCCGGGATCGTCCTGATACCAGCTAAGCTGCGGCTTGGCGACTTTTGCCAACTCAGCCGCTTTCGCCACGGCATCGTCAAAATCACCCAACGCATCCACCAGGCCATTGGCTTTAGCATCGCTGCCGGTCCAGACATGACCCTGGGCGATATCATTGATCTGTTCTGGCGTTTTATGACGTGACTTCGCCACCAGTCCGACAAAGTTGCGATAGCCGTTTTCGATGGTCAGCTGCATCAATTGCTGCACTTCCGTCGGCAGGGCTTTGGTAGTGGCTACGTCAGCCAGCGGAGAAGTGGCCACGCCATCCGTGTGTACCCCAATACTGTTCAGGCTATTTTCAACCGTGTTAATCACGCCGAAAATGCCGATTGAACCGGTCAGGGTGCTGGGGGCGGCCACAATGTAGTCTGCTGGCGTCGAGATCCAGTAGCCACCTGAAGCCGCCATGCCGCCCATTGAGACCACCACTGGCTTGCCGGCATCATGGGCTGCGGCTAACTCTTCACGAATCGCTTCCGACGCCGACACGCTGCCACCTGGGCTGTTGACGCGCAGTACAATCGCTTTGATTTTCGGATCGAGACGCGCATCGCGAATCTGCGAAGCGGTGGTATCGCCACCCACGTTTCCGGCGGTTTCCTCACCGTCCATAATCGCACCGCTGGCGAAGATCACCGCAATATTGCCATCCTGGTCCTGCTGAGGCTGCTTCACGGTGTAATCGTAAATGCTGACGTTGCGATAATCGTTATTGGCTTTATCCCAGCCAAAGGTTTTCACCAGTTCCTGATCCGCAGCCGCACGGCTATCCAGCACATCAACCAATTTACTGTTCAGCGCATATTTTGCGGTATCGCCGTCAACAGCCTGCAATCCGCTGATGACGCCGGCTGCTCCCGGGAACAGTTGATCCGGCGTAATCTGGCGATTGGCGGAAACGGTATTCAGGTAGTTCTGCCACAGCTGGCCGATCCAGCGACCATCCGCATCACGGGCTTCCGGAGACATATCGTCACGCAGGAAAGGCTCGACGGCAGATTTGTAGGTGCCCACACGGAACACATGAGAATTGACTTTGAGCTTCTCTAACAGGGATTTGTAATACAACCCATTTGTCGCAAAGCCATGCAGATCAACGGTGCCCTGTGGTGACAGATAAATTTTGGTGGCATAGCTGGCGATGTAGTATTGCGCCTGGCTATAGCTATCACCAATGGCGTATATCGGTTTGCCCGCATCACGGAACTCACGCAGCGATTTGCCCAGATATTGTAATGAGGGTTGATCGCCGCCCGCAAAATCACGCAAATCAAGCACGATCCCGGTGATGTTTTTGTCAGTTTTCGCCTGACGAACCGCATCCACCACGTCGAATAATGAATTCTCTTGCAGGCGATCGCTGCTCGCGCCCAGCAACTCACGGCTGATGCGACTCAGGCGATTGCTGACGGAAGGTTTATCCACCAATACACCGCTTAAATCCACTTTGAGTGCACCCTGTTGCACCGGTTCGCTGCTGTTGGCGCTGGAAAGCTGTAACCAGATACCGACACCAGCGAGGATTAAGACGATGAGGAATAAATTAAGAATGAATTCCCGAATAAAATTCAACACCCGCCAGCTCCAGCGGAACAGGCCAGCAATAATTCGCCACAATGTGCGCATAAACTCTCCATATTCACGTAACAGGGCAGTCGCCACGCGGTCTGCCCCGATGTCGGGTTCATCCTAAAGAGCAGCGTGCGAAATGTCAGCAGGAAATCGCGCCAGACTGTTACAAAAGATCTTGCTGTGCCAGGATTAGCCCACGCTTTTTATTCACGGGAGAATAATGATGGATGCACTGGATTTATTAATTAACCGCCGTTCGGCATCGCGTCTGGCAGAACCGGCACCCGCGGGCGAAGTCTTGCAGAACATTTTGCACGCAGGCTTACGTGCACCGGATCATGGTACGTTGCAGCCGTGGCGCTTTATCATTGTTGAGAATGAAGGGCGTGAGCGTTTTGGTAAATTACTTGAACAAGCGGCGCGTGACAGCGACCTCGATGAAAAGGCGATTGAAAAATCGGCCACTGCACCGTTTCGAGCGCCGATGATTATCACTGTGGTGGCGCACTGTGAAGAGCATGCCAAAGTCCCGCATTGGGAACAGTTGGTTTCAGCCGGTTGTGCCGTGATGGCGATGCAAATGGCCGCGGTGGCACAAGGCTTTAACGGTATCTGGCGTAGCGGCCCATGGACTGACCATCCTTCGGTACGCGAAGCCTTTGGTTGCCGCGAGCAGGATGCGATTGTCGGATTCCTCTATCTCGGTACGCCGCAGCTTAAAGCCAATACCACGGTGGTTGCACCGGACACCACGCAATTTGTCAGTTATTTCTGACAGACATCGGCGGGTTTCTTCGGCAGGGTGAGCCGTGTTGCAAAGATTGCACACCGCGTGTGCGAAAGATCGAGCTTAAACCGCGCAACACTTACCACCGGCTGACAGCCAGGCTAACATACAGCCTTCTGTTCAGCGCATAAGGAACCCGCCATGAGTGAACCTCTTCGTCTGACGCAATACAGCCATGGAGCTGGCTGCGGCTGCAAAATTTCGCCGCAGGTACTGGAAACCATTCTTCATAGTGAGCTGACCCCTTTTCATGACCCTCAGTTGCTGGTGGGCAACGAAACACGTGACGATGCTGCCGTTTATGATCTCGGCAACGGCACGGCGGTGGTCAGCACCACTGACTTTTTTATGCCGATTGTCGATGATCCCCATACCTTTGGCCGTATCGCCGCCACCAATGCCATCAGTGATATTTATGCTATGGGCGGCAAACCGATCATGGCGATTGCCATCCTGGGTTGGCCAGTCAACGTGCTGAGCCCGGAAGGGGCTCAGCAGGTCATTGAAGGCGGGCGTGCGGCGTGTCAGGCTGCTGGCATTGCTCTGGCGGGTGGGCATTCGATCGATGCGCCGGAGCCGATTTTTGGCCTGGCCGTCACGGGAATTGTTGATGTGGCGCGGGTGAAAAAGAACAGCGCCGCGCAGGTGGGGAGCCAGCTGTTTCTCACTAAGCCACTGGGGATCGGCATCCTGACCACCGCCGAGAAAAAAGGCCTTCTGCTGCCAGAACACCAATCCTTAGCGGCGGAGGTGATGTGTCAGTTGAATACAGCCGGTGCCGAGTTCGCCAAACTGGATGGCGTCAGCGCCATGACCGATGTCACCGGTTTTGGCTTGCTCGGACATTTGAGTGAGATTTGCCAGGGGTCAGGTTTGCGTGCGGAAGTCTACGCCACGCAAGTTCCGCGCTTACCGGGTGTCGATGAGTATATTGCTAAAGGTGCCGTGCCCGGGGGTACTCAGCGCAATTTTGCCAGCTATGGCGCCCTTATTTCCGCGATGGACGATGCGACTCGCGCGTTACTGTGCGATCCGCAAACCTCGGGTGGTTTACTGGTGGCGGTGCAACCCAGCGAGGTCGAAGCCTTACAGCGCTGCGCTACATTGGCCGGCGTGCAGGCGACAGCGATAGGTGAACTCTTCGCTGCCGATCCTTCCTGCCCATTAATTACCGTCGTGAATTGACGTAGAAGGAACGACGCCAGACATGCGTTTGTTTATTGCTGAAAAACCCAGCCTGGCGCGTGCCATTGCTGATGTACTGCCGAAACCGCATCGACGCGGTGACGGTTTTATTGCCTGTGGCAACGATCAGATGGTCACCTGGTGTGTCGGGCATTTGTTGGAACAGGCGCAGCCGGACAGCTATGACAGCCGCTATGCGCGCTGGAATCTTGCCGACCTGCCGATCATTCCGGAAAAGTGGCGTTTACAGCCACGCCCGTCGGTGGCGAAGCAACTCAAAGTGATTGAGGGTTTGCTGCAACAGGCGAGTGAAGTGGTGCACGCCGGTGACCCGGATCGTGAAGGTCAGCTGTTGGTGGATGAAGTGCTGGACTACCTGCAACTCGCGCCGGAAAAGCGGCAGAAAGTGCAGCGCTGTCTGATCAACGATCTTAACCCCTCCGCCGTGGAGCGAGCAGTAAGCCGTTTACGTGAGAATCGCGAGTTTATCCCGCTGTGTGTCTCCGCATTGGCCCGCGCCCGCGCAGATTGGCTCTATGGCATCAATATGACCCGTGCCTGGACGCTGTTAGGCCGCAATGCCGGTTATGATGGCGTGTTGTCGGTCGGTCGCGTACAAACGCCGGTGCTCGGCCTGGTGGTGCGTCGTGATGAAGAGATCGAAAACTTCATACCGAAAGATTACTTCGAAGTGAAAGCACACATCGTGACGCCGAAGGATGAGCGTTTTGTTGCCAGTTGGATACCCAGCGACGCCTGCGAACCCTGGCAGGATGAGGAAGGTCGCCTGTTACACCGATCGCTGGCCGATCACGTCTTAGAGCGCATCAACGGCAAGCCGGCGATAGTGACGGGCTATAACGACAAACGGGAATCTGACACCGCGCCATTGCCGTTTTCGCTCTCCAGCCTGCAGATCGAGGCGGCAAAGCGTTTCGGCCTGAGTGCGCAAAACGTCCTGGACTGCTGCCAGCGTCTGTATGAAACCCATAAGTTGATTACCTATCCGCGTTCTGACAGCCGTTATTTGCCGGATGAACATTTTGCCGGACGGCATGCGGTGCTGAATGCGATTCAGGCACACCAGCCCAATTTGACACCGCCCACGGATTTTAATCCTGATCAGAAGAACCGCTGCTGGGATGATAAGAAGGTGGATGCTCACCACGCCATTATCCCTACCGCCCGCGCCAGCAAAGTGAACCTGACGGAAAATGAAGCCAATATTTACGGCCTGGTGGCGCGTCAGTATCTGATGCAATTCTGCCCTGATGCGGTGTTCCGTAAATGCGTTATCGATCTCGAGATTGGCGGCGGCAAGTTTGTTGCCAAAGCGCGCTTTCTGGCAGAAGCGGGGTGGCGTGCCTTACTGGGGAGCAAAGAGCGCGATGAAGAGAACGATGGCACGCCTTTACCGGTGGTCGCGAAAGGGGATGAGCTGCTGTGCGAGCGCGGTGAAGTGCTTGCCAAGCAGACACAGCCGCCGCGCCCGTTTACCGATGCTACCCTGTTATCCGCCATGACCGGCATCGCGCGTTTTGTCCAGGATAAAGAATTAAAGAAAGTGCTGCGTGCGACCGATGGTTTAGGAACGGAAGCGACGCGAGCCGGCATTATTGAATTATTGTTCCGCCGGACATTCCTCGTGAAGAAAGGCCGCTATATTCATTCTACGGACGCGGGCAGGGCGCTGATCCATGCGTTACCTGAAATGGCGGCCCGGCCAGATATGACGGCTCAATGGGAATCGACATTAACACGCATCAGTGAAAAGGCCTGCCGCTACGATGAGTTTATGCAGCCGCTGGTTGCCACGCTGATCGGGTTAATTGGCGAAGCGCGTCAGCGACCCTCGTTGCAATCATTTAGAGGCATTGCCGCACCGGCCGCTAAACGTAAAGCAAAACCGAAATCGACCCGGCGTAAAACCAAGGAGACAGAGTGATGCGTTATATTCTATTAGCGCTCAGCGGGCTGCTGTTGTGCATGAATTCGGCGCAGGCGAACCGCCAGCCGGAAAACAGTCGCATGGGCAATACGGATGTGGTGGTTGATATGCCACCGGAAGTCTGGACACAGGGACAGAATAATCAGCAGAGCAACTGTCTGCAGTGCTGCACTTATGAGAATCGCAGTTATTCTGAAGGGGCGGTCGTGAAAGCGGAAGGCGTGCTGCTGCAGTGCGGGCGTGATGAGAAAGTGATGGGCACTAACCCGCTTATCTGGAAAATCATCAAGTAAAGGTGCGTGGCGTTCTCACGCCACGCAGTTGACTTATTTTTCCAGATTGAACGTCGACCAGACCGGTGCATGATCAGAGGGTTTTTCCATGCTGCGGATCTCGTAGTCGATGCCGCTCTCGATGCAACGTGCGGCCAGCGGTTGGCTGGCCAGCAACAGGTCGATACGCAGACCACGGTTATCATCAAAACCTTTTGAACGGTAGTCGAACCAGGAGAAACGGTCAGCCGTTTCCGGGTATTTCGCGCGCCAGGTATCGACCAGACCCCAATGCAACAGGCGATCCATCCACTCACGCTCTTCTGGCAGGAATGAGCATTTACCGGTGCGCAGCCAGCGCTTACGGTTATCTTCGCCAATTCCGATATCAAAATCGGTACTGCTGATATTCATGTCACCCATGATCAGCACCGGCTTATCAACCGCCAACTGCTGTTCCAGATAATCCTGTAAATCACGGTAGAACTTCTCTTTCGCCGGGAATTTGGTTGGATGGTCACGGCTTTCACCCTGCGGGAAGTAACCGTTAATCACGGTGATGTCGCCAATCGGGCTGGGGATTTCCGCCATGATCAGGCGGCGTTGTGAATCTTCATCATCACCGGGAAAACCACGACGTACCGAAACGGGCTGAGCCTTGGTCAGCAGCGCGACGCCGTAGTGGCCTCTTTGACCATGATAAAAAACGTTGTAACCCAGTTTGCTGACGTCTTCGAGCGGGAACATGTCATCGTGAACTTTGGTTTCCTGCAGGCCAATCACATCCGGCTGATGCTGCTCGACGAGGGCTTCAAGTTGATGGGGGCGTGCGCGCAAGCCGTTGATGTTGAAAGAGATGAATTTCATTTCGCTGCCATTTTTATCCGCAAAAGTATGTCTGGATGGTAGCGAGTTTTCGTTAAAAAGTCATGGATTGAATCGGGAAGAAACGACGATGAGAGCAAGAGGGAAAACGATGGTGGCGGGAGAAGGATTCGAACCTTCGAAGTCGATGACGGCAGATTTACAGTCTGCTCCCTTTGGCCGCTCGGGAATCCCGCCAGGGATATAAAGCTCTTAACGATTCAGGCGGGGGGGATTATTCAGATGGTGGCGGGAGAAGGATTCGAACCTTCGAAGTCGATGACGGCAGATTTACAGTCTGCTCCCTTTGGCCGCTCGGGAATCCCGCCACTGGCCTGAATAATGTGCCTGAAAGCGGGGCGCATCATACCAAATGCGCTCTGACTGTAAAGCGCTGAAAACAAAAATATGAATCGTTTGTCCACTTTTCATCCGTGGCGCTGAAGAGTTGCACAATTCAGCGCCAGGAAGCTTACAGAATGATGGTGCGGTTACCGTAAACGAACACGCGCTGGCCAAGCACTTTATACAGCGCACGGCTCAGGACATTCTTCTCGACATCACGCCCGGCACGCATCATCTCTTCTGCGGTGTAGCTATGGTCGACGTTGATCACGTCCTGCATGATGATTGGACCTTCATCCAGGTTGTCATTCACGTAGTGCGCGGTGGCACCGATAATTTTAACGCCACGCTCGTAAGCCTGATGGTAAGGGCGCGCGCCGATAAAGGCAGGCAGGAACGAGTGGTGAATGTTGATGATTTGATTAGGGTAACGCTGCACGAAGGCCGGTGTCAGCACGCGCATGTATTTTGCCAGAACCACGTAATCCGGCTGGTAACGATCAATTTCGTCGCCCATGCGATTGTCATGCTCTTCGCGCGTTAGGCCTTCATGGCTGACCAGCACAAACGGAATATCGAAACGTTCAACCAGCGAGCGCAGTGTTTCATGGTTACCGATGACGGCAGCAATCTCCATATCGAGACCACCGAACGCGCATTTCATCAGTAAATCGCCCAGGCAGTGCGCCTCTTTAGTCACCAAAATCACCACGCGACGACGGCCGGCACTCTGCAATTCACGGACCGAACCTACTGGCAATGCGCTGTCGAGATCGGCCAGCAGGGTATTGTCGTTGAAAATCCCCTCCAGCTCTGTGCGCATGAAAAAGCGCCCGGTACGGTGATCGACAAACTCGTTGTTTTGCACAATGTTGAGTTCATGCTTGTAGCAAATATTGGTGATCTTGGCGATCAGACCTTTCGCGTCTGGGCAAATGGTCCGTAAAACTTTTCGTTGCGTGTTTTGCGCTTGCATCTCGATCAGAGTCCTGTCAAAGCGATGAATGGTAAAGCCGTTGTGCATCTGTCCAGATTAACCACAACATTTTTTGTATTTTTTATCGGAGCCACAAGGACAGCGATCGTTGCGCCCCAGATCGGGCACTGTTCCGTCGATATAGTACCAGCGTTGATCCTCACGAAGAAAGCGTGAACATTCATAGATGGCCGAAGTGCGCTCTTTTTCGCGGTAACGCGCGAAAAAGGTCACAAAGGCTTCATTCTCGTGGCTTCCATGATTACAACGGGTTACATTCAAGCCCAGCCATTCAGTGCCGGAAAAACTTTCAGATAATAACGTCTCAAGGTCGGCCACACGCTTACTGGAGTGCCAGGTCGCAGCCAGATAGCCCGCGTTCTTTTCAACATAAGCGGTATAGCGTGAACGCATTAATTGTTCAGCGCTGGCAGGGAATGCCTGACCGCTCAGAAAGGGCTGGCAACATAAGCTATAATGCTTTCCGCTGCAGCAGGGGCACTTTTCAGACACGTCATCTCCTGTGAGTGATTAAAGTTAATTAAAGTGTGCGCTATGGTAGCCGACTGCTGAGCGGGATGCTACGTACCAGACTAATCACGAGGTGCGATGAGAAAGGTGAGGATCGGGCTGGCCCTGGGTTCAGGTGCCGCCAAAGGTTGGGCGCACATTGGTGTAATTAATGCGCTGGAGCGTGCCGGCATTGAAATTGATGTGGTTGCAGGCTGCTCAGTCGGCGCGCTGGTGGGATCGGCGTACGTCAATGGGCGGCTGGGCGTAATGGAAAAGTGGGTGAGTGCATTTCGCTATTGGGACGTGATCCGCCTCATGGATCTGTCGTGGCAGCGTGGTGGTTTGCTTCGCGGTAACCGCGTGTTCAGCCACATCCGTCAGTTGATCCCCAATGAATTTATTGAGGGGTGCAATAAACCTTTTGGCGTGGTGGCCTCGAATTTAAGTACCGGCCGTGAGTTGTGGTTAACCGAAGGTGATTTGCATCAGGCAGTACGCGCGTCCTGTAGTATGCCAGGCTTATTACCACCTGTTGGCTACAATGGTTACTGGCTGGTGGATGGTGCCGTGGTCAATCCGGTCCCAATATCTCTGACACGAGCCCTTGGCGCCGATATTGTCATCGCGGTGGACTTACAGCATGACGCGCATTTAATGCAGCAGGATTTATTGTCGGTGACACCACAGAGCGGCGAAGAAGAGGCCGCGGCTGAAGCATTAAGCTGGGGCAAAAAATTGCGCCAGCGCATACTGGGTCTGACGCACCGCCGGGCCAATCAAACGCCGGGCGCCATGGAGATCATGTCCACATCCATCCAGATTCTGGAAAACCGCCTTAAACGTAATCGTATGGCGGGCGATCCACCGGATGTGCTGATTCAACCGTTTTGTCCGCAGATATCCACACTGGATTTTCATCGTGCAGAAGAAGCCATTGCGGCAGGTAAAGCCGCCGTCGAGAAAAAAATGGATGAACTATTACCGCTGGTCCGTGGCAGATAATCAGGTTGTTCATTCACAGGCAGTGCGACTTCAGTCAATTCTGAAAGGCGTAACTGCGTTTTATGAACCACTATTGAAATATCTGGTACGCAGGGGGAGAGAATGGAAAAACCACTAATCGGCAAAAAGATACTCATTGTCGAAGATGAGGTCGTTTTCCGTTCGATGTTAGACACTATGTTGGTAGGGCTGGGAGCCAGCACGCTGGAAGCGGGAGATGGCCTCGATGGCTTAACCTTACTGTCGGCTCAAGCCGTGGATCTGGTGATTTGCGATCTGGAGATGCCGCGCATGGGGGGGCTTCAGTTCGTCGAACGTATTCGCAGTCGCGGCAATAGCGTGCCAATTTTGATCATCTCCGCCACGCAGAACATGGCAGATATTGCGCATGTCCTGCGCCTTGGGGTTCAGGATGTTCTGCTTAAGCCGCTCAGAAACCTCGAACGTTTTCGTGAAGCTGTATATGAGTGTCTTTACCCTTCGATGTTCACTTCTAAAGTTGAGGAAGATGAACAACTGTTTCAGGACTGGGATGCACTGGTTCGCGATCCTTTAGCTGCCTCGAAGCTACTGAAGCAGTTGCAACCGCCGGTTCAGCAAACCATCGCCAATTGCCGCATTAACTATCGCCAACTGACCATGGCTGAACAGCCGGGGCTGGTGCTGGATATTGCCGCGTTGTCCGACAAGGATTTGGCCTTCTACTGTCTTGACGTGACCCGAGCAGGCGATAATGGCGTGTTGGCCGCCTTACTGTTGCGCGCGCTGTTCAACGGCCTGTTACAGGAACAACTTTCCGGACAGAAACAGCGCCTGCCGGAGTTAAACGGCCTGCTGCGCCAGGTCAATATGCTGTTACGCCAGGCCAATCTCAGTGGCCAGTTCCCCTTGCTGGTGGGGTACTACCATCGTCAGTTGAAAAACCTGATTCTGGTCTCCGCTGGCCTCAACGCCACATTGCACATTAACACCCATCAGATTCAACTCAGTAATGGCGTGCCGCTTGGTACTATGGGCAGTACGCACCTCAATCAGATCAGTCAACGCGCGGATGCCTGGCAGTGCCATGTGTGGGGCGCGGGTGGCAGGCTACGGCTGATGTTATCGGCTGAAGAATAAGCGATCGGATTTATATTTTTTGCGGGCTGGAGACAGGGCCAGGGGTAAGCTTTACACTTGGGTAATAGTCTTAAATTCCGCGGATTAGCTCCATCCAGGATAAATCCGTCTGATAGTAACTGATATACTCATTTCGTTTTTAAACCGACATATCAAGTATTAACTTGAACGGCCTATTAAGAGAGGTATTTAGATGTCTGCCTATAAGTCTAAAGTAAAAAAAGCGGTAATCCCGGTTGCAGGTCTGGGTACGCGTATGCTGCCTGCTACTAAAGCTATTCCAAAAGAGATGTTACCGCTGGTCGATAAGCCGCTGATCCAATATGTCGTGAATGAGTGTATCGCTGCGGGCATTAACGAAATCGTGTTGGTTACACACTCTTCTAAAAACGCCATCGAAAACCATTTTGATACCAGTTTTGAACTGGAATCCATGCTGGAAAAACGCGTTAAGCGTCAGCTGTTGGACGAAATCCAGTCTATCTGTCCTCCACACGTGACCATCATGCAGGTGCGTCAGGGTATTGCGAAAGGCCTTGGCCACGCAGTGATGTGTGCACACCCACTGGTCGGTGATGAGCCGGTTGCCGTGATTCTGCCGGATGTGATCATCGACGAGTACGAATCTGATCCGACCAAAGACAACCTGGCAGAAATGCTGGCGCGTTACGAAGAAAGCGGCCGCAGCCAGATCATGGTAGAGCCGGTTGCTGATGTGACCGCTTACGGTGTCGTTGACTGCAAAGGTGCTGACCTGGCGCCAGGCCAGAGCGCGCCTATGGTGGGTGTGGTTGAGAAGCCTAAAGCTTCTGAAGCGCCATCTAACCTCGCGGTTGTGGGTCGTTACGTGCTGTCTGCTGACATCTGGCCTCTGCTGGCGAAAACCCCTCCAGGTGCTGGCGGCGAAGTTCAGCTGACTGACTCCATCGCCATGCTGATGGAAAAAGAGACCGTTGAAGCCTATCACCTGACCGGTGTAAGCCATGACTGCGGTAACAAACTGGGTTATATGCAGGCTTTCGTTGAGTATGGCGTTCGTCATCCAGTACTGGGTAAAGACTTTACTCAATGGCTGGAAGGCGCTGTAGGCAACAAAAAGTAATTCATTAAACACAGGATAATTCAATGAAAGTCACTGTATTTGGTATCGGCTATGTCGGTCTGGTTCAGGCTGCGGTGTTAGCCGAAGTCGGACATGACGTTCTCTGTATTGATGTCGATGAAAAGAAAGTCGAAAACCTGAAAAAAGGCCATATTCCGATTTTCGAACCGGGTTTGACGCCGCTGGTGATGTCTAACTATGAAGCGGGTCGCCTGAAGTTCAGCACCAATGCAGAAGAGGGTGTTAACCACGGTGTGATGCAGTTTATTGCTGTGGGTACGCCGCCGGATGAAGACGGTTCTGCCGATCTGAAATATGTGACTGCGGTTGCGCGGACAATTGCAGCGCACATGAACGATCATAAAGTGGTGATCGATAAATCTACCGTCCCTGTTGGAACGGCTGATCGTGTGCGTGCAGTAATGGCCGAGACGCTGCAAAAACGTGATGCAAACATCCCGTTTGATGTGGTTTCTAACCCTGAATTCCTCAAGGAAGGGGCTGCAGTAAACGACTGCATGCGTCCTGAGCGCATCGTAGTGGGTACCGATAACGACGAAGTGGTTGAGTTGTTGCGTGAGCTTTATGAGCCATTCAATCGCAATCACGATCGTATGATTCTGATGGATATTCGCAGTGCAGAGCTGACCAAGTACGCAGCGAACTGCATGCTGGCGACCAAAATCAGCTTCATGAACGAAATCTCTAACCTGGCAGAACGTTTGGGAGCCGACGTTGAGAAAGTCCGCCAGGGGATTGGTTCAGATTCACGTATTGGTTATCACTTCATCTACCCTGGCTGCGGCTACGGTGGCTCGTGCTTCCCGAAAGACGTGCAGGCGCTGATTCGCACTGCTGAGTCGATTGGTTACACGCCGCGTCTGTTGCAGGCGGTAGAAGATGTGAATGATTCACAGAAGAACAAACTGCCGAGCTTCATCAAACGTCATTTTGGCGACGATCTGCGTGGCAAAACTTTCGCTCTCTGGGGCCTGGCGTTCAAACCTAATACCGACGATATGCGTGAAGCCTCCAGCCGTGTGCTGATGGAAACGCTGTGGGAAGCGGGTGCGACCATTCAGGCATTTGACCCGGAAGCAATGGAAGAAGCGCAGCGTATTTATGGCCACCGCGACGATCTGAAGCTGACCGGTACCAAAGAAGCGGCGTTGCAGGGTGCTGATGGCCTGGTCATTTGTACTGAATGGCAGAACTTCCGTGCACCAGATTTCGACGTTATCAAAACCGCGTTAAAACAACCCGTGATTTTTGATGGTCGTAACCTGTATGATCCGGAACGTATCAGCAAACGCGGCTTTACGTATTACGCTATCGGCCGCGGAGCATCAATTCAAATTGTGTAATAAATGAGGGATGTATGAAGTTTTTGGTTACCGGTGCGGCAGGTTTTATTGGATTTCACGTGAGTCAGCGTTTGCTGGCCGCCGGTCACCAGGTCGTCGGTATCGATAACCTGAATGACTATTACGATGTCAGCCTGAAACAAGCGCGCTTAGACCAGATAGTTCAGCATCCCGAGTTTATTTTCCTGAAAATGGACCTGGCAGATCGCCAGGCCATTTCTTCATTATTCGATGATCATGCATTTGATCGCGTGATCCATCTGGGTGCACAAGCGGGCGTTCGTTATTCAATTGATAACCCACACGCTTACGCCGATGCCAATCTCATTGGCCACCTCAATATTCTCGAAGGGTGCCGCCATCATAAAGTTGGCCACCTGCTGTATGCGTCATCCAGCTCAGTATATGGGCTTAACCGCAAAATGCCTTTCTCAACGGATGATTCTGTTGATCATCCGATTTCTCTGTATGCGGCCACCAAAAAAGCCAACGAATTGATGTCGCATACTTATTCCCATTTGTACCAGTTGCCCACCACCGGTCTGCGCTTCTTTACTGTTTACGGTCCGTGGGGACGTCCGGATATGGCATTGTTCAAATTCACCCGCGCAATGCTGGCCGGTGAGCAAATTGACGTCTATAACCGTGGGCAAATGACCCGAGATTTCACTTACATTGATGATATTGCTGAAGCTATCGTGCGCATGCAGGATGTGATTCCGCAGGCTGATGAAAACTGGACCGTGGAAGCGGGATCGCCGGCCACCAGTTCTGCGCCATACCGTGTTTACAATATCGGCAACAGCCAGCCGACCAGCCTGATGACCTATATCGAGTCACTGGAAAAAGCGTTGGGCATTGAAGCGAAGAAAAATATGCTGCCGATGCAGCCGGGAGATGTGCTCAATACCAGTGCGGATACGCAGCCGTTATATGACGCGATTCAGTTCCGTCCGCAAACCAGGGTTGAGCAGGGCGTGCAGAACTTTGTTGATTGGTATCGTCGCTTCTATCAGCAATAAGTACGCATTAAAAAAAGGAAGCCAGCGGCTTCCTTTTTCTTACCCGGTGTAAAGTGAACTCACGTTAGCGTTATTCACAATTCGAAGCACTGGAAAATTACAGCAGGAAATCGTCCAGTTGTTTACCTTGTTCTTCAATCGCTTTTTTAATCACGGCTGGTGTACGACCCTGGCCTGTCCAGGTACGGTTTTCACCATTTTCATCAACGTAAGAATACTTGGCAGGACGTGCAGCACGCTTGGTTTTGCCCGGTGCTTTGGTCTCAGAAAGTGCCTGTAACAGTTCGTTTGGATCGATACCATCCGCAATCAGCATTTCACGGTATTGTTCCAGTTTGCGGTTACGTTCAGCATTTTCAGCCTGCGCGTGAGTTTCTTCTTCACGACGCTCATTGACGACAACCTCGAGTTTTTCCAGCATCTCTTCCAGTGTTTCCAGAGTGCATTCTCGAGCTTGCGCGCGCAATGTACGGATATTATTAAGAATTTTAAGTGCTTCGCTCATTGTCCTAATCTCAAAATATAATAAATGGGAGTTGTTCTGCCGACTCATAATAGTGGGGCTAAAAAATAACTGCAATAGTCAGATTAAAAAGTAAAACGTAAAGTAAAAACCAGAAATCACATTGTATAACGGTTTACAAATATATTTACCATTAGCGCTTAGATCTGAAGCCTTGATTATCCGCGTTTGCCACCGTGACGTTGTGCTAATCCTTACACTTTGGCGGTAATAATGCTGAATAATTTCTCAGCATAGATTGTTCTTTGCCAAAAAGTGCTGTTTTAACTTTGATGAGGAATCACGTACCTGCCATTGCCGTTAATTTGAGCAAGTGATAAAAATAATGCATCGCTACAGGTTTACTTGTTTATGGTAAACTGCGCGCCATCAGATTTGTGCTGCGATGAGATTCTGCATATGGCCCAACTTTATTTTTATTACTCCGCGATGAACGCGGGTAAATCCACTGCTTTGCTTCAGTCCTCCTATAACTATCAGGAGCGCGGCATGCGCACTCTGGTGTATACCGCCGAGATTGATGACCGCTTTGGTGCGGGCAAGGTAAGCTCGCGGATTGGTCTTTCGTCTCCTGCTTTTTTATATAACGCTGCGACACAATTAAATCAGGAAATAGCCAGGGAGCATGCGAAGCAACCGGTTCATTGTGTGCTGGTGGATGAGAGTCAGTTCCTGACACGTGAGCAAGTCAGAGCGTTATCGGATGTGGTCGACAATATGGATATTCCCGTATTGTGTTATGGATTACGCACTGATTTTCGCGGCGAGCTCTTTACCGGCAGTCAATATTTACTGGCATGGGCAGATAAACTGGTTGAGCTTAAAACCATCTGCCATTGCGGCCGTAAAGCCAGCATGGTATTGCGCCTTGATGCCAACGGTAAACCGTTCAGTGAAGGAGAGCAGGTGGTGATTGGCGGCAATGAACGATATATTTCTGTTTGCCGTAAACACTATAAACAGGCGATTGATGAAGGATCGTTAAAAGCTATCTATGGTGCGCAATCTCCGCACGCTTGATTATTTAGTGATAAAAAAACCCGCCGCAGCGGGTTTTTTGTTTTTTAGCCGGTTAGGCTTTTTTGGTCTTTTTCTCGATTTTCACCGTTTTATCATCGGCGGCTTCAGCAACTGGGCCTTCAGCTTCAGAGAATTCGCGGCCATAGAAGGTATCCAGCATGATTTGCTTCAATTCCGCAATCAGCGGATAACGCGGGTTCGCACCGGTACACTGGTCATCAAACGCGTCGTCTGCCAGCTTATCGACTTTCGCCAGGAAATCGGCTTCCTGCACGCCTGCTTCACGGATAGAGGTTGGGATACCCAGTTGAGTTTTCATCTCTTCCAGCCATGCCAGCAGTTTTTCAATTTTCTGGGCAGTGCGGTCACCCTGTGCACTCAATCCAAGATGGTCGGCAATTTCAGCGTAGCGACGACGTGCCTGTGGGCGATCGTACTGGCTGAAAGCCGTCTGCTTGGTTGGGTTGTCATTCGCGTTGTAACGGATGACGTTGCAAATCAGCAGGGCATTGGCCAAACCGTGCGGAATGTGGAACTCCGAGCCCAGCTTATGCGCCATGGAGTGACACACACCGAGGAAGGCGTTGGCGAAGGCGATACCGGCGATGGTTGCCGCATTATGCACACGTTCACGCGCCACGGGATTCTTCGCACCCTCACGATAGCTGGCAGGCAGGTTCTCTTTCAGCAGCTTCAGCGCCTGCAGCGCCTGGCCATCAGAGTACTCATTTGCAAGGACAGAGACATAGGCTTCCAGCGAGTGAGTCACCGCATCCAGACCACCAAACGCACAGAGTGAGCGTGGCATATCCATCACCAGATTAGCATCCACAATCGCCATATCAGGCGTCAGTGCATAATCCGCTAACGGATATTTCTGGCCGGTCGCATCGTCAGTGACCACCGCAAACGGCGTGACTTCAGAACCGGTACCGGAAGTGGTGGTGATAGCCACCATACGTGCTTTCACGCCCATTTTCGGGAACTTGTAGATACGTTTACGAATATCCATGAAACGCAGCGCCAGCTCTTCGAAGTGGGTTTCAGGATGTTCGTACATTACCCACATGATTTTCGCGGCATCCATTGGCGAACCGCCACCCAGGGCGATAATCACATCAGGTTTGAAGCTATTCATCTGCTCAGCACCTTTACGTACGATGCTCAGCGTTGGGTCCGCTTCAACTTCAAAGAACACTTCGGTTTCAATGCCGTGGGCTTTCAGCACGCGAGTGACTTGATCGGCGTAGCCATTGTTAAACAGGAAACGGTCGGTGACGATAAAGGCGCGTTTAGCGCCGTCGGTGGCGACTTCCTCCAGGGCAATCGGCAGTGAACCACGACGGAAGTAGATAGACTTCGGAAGTTTATGCCACAACATATTTTCTGCTCGCTTGGCCACGGTTTTCTTGTTGATCAGGTGTTTAGGTCCGACGTTCTCAGAAATTGAGTTACCGCCCCAGGAACCACAACCCAGCGTCAACGATGGCGCAAGTTTGAAGTTATACAGGTCGCCAATACCGCCTTGCGAAGCGGGTGTGTTAATCAGAATACGGGCGGTCTTCATTTTGTCGCCAAAGAAGTGCACGCGCTCGTGTTGGTTATCCTGGTCAGTGTAGAGACAAGAGGTATGGCCGATACCACCCATAGCCACCAGTTTTTCTGCTTTATCTACCGCGTCGTAATAATCTTTTGCACGATACATCGCCAGGGTTGGCGACAGTTTTTCGTGGGCAAACGGTTCAGACTCATCCACCAGCTTCACTTCGCCGATGAGAATTTTAGTGGTCGCAGGGACGCTGATACCGGCCAGTTCAGCAATTTTTGCCGCAGGCTGACCGACGATAGCGGCATTCAGCGCGCCATTTTTCAGGATGATATCCTGAATGGCTTTCAACTCTTTGCCCTGCAGCAGATAGCCGCCGTGGCTGGCGAAACGCTCGCGAACCGCATCGTACACCGAGTCCACCACGATGACTGACTGCTCTGACGCACAAATGACGCCGTTATCGAAGGTTTTGGACATCAGGATAGAAGCGACTGCGCGTTTGATATCGGCGGTTTCATCGATAACCACAGGCGTATTACCGGCACCGACACCAATCGCTGGTTTACCGGAACTGTATGCGGCTTTTACCATGCCTGGGCCACCGGTGGCCAGAATCAGGTTGATATCAGGGTGATGCATTAACTGGTTAGACAGTTCTACTGAAGGAACATCGATCCAGCCAATAATGTCTTTTGGTGCACCGGCGGCAATGGCGGCTTGCAACACAATGTCGGCTGCTTTGTTGGTGGCATCTTTGGCGCGTGGATGGGGTGAGAAGATGATGCCGTTACGGGTTTTAAGGCTGATCAATGCTTTAAAGATGGCGGTTGAGGTCGGGTTAGTGGTCGGGACGATACCGCAAATCAGGCCAATCGGCTCTGCGATGGTGATAGTACCGAAGGTGTCATCCGTATCCAGCACACCGCAGGTTTTCTCATCTTTATAGGCGTTGTAGATATATTCAGAAGCGAAGTGGTTTTTGATCACTTTATCTTCAACGATACCCATGCCTGATTCGGCGACGGCCATTTTGGCGAGGGGGATACGGGCATCAGCAGCGGCGAGTGCAGCAGCGCGGAAAATGGTATCAACTTGTTCCTGACTAAAGTTGGCGTATTCACGCTGTGCCTTTTTAACACGCTCTACCAGTGCATTAAGTTCGGCAACATTTGTAACGGCCATAGTGCTCTCCTGAAGGAAGTTAAACTCTTTTAGTAAGCAAGCCTGAGTCCGAAAGTATAGTCGCGCTATGCTTATACGTTGTTCAGAGTGGCGAGTAGATTGCCGTTGCTTACTAAAAGGGTTTCCAGGATAAGATGCTTACGCCTATTTCAATAGTTTCGATGGGGTAAGATTACCCCTGATGAGGTAGGTAAATTTTGATGTGGATCAATCTGGCGCCAAGCTGACACCTTTCAGCACCGACTTTAGCAACTAAAGTAACGCATTAAGCGGTTTTGGCTGGTTGAGATGACGTGAGGTGGGTGACGACCCTTTGTTCGCAGAGGAATAAACTGGAAGTAAGTGGGAATAGCAGCATATATTTCCGCATAACCCACTGGTTTTCCGTCCGGCTTATGCACTACATTATGCGCGATTTGAAACACTACCTTCGTGGAGCTCACCGTGAACCCCGTGCTACTTGATTTTTCCGGCTACGTTAAGTTTTTTGTCGGTTTATTTGCCCTGGTTAATCCCGTAGGGATCATCCCTGTGTTTATCAGCATGACCAGCTACCAGGCGGTCGCTGAGCGGAATAAAACCAACTTTACGGCAAATCTTGCTGTGGCGATCATTCTCTGGACCTCACTGTTCCTGGGGGATGCCATTCTCCATTTGTTTGGCATTTCCATTGACTCATTCCGTATCGCCGGGGGCATTCTGGTGGTCACAATCGCGATGTCGATGATCAGCGGCAAGCTGGGCGAGGATAAGCAAAACAAGCAAGAAAAGTCAGAAACCGCGATTCGTGAAAGTATTGGTGTGGTGCCACTGGCCTTGCCCTTGATGGCCGGCCCGGGTGCGATCAGTTCGACCATCGTCTGGAGCACGCGTTACCACAGCTGGATAAACCTGATCGGTTTCACTATCGCCATTGCGATTTTCGCTTTCTGCTGTTGGTTACTGTTTCGGGCTGCCCCTTTAATGGTGCGCGTTCTAGGGCAAACAGGCATTAACGTGATTACCCGAATCATGGGATTGCTATTAATGGCACTGGGGATTGAGTTTGTTGTCACCGGAATGAAAGCGATATTTCCGGGTTTGCTGAATTAAATTGTCGGTGTTTTCAGTTAAAAAATAACTTTTGTGATCCATGTTGGTGCAATTGGCCAGTATTTTGCACCAATAGGGTGAAATTATTCGCCCGGCTTAATATGATTTGCCTGTCATCACTTTTGCTACTACTTTTCCTTCCTGCGCCAGTTCATCAATAAATATATGTGATAATTATCACAGTATATTCCACTGCCATATTCATTTTAATCAGTTACTATTCGGATGTTTTATCATCTCAAATAATGTTTCATATTGTTAGTCGAGGGTTTGGCAGCGTTAACAGTAAAATGGCGGGTTGCAGAGATTTATTGGCGAGAAAATCGACTGAATGCTGACTTATTGCTTATAAAACATCTGCTTGAATAATATTTCAGGGTGAAAATTAACACTTCTCCTGTCGCGGACTCCATGATAAAAGAGAATTAGCTAACATTTTTGCTGTTTAGCTTTGGCGTGCGGGCATCGGTTCTGATAATTTCGGCTCATCACAAATTTTTTCCCTGTTCGCGACAAATGTGTACGCTTCTTGCTTACTCGCTATCAGGTTTTTATTTAAGGTTGATATTTGTTGATGAAAAGCATGGTAGCGAAAAAGGTTGCGCGCACGTCTTTGGCGCTTTGTCTTGCAGGTGCAGGTTATGTCTCTCACAGTCAGGCAGCTGACATCCCGGCTGGGACGCAATTATCCGCAACACAGCGCATCGTCATCAACAACGGCAGTGAAGTGTCTTCTCTCGATCCGCAAAAAACGGAAGGGGTGCCTGAATCCAACGTTATCCGCAATTTGCTCGAAGGGCTGGTTGAGACCGATAACAACGGTCAGATTGTGCCCGGGGTTGCAACGCAGTGGAGCAACCAGCAAGGGCGTATCTGGATCTTCACCCTGCGTGAAGATGCGCGCTGGAGCAACGGTGAACCCGTCACCGCGCAAGATTTCGTCTACAGCTGGCAGCGTCTGGCCGATCCGAAAACAGCTTCACCCTATGCCAGTTATTTGCAAGCCGCCCATATCGCCAACATTGACGCCATTTTGGCGGGCAAAGCCTCGCCGGATTCACTGGGCGTGAAAGCGATTGATGCGCATCACCTCGAAGTGACACTCACTGAGCCTGTTCCCTATTTTGTCGATATGCTGGCCCACACCGCGATGAAGCCGGTGTATCGCGCGGCGATTGAAAAATTCGGCGAGCAGTGGACCCAACCGCAGAACTATGTGGGAAATGGTGCCTACACGCTGGCTGACTGGGTAGTGAATGAAAAGATTGTACTGAAGCGTAATCCGCAATATTGGGATAACGCGCACAGCGTGATTGATGAGGGCGTTTTTCTGCCGCTCTCTTCCGAAAACAGTGACATCAACCGCTATCGCAGCGGCGGCACGGACATGACCAATAGCGTGGTGCCTCCTGATTTGTTCAAGAAGTTGCAGCAGGATTTGGGCGATCAAGTCAAAGTCAGCCCTGTGCTCTGCACCTTCTACTATGAGATGAATAACAAAAAAGCCCCGTTCGATGATGCCAGGGTACGAACAGCGCTGAAGCTGACGCTCGATCGTGACATCATCGCCGACAAGATCATGGGGCAAGGTCAGATTCCCGCCTATGCGCTGACGCCGCCATTTACGCACGGCATCTCGCCTGAAGCGCCGGCATGGTCGAAGCAAACTCAGGCCGAGCGCAACGCCAGTGCGAAGCAACTGCTGACAGAAGCGGGTTTCAATGCTCAACATCCGCTGCGTTTCACGCTGCTTTATAACACCTCTGAACAGAACAAACGGCAGGCCATCGCCGCCGCCTCAATGTGGCAAAAGAATCTCGGTGCCGAGGTGACGCTACAAAATCAGGAGTGGAAAACGCTGCTGGAGACACGTCGTCAGGCACAATACGATGTAGTGCGTGCGACATGGTGCTCGGATTATAACGAGCCCTCAACCTTCCTTAACATGCTGTTGAGCGGATCGTCCATTAACACCGCATTTTATCACAGCGATGCTTTCGATAAATTGATGGCGCAAACCCTGACGGTTGCCGATAACACTCAACGGGCATCTTTGTATCAGCAGGCCGAAGCGCAGCTGGATAAGGACTCGCCCATCGTGCCGGTTTACTATCGCGTCAGCGTTCGTCTGGTGAAACCCTGGGTAGGCGGTTTCACCGGCAAAGATCCGCAAGATATGCTGGCATTGAAATACTATTACATAAAGAAACATTGAGTAATGTGGGGAACCGGCGCTACAGTCGGACGGCACATTAACGTGGTAAACCCTGAAGGGTGATAGTGGTCTCTGTTCAGACAGGCAGAGATCTCCCGGAAACGGGGTACGCCGGGCAGTTCACTGACCCGGTGACGATAATAAAACTGGAGCTAAGTAATGAACAACATCACGAAAAAAAGCCTGATTGCCGCAGGCGTTCTTGCAGCAATCGGCGCACTGGCAGGGAATGCCGCTTTGGCAGCAGTGCCAGCAGGCGTTGAATTGGCAGCAAAACAGGAGCTGGTACGTGGTAACGGTGATGAAGTGCAATCACTCGACCCACATAAAATTGAAGGCGTGCCAGAAGATAACATCGCACGCGATCTGTACGAAGGTCTGATCATCAGCGACAGCGATGGCAAACCGGTTCCGGGCGTAGCGGAAAGCTGGGAAAACAAAGATTTTAAAGTCTGGACTTTCCATCTGCGTAAAAATGCCAAATGGTCCAATGGTGAGCCGGTAACGGCACAAGATTTCGTGTACAGCTGGGAGCGTTTAGTCGATCCTAAAACTGCATCTCCTTACGCCAGCTATCCACAGTACGGCCACATCCTGAATGTCGATGACATCATTGCCGGTAAAAAACCGATCACCGATCTCGGTGTGAAAGCCATTGACGATCATACGCTGGAAGTGACCCTCAGCGAGCCGGTTCCTTACTTCTACAAGCTGCTGATCAACTCCGTGATGTCTCCGGTGTATAAACCAGCCATCGATAAGTTTGGCGATCAGTGGACGCAGCCGCAAAACTGGGTCGGCAACGGTGCCTTCAAGCTGGAATCACACGTCATCAACGAACGTGTCACCATCGTGCGTAACCCAGAATACTGGGATAACGCGCATACCGTGCTGAACAAGGTGACCTTCCTGCCAATTAACTCAGAAGTCAGTGACGTGAACCGTTACTTCTCTGAAAACGGCAGCGACATCACTTATAACAACATGCCGATCGAGTTGTTCAAAAAACTGCAGCGTGATAACGGCAAAGAGTTGATGGTGAAGCCGTATCTCTGCACCTATTACTATGAAATCAACAACCAGAAGGCGCCATTCACCGATCCGCGCGTGCGTACTGCACTGAAACTGGGTCTGGATCGCGACATCATGGTAAACAAAGTACTGGCCCAAGGTCAGTTGCCAGCCTACAGCTTCACCCCGCCAGCCACAGATGGTATGGAATTGCTGCCGCCTGACTGGTTCAAGTGGGATCAGAACAAGCGTAACGAAGAAGCGAAAAAACTGCTGGCTGAAGCCGGTTATACCGCTGATAAGCCACTGACCTTCAACCTGCTGTATAACACCTCGGATCTGCATAAGAAACTGGCTATCGCCGCTTCTTCGATCTGGAAAAAGAACATCGGCGTCAACATCAAGCTGGAAAACCAGGAGTGGAAAACCTTCCTGGATACCCGCCATCAGGGCAACTTCGATGTTTCCCGTGCGGCCTGGTGTGCAGACTATAACGAGCCAACCTCGTTCCTGAACATCATGCTGTCTGACAGCAGCAGTAACACCTCGCACTATAAGAGCGCGGACTTCGATAAAGTGATCCACGATGCGGTGAAAGCGGTTGACGATAAAGCCCGTGTCGCGGATTACCAGAAAGCTGAACAGATTCTGGATAAAGACAGCACCATCGTGCCGGTTTACTACTACGTGAATGCGCGTCTGGTGAAACCGTACGTTGGCGGTTACACCGGCAATGACCCGCTGGATAAAACCCTCGATAAAAACCTGTATATCATTAAACATTAATAGCACTCAGGCTATCGACAGTGGCGGCGCTGTAGCGCCGCCTTTTTGACTTTGTGAAGCAACAGCCTGGTAGGTACGGCAATGTTAAAATTCATCCTGCGTCGGCTTCTGGAAGCGATCCCGACGCTCTTCATCCTGATCACCATCTCCTTCTTTATGATGCGACTGGCACCCGGCAGTCCGTTTACCGGCGAACGTACGCTCTCGCCTGAAGTGATGGCGAACATCGAAGCCAAATATCACCTGAACGATCCGATCGGCAAACAGTACGTCAGTTATTTAGTGCAACTGGCGCACGGCGACTTTGGTCCATCGTTTAAGTACAAAGATTACTCCGTAAACTATCTGGTCGGCCACGCCTTCCCGGTTTCGGCCAAACTCGGCCTCGCCGCCTTCTTCCTTGCTGTCATCCTCGGCGTGACGGCCGGCGTTATTGCCGCGCTTAAGCAAAACAGTTTGTGGGATTACGCGGTAATGGGGGTCGCCATGACGGGCGTCGTGATACCCAGCTTTGTCGTTGCGCCGCTGCTGGTGCTGGTCTTCGCCATCACCTTGCGCTGGTTGCCGGGCGGTGGCTGGAACGGCGGGCAGTGGAATTACATGCTGCTGCCGATGGTGGCGCTCTCTCTGGCCTATATCGCCAGCATCGCACGTATCACCCGTGGCTCGATGATTGAAGTGATGCACTCCAACTTTATCCGCACTGCGCGCGCCAAAGGGTTGCCGCTGCGCCGTATCGTACTGCGCCATGCATTGAAACCTGCCATGTTACCCGTGCTCTCGTATATGGGGCCGGCATTCGTCGGCATCATTACCGGTTCAATGGTGATCGAATCGATTTACGGTCTGCCGGGTATTGGCCAGCTGTTTGTTAACGGTGCCCTGAACCGTGACTATTCTTTGGTGATGAGTCTGACCATTTTGGTCGGCGTGTTAACCATTCTGTTTAACGCGATCGTTGATGTGCTGTATGCCGTCATCGATCCGAAAATTCGTTACTGATTCTGGAGTTCGCCCATGATGTTAAGTAAGAAAAACAGCGAAGCTCTGGATGCCTTCAGTGAAAAACTGGAAGTCGAAGGGCGCAGCCTGTGGCAGGATGCGCGTCGCCGCTTCATCCATAACCGCGCTGCGCTGATCAGTTTGCTGGTGTTGTTAGCGATTACCTTGTTCGTGATCTTTGCGCCGGTATTGTCGCAGTTTAAATTTGATGATACCGACTGGGGCATGATGTCTGCGGCACCGGATACGGTATCAGGCCACTGGTTTGGTACCGACTCATCGGGACGTGACTTGCTGGTGCGCGTGGCGATTGGCGGTCGTATCTCATTAATGGTCGGCATTGCCTCCGCGTTGATCGCGGTGCTGGTGGGCACGCTGTATGGTTCGCTGGCGGGCTATCTCGGCGGCAAAATCGACTCCGTGATGATGCGTATTCTGGAAATCCTCAACTCCTTCCCGTTCATGTTCTTCGTGATCCTGCTGGTGACCTTCTTCGGCCGTAACATTCTGCTGATCTTTGTGGCAATCGGCATGGTGTCGTGGCTGGATATGGCGCGTATCGTGCGTGGCCAGACGCTGGGCCTGAAGCGCAAAGAGTTTATTGAAGCGGCTCAGGTGGGTGGGGTGTCGACCTTCAACATCGTGCTGCGTCACATCGTGCCAAACGTGCTGGGTGTGGTCGTGGTCTATGCCTCATTGCTGGTACCCAGCATGATTCTGTTTGAATCCTTCCTCAGTTTCCTCGGGTTGGGTACGCAAGAGCCGCTGAGCAGTTGGGGCGCACTCCTGAGTGACGGCGCCAACTCCATGGAAGTCTCGCCCTGGTTGCTGATGTTCCCGGCGGGTTTCCTCGTGGTTACGCTGTTCTGTTTCAACTTTATCGGCGATGGCCTGCGTGATGCCCTCGACCCGAAAGATCGTTAAGGAGTTTCCCGATGACCATACATGAATTTCAGCCAGCAATGGCTGCACGTGCGGGAAACAGTAACCTGCTGCTGGACGTTAAAGACCTGCGCGTGACCTTTGGCACCCACGATGGTGATGTCACCGCAGTCAACGACCTGAACTTTTCACTGCGTGCCGGCGAAACCCTGGGTATCGTCGGCGAATCGGGATCGGGCAAGTCGCAAACCGCTTTCGCCCTGATGGGCCTGTTGGCAAAAAACGGACGCATTGGCGGTTCGGCAAAATTCAATGGCGATGAGATTCTCAATCTGCCGGAGAACAAACTGAACAAGCTGCGCGCCGAGCAGATTGCGATGATTTTCCAGGACCCGATGACCTCGCTTAATCCGTACATGCGCGTCGGCGAGCAGCTGATGGAAGTGCTGAAACTGCATAAAGGGATGAGCAGCGCGCAGGCGTTTGAAGAGTCCGTACGCATGCTGGATGCGGTGAAAATGCCTGAAGCACGCAAGCGCATGAAGATGTTCCCGCATGAGTTCTCTGGCGGCATGCGTCAGCGTGTGATGATCGCCATGGCACTGCTGTGCCGTCCTAAATTGCTGATTGCCGATGAACCGACCACGGCACTGGATGTGACGGTGCAGGCACAAATCATGACGCTGCTGAACGAGCTGAAACGCGAATTCAACACCGCGATCATCATGATCACGCACGATCTCGGGGTGGTTGCCGGTATCTGTGACAAAGTGCTGGTGATGTACGCCGGTCGTACCATGGAGTATGGCCGCGCACGCGATGTGTTTTATCAGCCTGCACATCCTTACTCCATTGGCCTGCTAAGTGCGGTGCCGCGCCTGGATGCGGAAGAGGGGGATTCACTCACCACGATTCCCGGCAACCCGCCTAACCTGTTGCGCTTGCCGCAGGGCTGCCCGTTCCAGCCACGTTGCGCCTTTGCGATGGACGTCTGTGCCAAGTCACCGCCGCTGGAGCCTTTCGCGGAAGGGCGTTTGCGTGCCTGCTTCAAACCGGTGGAGGAATTAGCATGAGCACCGTCATCGAAGAGAAGAAAGTCTTACTGGAAATCGCCGATCTTAAGGTGCATTTCGATATTAAAGACGGCAAACAGTGGTTCTGGCAGCCGCCAAAAACACTGAAAGCAGTGGATGGCGTTAGCCTGCGCTTGTATGAGGGGGAAACCCTCGGCGTAGTGGGCGAATCGGGCTGTGGTAAATCAACCCTGGCACGCGCCATCATCGGCCTGGTGAAAGCCACCGACGGTCGTGTGGCTTGGCTGGGACGTAATTTATTGGGACAGAGTCAGGATGAGTGGCGCCAGGCGCGCAGCGATATCCAGATGATTTTCCAGGATCCGCTGGCCTCGCTGAACCCGCGCATGACCATTGGCGACATCATTGCCGAGCCGCTGCGCACCTACTATCCGAAGATGCCCAAGCAGGAAGTGAAGGATAAGGTGAAGAACATGATGATGAAGGTTGGGCTGCTGCCAAACCTCATCAACCGTTATCCACACGAGTTTTCCGGTGGTCAGTGTCAGCGTATCGGTATTGCGCGTGCGCTTATCCTCGAACCCAAGCTGATTATTTGCGATGAACCGGTTTCGGCGCTGGATGTGTCGATTCAGGCGCAGGTAGTGAATCTGCTGCAGCAGCTGCAACGTGAAATGGGATTATCGCTCATCTTTATTGCGCACGATCTGGCGGTGGTGAAGCATATCTCTGACCGTGTGCTGGTGATGTATCTCGGTCATGCGGTCGAGTTGGGCACTTATGACTCGGTGTACAACAATCCGCAGCATCCTTACACCCGTGCACTGATGTCTGCGGTGCCGATCCCGGATCCGGATCTGGAAAAAAACAAACAGATCCAGCTGCTGGAAGGTGAACTGCCTTCACCGATCAATCCGCCATCGGGCTGCGTATTCCGCACCCGTTGTCCGATTGCCGGACCTGAATGTGCGAAAACGCGTCCTTTGCTGGAGGGGAGTTTCCGCCACGCAGTATCCTGTTTGAAGGTCGATCCTTTATAAGGTCGAAAAGAAAACGCCGGGCAATTGCCCGGCGTTGTTTTATACGTCAGCGATTATTCACGCCAGAGGATGTGGCACAGCTTATGGTCTTTCTCGCGGCACAGCAGCACGCGGGCAAACACATCGGTAATCGGCTCGCCGTCCGCTTCACCCAAACCAATCACCACTTCCGCAAAGAAGTCCGGGTTGAGATCGAAATCGACGTGCTCCTGCCAGTCTTCCGACGGGTCAAACAACTCTGCACCGCCGCGCTCTTCAAACTGCAGATTGAACAGAATGATGTCAGCCGGATCGAGGTTATCACCTGCCAGTTCTAGAAAAATGTCGTAGGCCTGTTCCAGCGTTTCATCTTCGGTAAGGCGATTATTTAAATCCATGGTCATTCCTGCTTACTCTGAGGCGGTAATCTTGTCGCTCGTTTTACAGTAAAGGGCTAAAGAAGTAAAACAGTCGTTCAACGATGCGTTGCCACCACGCACGTTTAGCCCAGCGCGCACCATCCAGTAAGCGTGAGCGGGCAATATAGTCATCCTGCACCGTGGCCAAATCGCTGCCAAATCCATCATCATCCACCACCAGCGTGATTTCAAAATTAAGCCACAGGCTGCGCATATCAAGGTTTACGGTACCGACCAGACTCAGCTGTCCATCGACCAGCACGCTTTTGGTATGAAGCAAACCGTCTTCAAACTGATAAATTTTTACGCCAGCTTCCAGCAGTTCGGTGAAGAACGCGCGGCTGGCCCAGCCCACCAACAGCGAATCATTGTGGCGTGGCACCACAATACTGACTTCCACACCGCGTTGCGCAGCGGTGCAGATGGCGTGCAGCAGGTCGTCACTGGGGACGAAATAGGGCGTTGTCATGATCAGCTGTTCACGTGCGGAGTAGACCGCCGTCAGCAGCGCCTGATGAATCATATCTTCCGGGAAGCCCGGTCCCGAAGCGATCACCTGGATGATATGACCGCTTTCCTGCTCAAAGGGCATGATGTTGGCATCCGGCGCGGGCGGTAGAATGCGTTTGCCGGTTTCGATCTCCCAGTCACAGGCATAAACGATGCCCATCGTGGTCGCGACCGGCCCTTCCATACGCGCCATCAAATCGATCCATTGACCCACGCCTGCATCCTGCTTGAAGTAGCGAGGATCGACCAGGTTCATGCTGCCGGTGTAGGCAATATAGTTATCGATGAGCACCACTTTACGATGCTGTCGCAAATCCATACGGCGCAGGAACACACGCAGCAGGCTCACTTGTAACGCCTCAACCACGTCGATACCGGCATTGCGCATCATATTCGCCCAGGGGCTACGGAAAAATGCCACGCTGCCCGCGGAGTCCAGCATCAGGCGGCAATGCACACCCCGGCGTGAAGCCGCCATCAGCGACTCCGCGACCTCATCCGCCAGGCCGCCCGGATGCCAGATGTAAAACACCATCTCGATGTTGTGACGAGCCAGTTGGATATCACGGATCAACGCATGCATCACATCATCAGAGTTAGTGAGCAGCTGCAGCTGATTGCCTTTTACACCCGCAATGCCCTGACGATGGTGACAGAGTTCAAATAATGAACGTGCCACGTCACTGTGCTCGGTGGCAAAGATATGGCGGCACTGTTTGAGGTCGTTAAGCCACTTGGCGGTGGAGGGCCACATGGTGCGTGCGCGCTCCGCCCGGCGTTTGCCCAGATGAAGTTCACCAAACGACAGATACGCGATAATACCCACCAGCGGCAGAATATAGATGATCAGCAACCAGGCCATGGCGGACGTCACTGCGCGGCGTTTCATCAGGATACGCAGCGTGACACCCGCAATCAGCAACCAGTAGCCGAACAGCAGCAACCAACTGATTAGGGTATAAAATGTAGTCATTAAGTGGACATCCTGTTCGCGCTTTGATGAGGAAAGTTTACGTGCTGAATAGCACTAGTGAAACCTTTAATCGTGAATGACAGTTCAATGAAGCTTTCGATTTGGCATTTTCAATCAGATCTTTATAATGCCTGGCGAGTTTAGCCTGTCTGATGAGGATGTGATGAGACGAAGCAGAAATGAAGTGGCGCGCTGGAGAATGTTACGTCAGGTACACCGCCGTCGTGCACGTTGGCTGGAAGGGCAGTCACGTCGCTATAAACGTATCCATGCCATTCGTCATCAGGTGGCGCAGCAGCATCGCCGATCCATCCTGTTCATCACGCAGAATATGTAAATGGCTTACGCGGCCGTTAAGCGCCGCGTAACACCAGAGAGACATTGACGATCTGTAATGCGGCCGCCAGCACGACTAACATCACAATGTGCTGCCGGGCCTGGCGCCAGCCTTGCTGACGCCAAATCCAGAGTGCTCTGCCAATCAGCGTTAACACCGCTACCAGCAGTAAAACAAACTGCCACATCGATTAAAATACGCGTTTAAACGGTTTAACCGCCACTTTCTCATACACGCCAGCGGCAATGTACGGATCGTCATTAGCCCAGGATTGTGCGGTTTCCAGCGAGGAAAACTCGGCAATGATCACTGAACCGGTAAAACCTGCGGGACCCGGATCGTTGCTATCGACAGCGGGCATTGGGCCAGCGGCGATCAGTCGACCTTCATCCTGCAGTAACTGCAAGCGCGCGAGATGCGCAGGGCGTACGGAATTGCGTTTTTCCAGTGAATCTGCGGTATCTTCCGCATAAATGACGTAAAGCACGATGGGGTACTCCCGTTAGACTTGCCGAAATTGCGAGACACGTTAAGTGATCGTTAATCAGAGTGCAAATGAAAGATAAATCCACCGTCATATAGCGCAATCCCCGCTAAAAAACGCCTTTCTGCGAGTGGCTTACACATCGCTTATTGAAACTGATTGCTATTTGCATTTAAAATCTGCGCTTCACTCAATGAATATGACTGATATGACGACGTTGACTACGCCTCTTCCTACACGTACCCCCGTAGCTATGATCTTGTCCGTGGTACTCCACGGCTCGCTGATTGCGGGCATTCTCTATGCATCGTTTCATCAGACCATTGAGGTTCCGAAAGCATCCCAGCCAATCAGCGTGACCATGGTGGCGCCTGAAGTGCAGCCAGAACCGGCTCCCGCCGTGGTGACTCCGCCGCCGCCAGAGCCCGAACCTGAGCCGGAAGTCGCACCAGAGCCGCCTAAAGTCGAGCCCGTGCCGATTCCGAAACCTGAACCGAAGCCCAAGCCGAAACCGAAGCCCAAGGTAGAGAAAAAGGTCGAGCCGAAGCCGCGTAAAGAAGTGAAGCCGCAGGAGAATCCGGTTAAGCAGGATATCCCGACCACCCAGACGCGTCCGACCACGGCACCGAAAAGCAATCCAGCACCAACGCAGACCGTCTCTAACGGGCCGAAAGCGATGAACGTGAGCAAACCTGCCTACCCAGCGCGCGCGTTTGCGTTACGCGTGGAAGGGCGTGTACGCGTACAGTTTGATGTGGATAGCGACGGTCGTGTCGATAACGTGGAAATTCTCTCTGCCGAACCGCGCAATATGTTTGAGCGTGAAGTGAAGCAGGCCATGAAGAAGTGGCGCTATCAGCCTGGTCGTCCTGGCAAAGGCCTGACCATGAACATTGTGTTCCGTATTAACGGTGGCGCTAACATCGAGTAAGCCTGGGTTCGAGGCAAAGAAAAAGCGGTCATTGACCTAATGCCGATCAGTTAAGACAAAA